>NZ_JBRIQN010000004.1:0-324832 GCF_052981855.1 Micromonospora sp. LZ34
CCCCGGGCGCAGGCCGGCCGACCGCCGACGCGGCCCCGCACGCACCCGCGGGGGCGCCGGCGGAGGCGGCGGCCGTCCCGTCGCCGGAGCCGGCGGCCGAGGTCGTGCCGGTGGCCGTGCCGACCCGGTCCGGCCTGCCGGCGGCCACCGCCGCCGTGGAGGCCCGGTGACCGCCGAGCCGGGTCGCCGTGACAACCGAACGGCCGGCCCGACGCGTCCACTCCTCGTGCGGCGGGACGAACTGGAGCGTGCGGTGCGGGAGAGCCTGACCCGCCAGGTCGCCGTGCCCCGTTCGCTCGCCGTCGACCCGGCCGGGCTGGCGATCCGCCGCGCCGACCGGATCCGCCGCCGGCGCACGGTCGCCGGGCTGGCCCTGGCCACGGTGACCACGGCGCTGCTCACCACCGGGATGGCGCAGCTCGGCGAGGAACCCGGGCCGCCCACCAACCCGACCGTGGTGCTCGGTGACCCGTACGCCTCGCCGCTGCCGGAACCGACCCCGGCCGCGACCGCGCCGGTCGGCCAGGACCGCGGCGAGGTGGACCTGATCGTCGGGACCACCCTCGCCGCCGCCGACGGCGGACGGACGCCGTTGCTCGAGGTCGGCCCGGCCGAGCGGGCGCAGCGGCTGCCCGACGGCGGCGGCTGGCTGGTGGTCGGCGCCCCGACCGCGGCCGGCCGGTCCCTCTGGCTGGTGCCGCCCCGCGGCGCGGCGCAGGTGCTGCTGGCCGGCGCGGAGCAGATCACGCTCAGCGACGACGCGCGCCAGGTCGCCTGGCGGGAAGGTGCGGAGCTGGTGGCGGCCGGCATCGTCGGCGGCCAGCTCGTCGCCACCGTCCGCACGCCGGTGCCGGCAGCGGTGGAACCGGTGCGGTTCGTCGGCGACAGCGTGCTCGCTCGCCTCGACCCGGCCCGGCCCGGACACGCCCTGTGGCGACCGGGCAGCGAAGCGCTCGTCCCCGCCACCGAGGACACCAGCACGCACGTCTACGGCAGCCTGCCCGACGGCCGGCTGGTCGCCCAGGTCACCGCCGGCACGCCGCGCCGACCCTGTCTCGCCCTGCTCGACCCGGGGCTCACGCCGCTGCGTACCGCCTGCGGGCCGACCCTGGCCGCCGACGGACGCGGCGCGGTCTCCGCCGACGGCCGGTGGCTGGTGGTCAACGGACGGGCCGGGGGCGCGGACACCGCGCTCCTGGTCGACCTGGGCGGGCTCGGCTCCGGGGCGGTGACCGCCCGACCGGCCGGGCCGCCGCTGGCCGGGGCGGTGGCCTGGACACCGGGGCGGACCGCGGTCTACCCCGACGCCAAGGGCGGCCTGGTGCGGGCGGCGGTGGACGCGGTGCTCGCCGGCGAGCGGGCCACCCCGGTCCCGGTCCCCGGCGTGCGGTCCGGGGAACGGCCGGTGGTGGTCACCGGGTGACCGGGTCGGGCCGGCCCGGGTAGCGTCGGGCGGTGAGTTCCCGCCCGCGGATCGACCTGCACACCCACTCCACCGCCAGCGACGGCACCCTCGGCCCCGCCGAGCTGGTGCGGGCGGCCGCCGACGCCGGGCTGGACGTCGTGGCGCTCACCGACCACGACACCACCGCCGGCTGGGACCCGGCGCTGCGGGCGCTGCCGTCCGGGCTTCGCCTGGTCCGCGGCGCCGAACTCTCCTGCCGCTGGTACGACGCCGAGCCGGCGGTGCCGCTGCACCTGCTGGCGTACCTCTTCGACCCGGACTCCCCGGCGCTCGCCGCCGAGCTGGCCCGGGTGCGGCTCGCCCGGGAGGTGCGCGCCGAGCGGATCGTGGCGCTGCTGCGGGCCGACGGCGTCGACGTGAGCTGGCCGGAGATCCTCGCCGCAGCGGCCGGTGGCACGGTGGGCCGGCCGCACATCGCCCAGGCGCTGATCCGGGCCGGCCTGGTGGCGAGCACCACGGAGGCGTTCGGGCCGGACTGGCTGGGGGAGCGCTACCGCCTGCCCAAGGAGGACATCGACGTCTTCCACGCGGTGCGGCTGGTCCGGGCGGCCGGTGGCGTGCCGGTCTTCGCCCACCCCCGGGCCACCCGGCGGGGGCGGATCGTGCCGGACGAGCTGATCGCCGACCTGGCCGCGGCCGGCCTCGCCGGCCTGGAGGCCGACCACGAGGACCACTCGCCGGCCGAGCGGGCGCACGTGCGCGCCCTCGCCGCCGAGCTGGGCCTGCTGGTGACCGGGTCGTCGGATTTCCACGGCACGCACAAGACGGTCCGGCTCGGCGCGTTCAGCACCGACCCCGAGGCGTACGAGCGGATCTTCGCCGAGGCGTCCGGGGTGACCGAGGTCGCTTCCGGCTGATCCGCGTTTTCGCCTCCGGCGCCACGGCTACCTTGATCGCGTGGATGTCAAGCTGTTCGGCGAGGTCTTCGTGACCCTGCTGGTGATCGTCGACCCGCCGGGCATGATGCCCATCTTCCTCGCGCTGACCGGCCCACTGCCGGCCCGCGACCGCAACCGCGCGGCGTGGCAGGCGGTCGCGCTGGCGCTCGGCGTGATCGTCGTCTTCGCGGTGGCCGGGCAGACCATCCTCGACTACCTGCACGTGGACCTGCCCGCGTTGCAGGCGGCCGGCGGCCTGCTGCTGATCCTGGTCGCGCTGGAGCTGCTGACCGGCAAGACCGACGACCCGAGCCAGCAGACCACCTCGAACATCGCCCTGGTGCCGCTGGGCACGCCGCTGCTGGCCGGACCGGGTGCGATCGTGGCGACCATGCTCTTCGTGCAGCAGGCCGACGGGGCGACGGACTACACGGCCGTGGCCGCCGGAATCGTGGCGGTGATGCTCGCCGTGTGGATCGTGCTCCGGTTCTCCGGCGGCATCGTCAAGATCCTGCGGCCGGGCGGGATCGAGGTGCTCACCCGGATCGCCGGCCTGCTGCTCGCCGCCATCGCGGTGCAGCTCATCGCGGACGCGGTGGCCGCCTTCGTGACCCAGTACACGACCATGGGCTGACCGCCGTACCGGTTCTGTCGGGGCCGGGTGGCAGGATCCGGGTGTGCGACGAGCCTCTTCAGCCGGACGACCCGCCGCGGGCGGCCGGGCGCCCCGACCGCGCGACGCCCAGCCCGAGCAGCTCGGCTTCGACGGCATGCCGGAGCGGCTTTTCGTCTGCACCCCGAGCAAGCTCGGCGCCTACGCCGACTGCCCCCGGCGCTACCGCTACTCCTACGTCGACCGTCCCGCCCCGCCCAAGGGGCCGCCCTGGGCGCACAACTCGCTCGGCGCCAGCGTGCACACCGCCCTGCGCAACTGGTACGCGTTGCCAGCCGAGCGACGCCGGCCGGAGGCGCTGGCCGCCCTGCTCAAGGGCACCTGGGTCCGCGAGGGCTACCGCGACGACGAGCAGGAGCGGTCCGCCTACCGGCGGGCGCTGAGCTGGCTGGAGTCCTACGTGGCGAGCCTCGACCCGGCGGACGAGCCGCTCGGCGTGGAACGGGTGGTCGCGGTGAAGACGGCGGTGCTGGCCCTCAACGGTCGGGCCGATCGGATCGACTCCCGCCCGGGGCCGGACGGCCCGGAGCTGGTCATCGTGGACTACAAGACCGGCCGCACCGGGCTGGACGCCGACGACGCCCGCGGCTCGCAGGCGCTGGCCCTCTACGCGTACGCGGCCGAGCGGGTGTTCCGCCGGCCGTGCCGCCGGGTGGAACTGCACCACCTGCCCACCGGCACCGTCGCCGGGCACGACCACACCGTCGAGTCGCTCGCCCGGCAGGTGTCCCGGGCCGAGGAGACCGCGCGGGACATCATGGCCGCCGAGCGGGCCGTCGCCGACGGCGGCGATCCCGACGAGGCTTTCCCGACCACCCCGGGCCCCCGCTGCGGATGGTGCGACTACCGGCGCAGCTGCCCCGCCGGCGCACAGGCCCCGGGCAAGGAGCCGTGGGCGGCCGTCGAGCGCGCCGCCGACCCGCTCCCCGGCCAGGGCTGACCCTGTCCGCCCGGCGCCCCGGAGTGGACCGTGGTGGTCGGGAGCCGATCAGCCGGCCACCGAGGTGCCGGTGAGCCGGGCGGCCCGCTCCTTGGCCGCCTGCTGCATCGGCCCCTCTCGGTAGCGGCGGGGCAGCGCGGCCAGGGCGAGGCGTAGCGCCCGCACCGTCAGGTCCGCCGAGAGCGCGGTGGTCGGCAGGCCGAGCCCGCCGTACATCCGCCGGGCCCAGGCCGGCAGCAGCGCGAGCGCGGTGCCGGCGATCCCGAGGTACGCCCACCGGGGCGGGCCGAGGTTGAGCCCGACCCGGACGGGCAGGCTGAGCTTCCACGGCAGCGGTGGCGCGGTGAGGAAGAGCGCGGTCTCCGCCGCCTCCCGGGTCATCCGCAGCTCCGGCCGGATCCGCCGGTAGTACTCGGCCACCTCGGCGGCGGTGCCCGGCACGGTCTCCGGGTCGAGGCCGACCAGGGCGGCGGCCCGCCGCTGCTCGGTGTAGTAGCCGTCCACCTCGTCGTCGGTCAGCGGCAGCCCGGCCCGGCGTGCGGTGTCGAGGAACGACTCGACCTCGGTGACGTGCACCCAGCGCAGCAGGGCCGGGTCGTCGACGCGGAACTCCTCCCCGGTGGTCGGGTCGGTGGCCCGCAGCCGGGCGTGCAGTCGGCGCAGCCGCAGCCCCGCCGCCTCGGCCTCGGCGGTGGTGCCGTAGATGGTGGTGCCCACGTAGTTGGCGGTGCGGACCAGACGGCCCCAGGCGTCGGTGCGGTAGTTGCTGTTCTGCGCCACCCCGGCCATCGCCCGCGGGTGCAGCGCCTGGAGGTAGAGCGAGCGCAGGCCGGCGACGAGCAGGATCGGCTCCTCGTGCACCTTCCAGGTGACCGAGCCGGGACCGAACAGGCCGACGTCATCGGAGTCCACCGACCAAGAGTGCCATGCCACCGGGACGGGCCGGCGCCGCGCCGAGAGGGCGGGTCAGTCGTCGGCGGACCGGCGGGCCTGGCAGGTCGGGCAGAGGCCCCAGAAGGTCACTTCCGCCTCGTCCACCTCGAAGCCGTGGGCGACGACCGGGTCGAGGCAGGGTGCGGAGCCGACCGCGCAGTCGACGTCGGCGATCTCGCCACAGCCCCGGCAGACCACGTGGTGGTGGTTGTCGCCGACCCGGGCCTCGTACCGGGCGGGGCTGCCGGCCGGCTCGATCCGGCGGGACAGGCCGGCCCGGGACAGCGCGCCGAGGACGTCGTAGACGGCCTGGGTGGAGACCGAGTCGAGGCGCTCGCGCACCCGCCGGGTGATCTCGTCCACCTCGAGGTGGCCGCCGGCGGCCAGTACGTCGAGCACGGCGAGGCGCGGCCGGGTGACCCGTAGGCCCCTCGACCGGAGCAGCTCCTCGCCACCGGACATGTGCCAATGACAGCACGGGCGGGAGGGACCGACAACCGAGGCCGACCCGAGGTGGCCCCGGCCACAGCCCGGTGACCAGCGTTGATCTTTCGAGGAAGATCGTCGCGGGTCCGGTGAACCGGACCCGTCGGGCGTGCGTGTGACCCGGTGAGGAGTCCAGGGCGGGTCGACCGGCGCACTACGCTGGCATCCCGCGACCGCGAACTGCCCCGGAGGTTGTCGATGTTCTTGAAGGTGCTGGGTCTTCCAGTACACACGCTGGTGGTGCACGCGGTCGTGGTTTTCGTGCCCCTGCTGGCGCTGCTCTCCGCCGCGTACGTGGCGCTGCCCCGGTTCCGGCCGCGGCTGGACTGGGCGGTGGCCGTGCTGGCCGTGATCGCGCCGCTGACCGCGTGGGTGGCCGTCCAGTCGGGGGAGGTGCTCACCGACCACCAGGTGGCCCGGGGCTTCCAGGGCGAGATCCTCGACAAGATCTTCGAGCACTCGAAGTACGGCGACCTGCTGTTCCGCTACACCCTGCCGCTCGGCGTGGGTGCCCTGCTGCTGGTGGCGCTGACCAGCGGGCATCCCCGGGTGCCGCGACTGCCGAACTGGGCCGTGCCGGCGCTGTCGGTGGTGGTGGTCGCGCTCGGGGCGGCGTCCCTGGTCTACGTCTACCTGACCGGGCACTCCGGGGCCGACGCCGTCTGGGGCAACACCTTCTGACCCGGGTCAGAAGAGGACGCGCGAGCAGAGCAGGCAGGACAGCACCACCAGCACCACCCCGGCGACCACGCCCACGCTCCAGGTGACCCGCTGCGCCCGCTGCTCCGCCGCGTCGAGCCCGACCATGTCCTGCGCAGGCAGCGGCCGGGGCGGTGGCGGTTGCAGGTGCACCGGCGGCCGCCAGCCGGCCGGGGGCGGGACGGTCGGCGGGGGACCGGCGTACCCGCCCGCGGCGGGGGCCGCCGGCCCGGGCGCGGTCCATGCCGGTCCGCCCGGCGTTGCCGGTGGCGGGGTTGCTGCCGGTCCGTTCGGCGTCGCTGCTGGCGGGCTCGGTGCCGGTCCGCCCGGCGCAGCCCACGCTGCCTCGCCCGGCGCCGGCGGTGCCGCCGTGCCGGCAGGTTCACCCTGGGCTGGCGGGGTGCGGCTCGGTTCATCCTTGGCGGGAGGGGTGGGGCTCGGTCCGACCGCGGCGGCCGAGGGCTGGGTCGGCGATCCCTCCGCGCCGGCGTCGGGTCGTCGCCAGTAGTCGTCCGGGGAGTCGCCGGAGCTGGGGGTCGTCACGCCGTCCGACGCTACCAACGCACCGGCCCCGCGGCCGGCGGACGCGGCCGGTCGCGCCGGCTCGGTGGCGGTCGACCAAGACGCGGTTGCGTTAGTCTTGCCGCTCGTGAGCACCGAGGACCCCGGGACGGTACGCGGCGACGACGACCGCACGGTCGACCTGAGCGACGACTTCGTGGTGCTGCCCGAGCAGACCGCCGACGACACCGACCGGGGCTGGGGCGAGCGGACCGGCGGCACCGACGACTGGCTGCTCGCCGAGCGCCCACCGCACTGGGACTGACCCGCCCGGCGGAGCGCCCACCGCATTGACCCGCCCGGCATGGTTGGGGGGCGCCGGTGGCGGCGTTCGTCGGAGATCGACACCGTGTCGGCGATATCGGGGTGTCGCCGCCGCTCGGTGACCGCCATATCGGCGACACGGAGTCGATCAACCTCGGCCCGTCGGCCACGCGTCGTGAACCCGGCGCCGGGTGGCAGCCGATCAACCTGGGCCGGCCGACCCCGCGCAGTGGACGTGGCGATGCGCCGGGCGGACGCGGACACCGGCGACCGGGCGCGGGCGGCGGCCACTGGGCGCGGGTTGCGGCGACCCCATGTGGCAGGCGGCCAGGTGCTGGTCATTCGCGTACCACGATGGCGAAGCGGCTGCCCTCGGGCTGGCTGACGGCGCGGCGGGCCTGGTCGGGCGGGAGCGCGAGGTAGAGCGCCGCGCCGGCGTCGAGCGCGTCCGCACCGACCACGTCGAGCACCAGCGCCCGGGAGGCGAGCAGGGTCCCCGCCCCGCCGGCCGCCGGCACGGCGAGCAGGTCGACCCGGGCCCCCGGACGCAGCACCGCGAGCGCGGCCGGCTCGGCCAGCCGGACCGGCACGCCGACCGCGCCGCTGGGCACCGGGAGGGGCGCCGGCCGCCCGCCCGGGGCGGCGCCCTCGTCGCCCCATGGCCCCGGCCCGCCGGGGCGGCCTGCGCCTCCGGGCGCCGTCCCGCCGGACCGGTCTTCGCCCGGTGACGCCGGTGGCGGGCTGGCGTCGCCGCGCGCCGGCCCCGTGGACCCGTCACCGCGTCCGGCCCCCGGCCCGTCCGCGCCCGAGGTATCGGCGCCGGCGGCCGGCCCGCCGGCTGAGCCGGCCGGTAGGCCGGTGGGCGCTGGCCGGGATCCCGGCGCCGCGGGTGGACAACCGGCCGGGGTGTGCAGGACGGCCGCCGCCAGGCCGAGCAGCGCGGCGGCCAGCCCGGCCCGGAGCAGCGTGTGGCGTCGCGGCAGCCGGGGCCGGCGCAGCGGACGTAGCGCTCTCGCCGAGACCGCGCCGCCGGTCGCCATGGCCGCCTCCCCCGCCTGGACCAGGCGCCGGTTCCGGCACCCGTGGGCAGCAGGTTAGGCGGCGGAACGCCGACCGGCGGGTCCACCGCCGGCAGCCTGTGGACAACCCGACGGCCTGTGGACAACGCCCGCGCGACGGTCCGTTCTGCTAGGCCCCCGACCCCGACCTGACCGTTGCGCGATCGTGGTCCGGCAGGTCACGGTGTGCCTGAGCCGCCGGTCGGGTCATCGTGCCGCCCGCGCCCCGGTCAGCCGCCGGGGCCGGCCGGCCGCCGACCACCAGCCCGGTCGGCGGATGCCGCGACCTGCGGCACACCGAGTCGATCAGCCAGCCACGGTGGCGGACGGCCGCCGCCGAGCCCGGTCGGTCAGGACGAGGCGGCGGTGCTGGCGGCCGGGGCCTTGCTGGTCGACCCGCCGTTGGACGAACCGGACGAGCTGGACGAGCCGTTCGACGCCGACGTGCTCGAACCGTTCGACGAGCCGGAGTCGCCCGAGGAGGACGAGTCGCTCTTCGCCGGCTTGCTGGCGCCGTTGCTGGCCGTGTCCGAGCCGGACGAGCGGGAGTCGGTGCGGTAGAAGCCGGAGCCCTTGAAGACGATGCCGACCGAGTTGAAGACCTTCCGCAGCCGCCCCTCACACGCCGGGCACTCGGTCAGCGGCTCGTCAGAGAAGGACTGCACCGCCTCGAGCTGGTGGCCGCACGCGGTGCAGGCGTACTGGTACGTGGGCACGTTCTCCTCCGGATCTGGCACGGCCGGTTGGCACTCGACGTATTCGAGTGCCAATGGTGCGTCATGCCCCCCGGATTCGTCCAGCGGAAGTGTGGGGCGCGACACCTGGCTCGATGCCTGACGCGGCGTCCAGCGTACGCAGGCCGCCGGTCGGGGTGACCACCGCGCGTACCGGGCGGTCGTGCGGCTCGGCGGGGACCGCCTCGACCAGCTCGCCGTCGTGCAGCGGCACCACGGTCAGCGCGGTCGCCGGCACCCGGGCCAGTGCCCGGTCGTACGAGCCGCCGCCCCGGCCCAGCCGCAGCCCCCGGCGGTCCACCGCCAGCGCGGGCACCACCACCAGCTCCGCCCCGGCGACCGCCGTCACGCCGAGCCGTGGCCCGGCCGGCTCCCGCATCCCCCGCCCCGCCGCGACGAGCGCGTCCGGGCCGGTCCAGGCCGCCCAGTCCAGGTCCAGGTCCGCCCGCAGCACCGGCAGCAGGAGCTCACCCCCCGGCGGCAGCGCCGCGGCGAGCACCGCGGGCAGCTCCGGCCCGCCCGGCTCGCTCCCCACCGGCACGTACGCGGTCATCCGGCGCGGGCGCAGCCGGCGTACCAGGGAGACCAGCTCGGCCTGGACGCGCGCCGCGGCGGCGGCCCGCTGCGGCCCGGTCAGCGCCCGGCGGTGGGCGAGCAGCGCGGTGCGGGCGTCCCGCTTGGCCACATGTGCCACATCGGCCGCTTCCGCTCCATCAGAAAAATCCACCACGCAACACTCCTGACGCAACGCCTGTCACCTGGTCGCTCTGTGTCAGCATCGCAGCATCGGAGGCGGAACTTCCGGGGGGACCGAGTGACGCTACGCGGGCGGTTGACCACAGCCTTCCTGGCGGTGGTGCTCGGCCCGGTCCTGCTCGGGGCGTTCTTCGTCGCCTCGACGGTGGCGTCCGTCGACCGCAGCCGCTCCACCGAGCGCCTCGCCGTGGCGGCGGCGACCGTGCGTACCGCGGTCGACGCCCTCTGCCAGCAGCTGCGGGCCGCGGCCGACGCGGTCGCCCTCACCCCCGACCACGCCGGCGCCGCCGGCCAGGTGGTCAGCCGCGGCCTCGCCGCCGGGGTGCGGGTCACCGACGTGGCCGGCCGGGTCACCTACGCGACGCCGGGCGCTCCGCCGGCCCCCTGGCGGGACTGCGCGGGGACGGGCCCGGCGTTCGGGCCGGTGTCGGCCCTCGCCGTACGGGTGGACCTGCGCGACCCGGCCGGCACCGCGCTGGGCGCGGTCGCCGCCGCGCAGCCGGTGGACCCGGCCTTCGTGGCCCGGCTGGCCGCGGTCACCGGCGTGGCGGTCACCCTGCTCGACGGGGCCGCGGCCCCCGCCCGGGTCGCCCACACCACCGAGGCCACCGGGGTACGCGACGCCGTGCTGGCCGCCGCCGGCACGGTCGACGGCGAGCGGGTCACCGAGACCGCCGAGGGCCGGTACGTCCGCCGGGTCGGCCCGGCCTCCGGGCAGCCGCTGCCGCTGGTGCTCTCGGTGCCCAGCGACCAGCCGCCCGGCCTGCACGTCGCGCTGGTCGGCGCGGTGCTGCTGGCCGCCCTGCTGGCGGTGGCCGCCGCCTGGCGACTGACCCGGGTGACCACCCGGCCGCTGGTGGAGCTGGCCGGCGCGGTGGACCGGGTCGCCGGCGGCGACCTCGGCACCCGGGTCCCGGTGCGCAGCCGCGACGAGATCGGCCGGCTGGCCGGCGCGTTCAACCGGATGACCCGGGAGACCGGCAGCTACGTGGCGGCGTTGACCAGCAGCCGGGACCAGCTGCGCGGGCACCTGGCGGTGCTCGGCGACACCCTGGCCAGCACCCACGACCTGCAACGCATCCTGCGGGTCATCCTGCACAGCGCGATCGCGGCGACCGGCGCCCGGGCCGGCGCCGTGCTGCTGCTGGACTCCGGCGGTGTGCTCGTCGCGCAGTGCACCGAAGGGCTGGACGAGCGCTGGCCGGCGGACGACCCGCCCGGTTCGGCGCCGCTGCGGGTGCCGGTGGGCACCGGGGTGGTCGGCACGGTCGCGGCGACCGGCGAGCCCCGGCGCGGCCGGGTCGAGCCTTCCGCCGTCCCGGTGGGGGAGCCGCGCTGCCAGACGTACGTCGCGGTGCCGTTCGCGGCTCCCGGCGCCGCACCGGCCGAGCCGCCCGGACGCGGCGCGGAGACCGCCGCCCGCCCCGGCGACCCGGCCGCGCGCCCGGGCCCCGAGCCGGCGCCCGCGACCGGCGCGCTCGGCGTGCTGGTCCTCTACGACCGGGTGGGCGCGGACGAGTTCGACGACGACGACCTGACCACCCTGCGCACCTTCGCCGGGCACGCGGCGGTGGCGGTGGACAACGTGCGGGTGCACGAGGAGGCGCAGCGGCTCTCCCTCACCGACCCGCTCACCGGGCTGTGGAACTACCGCTACCTGCGCGAATCGATGCGCCGGGAGGTGGAGCGGGCCAGCCGGTTCGGCCGGATGCTCAGCGTCCTCGCCCTCGACCTCGACCGCTTCAAGCAGGTCAACGACACCTACGGGCACCCGGCCGGGGACACCGTGCTGGCCGAGTTCGCCCGCCGGGTGCGCGGCGAGATCCGCGAGGTGGACCTCGCCTTCCGCCAGGGTGGCGAGGAGTTCGTGGTGCTGCTGCCGGAGACCGACGCGCGCGGGGCGGCGATCGTGGCGGAACGGCTCGGCGCGGCGATCCGCGGCACCCCGATCGCGGTGCACGGGCACGGCGGCACCCCGGTGTCCATCGGGGTCACCGTCTCGATCGGCATCGCCGTCTACCCCGACCACGCCAGCACCGGGCAGCAGGTGCTGGACGCCGCCGACGACGCCCTCTACGCGGCCAAGGACGCCGGCCGGGACACCTGGCGGATCGCCACCGCGCGTAACGCGCCGCCGGTGCGGGAGATCCCGGTCCCGGCGGCGGCGGTCAGCCCGCCGGACGGGTTTCCCCGGGCCGGCGCCGGCCCGCTGCCGGCTCGGTCGGCCGTCGAGCCGGCGCCCGGGGAGCCCGAGCCGTGCGCCGCCGCCCCGGACGCCGGGGCGGCCACCGGCCGGACCGGACCGCCCGGCGGCGCGTCTTCCGGGCCACACCCGCCAAGGCAGACCCGTGGCCGATAGTCTCGCGACATGTCGGAGCACTCAGCGAAGCCCTCCACGGCGACCGCCGCAACCGGTCGCTCCCGCGCGGTCAAGGCCGTCATCCCGGCCGCCGGTCTGGCCACCCGGTTCCTGCCGGCCACCAAGGCGGTGCCCAAGGAGCTGCTCCCGGTGGTCGACCGGCCGGTGCTGCAGTACATCGTCGAGGAGGCCACCCAGGCCGGCATGAACGACGTCCTGCTGATCACCGGTCGGGGCAAGACGTCGATGGTGGACCACTTCGACCGCCGCCCCGACCTGGAGGCCCGGCTGGAGAAGAAGCCGGACATCCTGGCCGCGGTGCAGCGCCCCAGTGAGCTGGCCGACATCTACACCGTCCGGCAGCCCGAGCAGCTCGGCCTCGGCCACGCCGTCGGGTACGCCGAGTCGCACGTCGGCGACCAGCCCTTCGCGGTGCTGCTCGGCGACGAGTTCGTCAAGCTCGACCAGCCGCTGCTGCCGGCCATGCTGGAACTGCAGGCCCGCACCGGCGGCGTGGTGCTGGCCTTCTTCGAGGTCGACCCGGCCGAGACCAGCCGGTACGGGATCGCCTCGGTCGCGCCGGCCGAGGCGGAGCTGACCGACATCGGCGAGGTCGTCAAGGTCACCGGCATGGTCGAGAAGCCCAAGCCGGAGGACGCGCCGAGCAACCTCGCGGTGCTCGGCCGCTACGTGCTCCCCGGCGCGATCTTCGACGCGATCCGGCGTACCGAGCCCGGCAGCGGCGGCGAGATCCAGCTGACCGACGCGATGGAGATCCTGCGCAACGAGGGCGTCCCGGTGCACGCGATCGTCTACCGGGGCACCCGCTACGACACCGGCATGCCGCTGGGCTACCTGCAGACGGTGGTGCAGATCGCCGTCGAGCGGGAGGACCTCGGCGCCGAGTTCCGCAAGTGGCTGGTCGAGTTCGTCAACGCCGACACGGCGGGCGGATCTGGTACATGACAGCGACGGCCGACGCCGAGGCGGCCGCCAACGAGTTGACGCCGCTCGCCGACTACCTGGGCAGTGTGCTGCGCAGGTTGCGCGCGCTGCCCCCGCTCGACCTCGACCTCACCCAGGCGCACGGCAACGTCCTCGCCGAGGACGTGGTCGCGCCACACGCCTTCCCGGCCTTCGACCAGGCGGCGGTGGACGGCTACGCGGCCCGCTGGGAGGACATCGCCGGGGGTGGCCGCGGCGCCGGCTACGTACCCGCCCAGGCCGGGTCGCCGGGCGGGCGGAACGTGCGGCTCAACGTGGTCGGCGACCTCGGCGCGGCCAGCTGGCGGCCGGTCCGGCTCACCCCGGGCTCGTGCTTCTCGGTCGCCGCCGGGGCGCCGCTGCCCATCGCGGCCGACGTGGTGGTCCCGGTGGAGTGGACCGACCAGGGCATGGCCGCCGTCGAGATCTTCCGCGTCCCCAAGCGGGGGTACGGGGTGCGCCGGGCCGGTGAGGAACTGCCGGCCGGCGCCCTGCTCGCCCGGGCCGGCACCTACGTCTCGCCCGCCCTGGTCGCGGTCTTCGCCGCCACCGGCATCGGGCACGTGGTGGTCCGGCCCAGCCCCCGGGTGGTCATCGTGGCCACCGGCGACGAACTGGTCGACGTCGGCCGGGGCAGCCAGCCCGGTCAGGTGGTGGACGCCAACTCGCACGCGCTGACCGCCGCCGCGGCCGAGGCGGGCGCGCTGGCGTACCGGGTGGGCATCTGCGACGACGACCCGGAGGGGCTGCGCGGGCTACTGGAGGACCAGACCCTGCGCGCCGACCTGATCATCACCACCGGTGGCACCGGCACCGGGCCGGGCGACATGGTCCGCCGGATCCTGTCCCGTCGGGACGGCGGCCGGGCCGGGCCGGTGACCTTCACCGAGGTGGCGCTCTATCCCGGCACCGCGCTCGGCTTCGGCACCGTGGGCGCCGAGGAGGTCCCGGTGGTCTGCCTGCCCGGCGACCCGGGCGCGGCGCTGATCGGCTTCGAGGTGCTGGCCCGCCCGGCGATCAACCTGCTGGCCGGTGCGGAGCCGGTGTTCCGGCCCAGCGTCCGCGCGCATCTGCTGGAGACCATCTCCTCCCCGGCCGGGCTGCGCGAGTTCCGGCCCGCGCACGTCGCCGAGCGGCGCGGCGGCGGCTACACCGTGCAGCCGCTCAGCGGCGGGCCGTTCACCCTCTCCGGGCTGGCCGAGGCGAACGGGCTGATGGTGCTCGGCGAGCGGGTCACCACGGCGGCCGCCGGCTCCACCGTGGACGTGCTGTTACTGGATCGACGTCGGTGAGCCTGCGGCGTGCCCTTCCGAGGCCCGCGCTCGCGGGCGTAGGGTCCGCCCGGTGAGTCTCTTCAACCCCGGACGGGCGCCCGGCTGGCCGGCCGTGCTGGTCGACGGTCCGGTGCTGCTGCGGCCGTACCGGCGCTCCGACGCGGCCGCCTGGTCGGAGGTGCGCCGGGCCAACCAGGCCTGGCTGGCGCCCTGGGAGTCGTCGCTGCCCGGCGGCTGGGACGAGCTGAACTCGCCGGCCGCGTTCCGCTGGGTGTACCGGGACCAGCGGCGCTCGGCGCGCACCGGCGAGGGGATGCCGTTCGCGGTCTGCCTGCGCGAGGGCGGGCGGGAACGGCTGGTCGGCCACCTCAACGTGGGCAGCATCGTCCGGCGGGCGTTCTGCTCCGGCTACGTCGGCTACTGGGTGGACTCCAGAGTGGCCGGTCAAGGGATCATCCCGACCGCGTTGGCACTCGCCGTCGACCACGCGTTCGGCCCCGGTGGACTGCACCGGGTGGAGGTGAACATCCGGCCGGAGAACGGGCCGTCGCGCCGGGTGGTGGAGAAGCTGGGCTTCCGCGAGGAGGCGTACCACGTGCGCTACATGCACATCGACGGGACCTGGCGCGACCACATCGGATACGCGATGACCAGCGAGGAGATCGCCGCCGAGGGCGGGCTGCTGGCCCGCTGGCACCGGATCCGCGCCGCCGCCGGGTGAGCCGTCCCACGCACGGGATCGGCGCGGCGCGTCAGCATCGGGGCAGGTGGCCCGTAACCTCAAGTAACTGCAAGCTATGGCAAGCGCTGTCCGCCCGTACGATCCACGCACCCGAGCCCGATCGGCGGAAGATCCTGCGGTCGGTCAACGGTTGCTCCGAACTCGGTGACGGGAGGGGTGAGGGTGCCGACGTCGGTGCTCCTCGCCGTCCTCGCCGCCGCCGGCCTGCTCGCCCTCGCGCCGGCGCTGGTCCGCCGGTACGACGCCACCGAGCGGCTGGTGGCGGAGCGGGCGCAGTCGACGGCGCGGGTGCTCCAGCGCCGCCGGCGGCGCCGTACTGTCCCGGGCCGGCGGCCGGTCAACCCGTCCCGCAGCCTCGTCGTCACCCTCAGTGAGAGTGCCGCCACGGGTGGCCTCAGCGCCCCGGTCTCCGGGCCGCCGGCGTCCCGCCGGTCCAACCGGCTGCGCGCCGTCCCACCCGCGCCGAAACGGGCCCGCCGCCGGCCGCCGCCGCGCCGGCAGCACACCCCGGCCGTCTACCGGCGCCGCCGGGTGCTCGCCGCGCTGCTGCTGCTCAACTTCGTCGAGCTGATCGGCGTGATCGTGGTCAGCCCCGGCTTCTGGATCAGCTTCTCGGTGACGGCCGCCCTGCTGGTCGCGTACGTCGTACACCTGCGCAGCCGGGCGGTGGCGGACCGTCGGCGGCGGCGGGCGCGGGCCCGGGAGGCGGCCTGGCTGGCCGCCCGGCAGGCCGAGGTGCGGCGGGAGCAGGCCCGCCGGGCGGCGGCCCGCCGGGAGGCGCAGCGCCGGCTGGCGGCCCAGCGCGAGGTGGTACGCCGCGCCGCGATGGGCCTGGACCGCCCGGCCGACCTCCCGGCGGCGGCCAGCGGGGGCTCGGTCTCCTACCGGCGGGCCGGTGGCCTGCGCGGCCGCCCCTACCAGTCCGGCCGCGGCTCCCACTCCGCCTGACCGGTTCGTCCCCTTCTGGGGCGGGCCGGCTGGCTGGCTCGCTCGATGCCGGTCGCCATATCGGCGATGTGGGGGTGTCCTGGGGCTGCGGATACCCCCACATAGCCGAACCGGAGTCGATCAAGGGCGCGGCGCGCCGGGGGTGATTCGCGGTTGAGGCCGGCGACCTGTTAGCCTTGTCGCCGGCCCGCCCGGTGTCAGCCGGGTGGGACCTCGCCGGTCCGCCGGCGGAGGGGCTGTGGCGCAGACCGGTAGCGCACCTCGTTCGCATCGAGGGGGTCAGGGGTTCAAATCCCCTCAGCTCCACCCCAGGTCAAAGGCCGTCTCCGTTCGTCGGAGACGGCCTTTTTCGATCATGTACAGCAGTGAAGTACAGCAGTCGTCGGCCGCAGGGTCGATGGGGCTGGCCGCGAGCTAATCCGGCAGCGGCGTTGGATGCATCGTGAGGTAGATCAGACCCTGCTCCTCGTGCACCGTGCAGCTCAGTTCGTAGGACTCGGCAGCGCCGATGCGGAAGACGAGGGTGACTCGATCCCGCACGAATCTCTCTCTGCCGGTGGGCTCGCCGAAGACGCCGGTGATCTCTTGCTGGTCCAGCCCTGCCTGCAGGGGGAGCCGGAGCGCGTCCGTCATGCTCTGGACCGTTGACTCCGGCAGGGTGATGAGGTCGATCGCTACCGAACGCGTTACCTCGGGAGCCGACTCAAGACGCAGCCACTCCGTGAAGCCCGACGCCTCGCCGACCCAGCAACGCTCCAAGTACTCCCAGCTGCGAAGCTGCTCAAGGTGCTCCGCCGCTATGACGTCGGCGAGGCGAAGCCGACCGAAGGCGTCATGCGGGATCCCCAACGGCTCCACCCTGGCACTCCTTGAGTTGATCGAGACCCGTGACAGTACAGCAGCTCACAGGAACTGCTCGCCGAGCCGGGTGAGAGCTGTCTCGGTCGCCTCCGAGGCGACCTGGGCGTAGATGTTCATGGTCACGGCGATCTGGCTGTGTCGGAGAATCCGCATCATGACCCGGGGGTGGACGTCGAGCGTCACCAGCAGGGTGGCGCAGGTGCGCCGGGTGGTGTGCACAGAGATTTCCCGGACGCCGGCCTTGCGGCAGCGGGTCTTGAACTCCCGGTGGAAGTTCCTCGGCTCGATCGGCGTGCCGAGCCGGGTGGTGAAGACCAGGCCGTTGTCCTGCCATGCCCGACCGGCATGCTCCTGGTGCCGCTTCTGATCCTCCCGACGAGAGTGCAGGGCAGTGGCGCAGATGGCCGGCAGGGGCAGGGTCGCGTCCGACGCTTCGGTCTTGGTTTCGCGGTGCAGGAGCTGCCGGCGGATGCGCTGGAGCTGGTAGGCCACCGACAGCTCGTTGGCGGCCAGGTCGACGTCCTTCCACCGCAGGCCCAGTACCTCACCCCGGCGCAGTCCGAGCACGAGGATCAGCACGTACGCGGCGTAGAGCGGGTCGCCGTCGGCGCGGGCCGACTCCAGGAACTGGCGGACCTCGTCGACGGACCACGGCTTGTCTGTGCGTGGGCGGGGCTTGGCCACCCGGAGCAGCGCCGCCGGGTTGCGGGTCAGCAGCTCGTCGCGGACGGCGTTGTTCAGGGCGGCACGGAGCGTCATCCAGGCATCGCGGGCGGTCCGTTCGGAGACGGTCCGCTGGCAGCAGCGGCCGGCAGCGCAGCACTTCCGTTTGCCGTCCGGCCGGGCGGCGTCCTTGCCCTGTAGGCAGCACTGGCAGGCGGAGCGGAGCTGATTGAGCCAGGTCTGCACGTCCCGCACCGTCAGCTTGTCGAGGCGGCGGGAGCCCAGCTCCGGCGCGATGTAGAGGCGGACGAACATGTCATAGTTGGCCGCTGTGGCGGGGGCCAGGTTCGGCTCGACGACGTCACGGAGCCACGAGTCGAGGTAGCCGGCGAGGGTGGGTAGGCGCGTGACAACCGGACCGGCCTTGGCCTGCTGGTGCAGCCTGATCCACTTGTCGTGGACAGCCTCGCGGGTCTGTCCGTAGACGTACTTGCGGGTGCGCTTGCCGTCGGGCTTGGTGACCCAGACGTAGGCGGCGTAGCCGTTGCGGTAGGGGAAGATCGAGCCTTCGCCGTTGGCCCGTGCGCGTCCCGACATCAAGCGGGCTCCTGGCGTTCGACCTGTTCGCGGATGTAGTCGTCGACCCATTCGGGGAGGATGCGGCGGTACTTGCCGTCCTTGATGGAGCGCAGCTCGCCGGTGGCGATCTTCATCTTGACCTTGGAGATGCCGAAGCCGAGCAGGACGGCGACCTCGGCGGGGGAGTACCAGCGGGGGGTGAGTTGTCGGCTCATGCGGCGGCTCCGGTGAGCCAGGCTTCGTGGGCGAGTTCTTCCCGTCCGATGCGTCTGCTCTCGCGTCGCTGTCTTGCGGCGGTGTTGGCGAGCAGGGCGTCACCTTCGGTGAGCCAGCCGGATCCGATGTAGGTGAGGGTGCCGACAGTGATGGTTTCGGTGGTGTCGGCGTCTTCTGTGCGGCGGTAGGTCGCGCGGGTGTCCCGTAGCAGGCCGAAGGTGACGGAGTAGCGGCGGGCTTTGGTCAGGAAGTGACCGCCGAAGCCGAGCATGTGCGCCCAGCGGCGCAACCCGGCGTAGGCGTTCGGTTTGGTGTCAAGGCTGCCTTGACGGCCGTCGGACGTTGCGGCGCCGCTGGCGGTGTCGGTGCCGGTGGGCCGTCCGAGGTGCCAGCAGGCGTCGATGAGGCGGGCGAGATAGTCGCCTTCCGGATCGGCGTAGCCGTCGACGGTGGCGGGGGTGAGTCGGGTGGATTGGTGGCCGGTGACTTCGGTCGCTTTGGTGGCGTACTTGGCGAGGTAGGCGGCCACCTTGTCGTCGGTCAGCTGACCGCTGGCGCTGTTGATGCGCCGGACGTCGACCTGTTCGCCCCAGGCCACCACCCAGCCGCGTTGCTGGTCGGCGTGCGAGGGTGTGGTGACGGTGATTTGGCGAGCGGCGGCGTGGACGGCTGCCTCCAGGTCGTCGGCGGCGGCACGAGCGCGTTCGGGTCGTCGGGGGCGACGCCGTCGAGGCGCAGCAGGACGTGGAAGTGAATGGCTGCCCGGCGCTGCATCTCGGCGACCTTGCTGTGCGATACCCGGACCGGCGGAACCCAGCGGACCTTGCCGGCAGCGGTGACGACCCGGACCTTGGGGATGCCGCGTCGACGGCAGAGCGCGGCGAGGTGGCGGTCAACGGCTTGCTTGGTGCGCCTCCACAGCTCCCTTGAGAAGTAGTTCCAGACGACCTGGTGGCCGTGGTCGTAGCAGTCCAGGCACAACGGCTGCCCGAGCCGCGGATCGTCGGCGTCGTGACGGGCGAAGCACGCCGCGGGCTTCCCGTGCTGGCAGGTGCCGGCGGTGCTGCGGGCGCGGCAGGTAGCGGGGCGGCAGTCGCAGCGCTTGCGGGTGGCGCAGGTGTGGCGGGGGACGTGCCGGTGGTGGACTGCGCCGAAGGACGGCGCGGTGAAGGTGGCGAAAACGACCGGGTGCCGGCCAACCGAGGCGGGGACGCCCTTGCCGCCGGTCAGGCCGCAGCGCACGACCTGGTAGGCGTCGCCCTGGTAGACCCAGGCGCAGTCGGGGCAGTGCGATTCGCGGCGGTTGCCGCACGCCTTGTAGAGCGCCTGGTCGGGCAGCTCGTCGGTGTGCTGCTCGCCCAGGACCCGGCCGGTGTCTCGCTCGACAGCGGCGAGGGAGCCGGTAAGGCGGATCGGGCGGGCGCAGCCGCCGGCGGTGCGGGTGTGCTCCAGCCAGCCGGAGAAGTCCGGCGTGGCGGCGCGGTGCAGGGCTTGGGCGTCGCGGCCGGCGGCGACGCCGGGCCGGTACAGGTCGAGCGGGGTGGACAGGACATCCTCCTCACGGGGGTGGCAGGACGAAAGACGAAGCACCGCCAGCCGTGGACGCATGTCCGCTGGTGGTGTTCGTCGTGTCTCCTGGCACCGCCGAGAGGGCGGCTGACGCCGGAGGGCGGAGTCGTGGTCGTGCCACTTTCCGCCGATGGGTCGTGTCCTTTCGCGGTCGTGGACGTCACGGGGCCGGCACGGGTGGGGAGCCTGGGATGTCGGCATCCGGCGGGTTGCCGCAGGCTGCCCCCACCCGTGGAGGTGATTGGCGGGGTCATCGGACCGTGGACCGCTCCCAGGTCTCAGCGCCGGTCGGCCGAGGGCCCTGAAGATGTCTCCAGCACTCGGTACGAGCAAGCTTCACCCATTCCGGGTGAGGTCGAACCGCAGGTCAAGGGCGTAGCGTCCGGCTCATGGTGCTGGAGCGTCCCACCCCGGCCAATCCAACGCCGGCCAAGCCGCAGGACCCGGCGCGCCCTGGCGCGCAGGCGCGGGCCCTGCCTCCGGAGCTGGGCTCGAACGCGATCGCCGTGGTCAGCGGTGCGACCTTCATGTACTCGGATCCGGTCGGCGACGTGCCGGCCGGCACGATCGGCGGCCTGGTGCACCGAGACAGCCGCGTGCTCAACCACTGGGTGCTCACCATCGACGGCCACCGCCTGCTCGTGCTGCGCTCCCTCGTGGTCGACCACTACTCGGCGCAGTTCTTCCTGACCAATCCGGCGTTGCCCGACCTGCCGGCAAACACCATCGCTGTCCGGCGGCTGCGCTACCTGAGCGACGGGTTGCACGAGCGGATCGAAGTCGGCTCCTTCGCCGGCGAGCGGGTCCGGTTGGAGTTGCGCCTCGAGGTGGGCAACGACTTCGCCGACATCCTCGAGATCAAGACCAACGTCCGCGACCGGTCGGAGCGGATCCAGCGGCGGCACGCGCGAGACGGCTCGCAGCTGGTGTTCAGCTACGAGCAGGACGGCTTCACCGCGGACACCCGGGTCTGGTCGACCCGCCCGCCGCAGCGGCTGGAGGGCGACCACCTGGTCTGGGCGATCGACCTCGGACCGCGCGACCAGTGGCAGGTCGACCTCAAGGTGCCGGTGCCGCCCGGCCTTGGGGTGACCGAGCCGGTCCGAGGCGATATCGCCGACGTCTTCCACCACCGGGTGGAGGATCCGGCCGCCCGGTGGCTCGCCCGCGCCGCCGAGCTGACCAGCGACCACCTGGTGCTGGAGCGGGCGACCGCGCAGACCCGCTCCGACATGTCCGCGCTGCGGCTGGAGATGGAGGTGGGGGAGGAACGGATCAGCCTGCCAGCCGCCGGCATGCCCTGGTTCCTCACCATCTTCGGCCGGGACACCCTGATCACCTCGTACCAGGCGCTCACCTTCGGGCCCCGGATGGCCAAGGGAACCCTGCTGGCGCTGGCACATCACCAGGGCCGGCAGTGCGAGGACTTCACCGACGAGGAGCCCGGCAAGATCCTGCACGAGGTCCGCTTCGGTGAGCTCACCCAGCAGGGACTCATGCCGTACAACCCCAACTACGGCAACGCCGACGCCACCCAGCTCTGGCTGGTCCTGCTGTCGGAGTACTGGCGCTGGACCCGTGACGACGATCTGGTCCGGTCGCTCCGGGACAACGCGCTGGCGGCGTTGAACTGGATCGACCGGTACGGCGACCGGGACGGCGACGGCTACGTCGAGTACGCCACCCGCTCCCCCGAGGGGCTGGGCAACCAGTGCTGGCGAGACTCCTGGGACGGGGTGCGCTTCGCCGACGGACGGATGCCGGTGCTACCGATCGCCACTTGCGAGATCCAGGGCTACACCTACGACGCAAAGCTACGCCTGGCGGAACTCGCCGACGGGCCGCTGGCGGACCCGGCCCTGGCGGACCGGCTGCGCGCCGAGGCGAACCGGCTGCGCGAGAGGTTCAACCGGGACTTCTGGATCGAGGAGCGGGGCGGCTACTACGCCGTCGGCCTCGACGGCGACAAGAACAAGATCGACTCCATGACGTCCAACCTGGGGCACCTGCTGTGGAGCGGCATCGTCCCGCAGGAACGCGCCGCCGCGCTCGCCCGGCAACTGCTCGCCGAGGACATGTTCAGCGGTTGGGGGATCCGGACGCTGTCCCGGGCCGACGCGCCGTACAACGCGCTCGGGTACCACCTCGGCACGGTCTGGCCGCACGACAGCTCGATCAGCGTGCTCGGCCTGGCCCGATACGGCTTCCGCGACGAGGCTAACCGAGTGGCCCTCGCCCTGCTCGACGCCGCCGCCGAGTTCGGCGACCGACTGCCCGAGGCGATCGCCGGCTTCGAGCGCGAGCGGACCCTTGCCGCCATCCCATACCCGACCGCATGCAGTCCGCAGGCCTGGGCGTCCGGCGCCCCACTGAACCTGATCCGCGCCATGCTGGGGCTCCACCCGGTCGACGGCCAGCTCGTCGTCGACCCAGCGCTGCCGCACGAGGTCGGCCGGATCCACATCCGCGGCATCTCCGCATTCGGCCACCGCTGGAACGTCGAGGCCGTCGGCTCCGAGGGGTACGTGCGGCTGGCCGCCGAATGAGCACCCCGACTCGCACGGTTGCCTCGGTGTCGGCGAAAACGGCACCCGGCATGACGAAGCCTCGTGTGGTGATTGTGGGGGCCGCGCTCGCCAGCTACCACGACGGGAGTCAGCAGTGAGTCAGCAAACGGCTGGCTACGCGACGACAACGGGCGGAAGAAGCAAGACAGCCGTCGTGCATGAGAGCACGAGACGACGCTGATTGACACCCGCTGACTACCACGACCAGGCTCCCCCAGCGGGGATCGAAGCTCCGTCTCGACCTGGTTGTCGGACAGCACCGAAGTCCCGCTTAACGGGCCATCACAGCCACGAGGATAGCGAAGAAGGCAACCAGGCCGATGATGCCGCTAAATGTGACGTACGGCGACCACTCTCAGGTGTGCCGCCGTTGCAGCGGGAGAGGCTGGGTTGGCTGGTTCCAGGCCGGAGGCAGTGCCACCGCATCCTGGCGGTCGGGCCACAGCGGCGGCGCGGTGCGGCGAGTCGATCTAGCCATCATGGGATGCCCTCCGACGGCGTCCTGGTGTGTTGTTCGGACTTGGGACCGGGCGGGGCTGCGGGGGGTCGGGGGCGAGTCCCGCCCGGTCGTGGAGGCCGCGCACCCGGCCTTCCACCTTCACAGGCGTCAGGCGTCCGGCGTGCGTTACATCCTTCGAATTCCGGCATGCCGGATTTCAGGTGAGGCCCGGATGGGGTGCGTCCTGCTCTGGCATGTATCCGTCATCCGCTATCAACTGGCCCGGCTCCGAAAGACGGGCCGTCACGGCGGGCGCTGCGGATGCCGTGCACGGGACGGTGGTTTCCCTGGTCAGAGGCCTGGGTACGGTGTCCGCAGCCAGCCGCCCCTCGCCGGTTGCTTGATTCATGGGAGAACAGAAATGACGACCGCCGAGATGCCCCCTCCGGTCGCGGATCACGCCGAGGACCAACTCAGCCGGGACTTGGACGACCTGCACGTGCGCGCGCGGCATGCAGCAGAGCAACTGGCCGACATCCAGGCCCGCCTAGCGCTGCTAGAGAAGCAGATCCAACAGCATCAGCAACGCCGATAGAGGGGTGGAGGCGAAGCAGCAAGAAGGCAGCGCAAGCCTCGATCAGCGCCAGTCCGGGATATCACGGGATGTTGGCCCCGGGCTGCATGCCGACTTCGGTTGGTACTGTCCAGCACCCGTCAGCAGCCTGTAACCGCATCCCCCCAGTGGTGGTCGGCCCGGGTCGCCGGCGGAGCGGCTGTCGACAGCAACGCTGACAGCAACGCCGCCGGACGGCGACACACTGACGAGCGCTGGCATGGACGAGGCTCCGAGCGTGCAGCCATTGCCAGACGCGTGCGGACGCAACGCACAGAGCTTGTAAACGAGAAGTCGCCAGCGGGGATCCATGTCGACCACAACCGCGTCACCTGATCACACCACGTAGTCAACCGCTTGCGCGGCAAGGCTCACTCGGAGGAGCCGTGAAGAGCGAGACCGACCCTGGGATGGTCTTGAGCGCGGGGTCGCGCCCTCGGTGTGTGTGGCGGGTCCCAGCGGGTAATGGTCCCCGGCACGCCGACCGTCGACACAGCGACTAGGAGCGAGCGATGGGCACACGACACGCCTCGGCCGATGACCTCGCTTCCGTAGGCTTCTCGGTCCTGCGCTCCGCACTGGCGACGAACATCTTGTGGATCGGTGCGCTCAAATTCAAGCAGTACGAGGTCGAAAACGACGAGCCCCTGGTCACCTCGAGTCCGCTGCTCTCGCGGTTCCGAGAGAAGCTGGGCGCACAAAAGCTCAACCGACTCATCGGTGTCACGGAGATCACCGTGGGCTCTCTGATCGCCGCGAAGCCGTTTGCGCCCAAAGCGTCGGCGATCGGTAGCTTCGGGGCGGTGGGGATGTTCCTCACCACGCTCAGTTTCCTGGCCACCGCGCCCGGGACTCGGCAGGAAGGGCAGGGGAGGTTCAGCCTTTCTCAGCTGGGGCAATTCCTGTTGAAGGACACAGTGCTCCTCGGTGCCGCTCTCCTGACAGCTGCCGAGTCGCTGCGCGTCGCCCGCCACCGATAATGCCCGGCAGGGCGCTCGGAGCGGACGCGTACGACAATGACAGCGCCTGGGCCGACGCAGGGCGACGAGCAGCCAAGCGAGCAGCCAAACCAGCGACCGCCGGCGGACGATCGCGGACCGGCACGCCCAGCTGTGCGCGGCGAGCACCCAATGGAGCATCGGCGGGGAGCCGACTCGTAATGCGTCGGTCAGCGGCCGACGCGGATGCGGTCGGCGGCGTACAGCTCACGGGAGCCGTCAGCGCGGAAGATGACGATGACTGGGACGCCCTCGCCGATCTCCAGCTCGCGTCGCTCCGCCGGCGTCGGCATCCGGGAAGAGGCGGTATCGCCCTTGAGGAGAGTCACCGTCTCGGTCGGCTCCAAGGCGCGGACGAAGGTGCCGCGCGGCGGTTCCACGATCACGAGCCCTTCCGACCGAAGTAGCGCTATCGCCTGTCGGACGCTCGTTCGGCTCAGCCCGTACTCCTGAGCTAGCCGCAGCTCGCTCGGCAGCGATGCGCCGGGCGCAAGGTCGCCAGACGTGATCCGGTCTCGCAGAAGGTCTGCGAGCTGCCGGAACACGGCGCGGTCTGCGCTCGGGTCGATCACGGCTGTGACGCTACGTGTCCAACAGCTCTACATCTTATTGTATCTACAGTCCTACGTCGTTACGGTGATCTGTGGCCGATCCGGGCGTCAGCTCCGGACCGGATGCCCTGCCATCGACTTCATGCTCCAGGGGGTCCAGTGCCGCGCGTCTCGTACGACGGATACCTGTTCGCCGTCGCCCTGACTTTGGCCCGACGGCATCGGCCGGTCTGGTCATGGCGGCACTGGCGACGCATCTGCCGCTGCGGCGCGGACCTGCCGTGCCGCAGCCGTCACCGCATCCCGATAAACCGCGGCCACTGGCCCAGCCAGGGCGGCGGCCGATGACCACTCACCACCCGATCACGCCGGCCTGGACGTGCGGCGGCTGCGGTGCCGACTGGCCCTGCCAGACTCGAAGGCGGGAGCTGCGAGCGGAGTACGACAGAGCCCAGGTATCCCTCGCCCTCTACCTGGCCGCCCAGCTCGTCAACGCCGCCCAGGACCTGGCCCACGTCCCCGCCGGCCATCTGCACCACCGCTTCCTCGGCTGGACCCGATGAGCATCCTCCGACCCGGCGACGAGAAGTTCCACTACAGCGACGGCTCCCACAAGTGGATCCCGCCGGACCCGGACTACGACCAGGAGGTCTGGAACGAGCAGGTCCGCCAGCACAAGCAAGGCCACCTCAGAAACGAGCGCCCGAAGGTCCGCATCCAACGCCTCGCCTAACGCCAGCAGTACAGCAGCGAAGTACAGCAACCGTGCCAGCCGAACCAGTCCGAGCCCGGCGTCAGCAGAGCTTGCGACTTCGCTAGCAGCCCGACCCGACCACGATGCAGCCAGTTCGCATCGAGGGGGTCAAAGGTTCAAATCCCCTCAGCTCCACCCCAGGTCAAAGGCCGTCTCCGCTCGTCGGAGACGGCCTTTTTCAATCTTGCGCAGCAGCGAAGTGCAGCGGTTGCCGGCGGCGGTGTCGAGAATCCATGGCTGGCTCCGTCCCCGGGGTGAACGTGACCAGAATGGGTCCACGCCAGCATCGAGGAGAATCACGATGGCTAAGTACCTGCTGCTTAAGCACTACCGGGGCGCTCCGGCTGCGGTCAACGACGTGCCGATGGACCAGTGGACGCCGGAGGAGATTTCGGCGCACGTGCAGTACATGCGCGACTTCGCGGCCCGGCTCGAGGGGACCGGGGAGTTCGTCGACGGTCAGGCGCTCGCCCCCGAGGGGACGTTCGTCCGGTACGACGGTGAGGGGCGCCCGCCGGTCACCGACGGCCCGTTCGCCGAGACCAAGGACCTCATCGCCGGCTGGATGGTGATCGACGTCGACAGCTACGAGCGCGCCATCGAGCTGGCCGGGGAGCTGTCGGCCGCCCCTGGGGCGGGCGGGAAGCCGATCCACGAGTGGCTCGAGGTGCGCCCGTTCCTGGCCGAGCCGCCCACCATCACGGAGTGACCTGATGGACGAGGCACTGCTCCGGAGCCTCACGCCGAGCGTGCTCGGGATCCTCGTCCGCCGCGGAGCCGACTTCGCGGCGGCCGAGGACGCCGTGCAGGACGCGCTGGTCGAGGCGGTCCGCGTCTGGCCGGCCGACCCGCCGCGGGATCCGAAGGGCTGGCTGGTCACCGTGGCCTGGCGCCGGTTCCTCGACGCGACCCGGGCGGACGACGCCCGCCGCCGGCGTGAGGACCTCCTCAACGAGGAGCCGGCGCCCGGGCCCGCGTCCGCGGTGGACGACACGCTCCAGCTCTACTTCCTGTGCGCCCACCCGTCGCTGACGCCGTCGTCCGCGGTCGCGCTCACGCTGCGCGCCGTCGGCGGGCTGACCACCCGCCAGATCGCCCAGGCCTACCTGGTGCCCGAGGCGACCATGGCGCAGCGCATCAGCCGGGCCAAGCGCACCGTCTCCGGCGTGCGGTTCGACCAGTCCGGCGACGTCGCCACCGTGCTGCGCGTCCTCTACCTGGTCTTCAACGAGGGCTACTCCGGCGACGTCGACCTGGCCGCCGAGGCCATCCGGCTCACCCGGCAGCTCGCGGCCGCGATCGACCACCCCGAGGTGGCGGGGCTGCTCGCCCTCATGCTGATCCACCACGCCCGGCGCGCCACCCGGACGGCGCCCGACGGCAGCCTGGTGCCGCTCGCCGAGCAGGACCGCGGCCGGTGGGACACTCAGTCGATCGCCGAGGGCGTCGAGATCCTGCAGGCGGCCCTCGCCCGCGACCGGCTGGGCGAGTTCCAGGCCCAGGCCGCCATCGCGGCACTCCACGCGGACGCGCCCACCACCGAGGAGACCGACTGGGTGCAGATCGTCGAGTGGTACGACGAACTCACCCGCCTGACCGACAGCCCGGTCGTCCGGCTCAACCGCGCGGTGGCCGTCGGCGAGGCCGACGGACCGCGCGCCGGACTGGCGGCCCTCGCCGGGCTGGACGACTCACTGCCCCGCCACACGGCGGTGGCGGCGTACCTCCACGAACGCGACGGCGACCTGGCCACGGCGGCACGGCTGTACGCCGAGGCGGCCCGAAAAGCCCCCAACCTCGCCGAGCGCGACCACCTGACCCGCCAGGCCGCCCGGCTCAACGCCCGCCGGTGTCGCTGACGGGTCGCGACCCCACCGGGTAGGACGCAGGTGGCGGCGTACCTCAGGCGTCCTTGATCGGTGTCCGGCCGTCCTGAGCCGAGAAGTGCAACGGAGCTAGCGCTGCCTTCACGGGTATCTCAACCTCGGACCCGTTCCCGAGTACAACGTCGATCGTCGTCAGCCCTTGCACCGCGCTCCGAGCGAGGAACTCCCAGTCGTCCCGCGCTGAGCTGGTCCTTCCTCCCTCAGCCGCCAGGTTTTTCACGGGGATCCGCCATCTTGCTGATGACCCCGCCTCCAGCCGGTGGGGAAACCCCGGCCCGTCGTAGGTGTAGGCGGACAGAGACGTTCTCAACTGCTGTGCGGGTCCATGGTCATCGAATTCTGGACTCCGGCGCACCAGCCTCAGCCGGTCGACATTGACCGGCGCCAGCCCAGAGTTGTGGAGCCTCACGAAGATCGTCAGCGGCTTATCGACCGGGGGGACAAACGTGGCATCCCCCACCACTGCTGGCCCAGCACGCTTGAACGTCTCCTGGGCGACCCTCAGCGAGGATCGTGCCGTCACGAGCGAGACAACTCCCACGACCAGTGCGGCAAGGGCCACCGACGGCGACGCGACCGCGAGCCATGTTGGGACCGATGTCATGCTGACAGGATCGCGCCCAGCAGCCGTGGCGGCGATCCCCCGGGCGGCCACGGGGCAGCAGCTGCGACGGTGGCTGTCTCGACCGGCAGCAGCCGCCGGGTGTCTCAGGTGTCGATCGGGAAGGCAGCGCGAACCACCGCCGTACCGGAAGAGTTGAGCGGGGAAGGCGGCGAGCCTGCCGTCTAGAAGGCCGGGTTCGTCTGCGGTCCTGGTCGGTGGACGAGCCCGTCGTAGACGGCGATCCCGGTCAGGATCAACGCTGCGGCGACGGCCGCGGCGATCGGCGGGAGGAGCAGCGTGATCGGCGCCACCACGGCCAGTATCAATACCCCGACGTAGAGCGCCGGGCAGCGCCGCTCGGTCCGGGTCGGCTGATCGAGGGAGGACCGCCCGATCAGGAAGAGGGCCGGTCCGCCGAAGATGACGGCCACCAGCGCCCAGTCGATCGGCGGTTCCGGGTCCTCGACGACCTGCCCGAAGCCGACCGCGGTGCAGATGACCCCGCCGACGATCAGCAGCAGGCCGAAGCTCGACCACTCGGAGAGCCGCATGGCCGCCTCGGTGGGGCGGCCGGAGGTTGCCCGCTCACGGGGCCCGCCGTGGTAGAAGTAGATCCGCCAGAACGCCACGACGGCCAGGAAGGCGGCGACGAGCACGGCGGTCCGTTTGACGGAGAAGCCCGGGAAACCGATGGCGGCGCCGGTTTCGAGCACCACCTCGGCGAGGGCGATCATGAAGAACTGGTTGTACCGCTCGGCGAGGTGATCGAACGAGACCATCGTGTAGTTCGGCCGGGCCATGCCGAGTCGGGGTGCGGGCCAGCTCAGGGCGTAGCCGATGATCTCGATGGCGAGGGCGATGGTCCAGAAGACGCCGCGGCCGAGGCCGCCGCTGATGCCGCCGGCGATCCAGAACACGCCGGAGAGCACGTGCCAGCTCAGCACCCGGGCCGGTGCCCGCCACTGCGGATCCCCACGCAGGGACAGTGTCAGGTAGAGCGGACGGCCGACCTGGATGATGACGTACGTGTAGGAGAAGATCACCCCACGCTCGCCGAACGCCTGCGGCAACGAGACCGCCAGCACCAGCGTGCCGAACATCGACGCCAGCAACAGGATCTGGATGTCGGGGCGGCGTGGGTCGTAGGTGCTGGTCATCAGCGCGTTGAGTGACCAGACCATCCACATCGCCGCGAAGAACAGCACCGTCTGGCCCGCCTCGGAGAGGAGCGCGTGCCGCAGGAAGGTGAGGTCGTCGGCGACCCGTCCGGCGAGCCGGGCGAGCGCGAAGACGTAGACGATGTCGAAGAGCAGTTCCAGGACCGTCGCCGAGCGAGGGACGGTGGCCTCTCCGAGCCGGCCCGCCCCGCCGCGCGTCAACATGTCCGGCTTAGGATGATTCGCACCCTCATCGCGAATAGTTCTACCACGGCCACTCGCGCGCTCGCGTCGACACGGAAAACCGCAGCGTGGGTGCCCGGCGCCGCAGGCAGGGCATTGGCCTCCCCGTTGAACCCCGGCTCGCGCGACAGCGGCGGGGGCCTTGGCCGTACGACCGCCGCCCACGCCGCTGCCGGCGCCCGCTCAGCCCCAGACCTGCGGCGCCGGCTGGCGGGTGGTGGCGTTCAACCGGTTGAAGAAGTTGGTGGTGGCGAGCCAGAGCACCACCGCGGCCAGTTCCTTCTCGTCGAAGTGCCGGGCGGCCTCGTCCCAGATCTCGTCGGGCACCGGGTCGGCCCGGTCGGCGAGCCGGGTCGCGGCCTCGGCGAGCGCGAGCGCGGCCCGCTCGGCGTCGGTGAAGTACGGCGTCTCCCGCCAGGCGGCCAGCGCGAACAGCCGCTCCTCGCTCTCGCCGGCCTTCCGGGCGCTGCGGGCGCCGGAGTCGACGCAGGCGCTGCACCCGTTGATCTGGCTGGCTCGCAGGTGGACCAGCTCCAGCGTGCTGGTGGGGACACCGGCGGAGTGGGCCGCCTTGTAGAGCAGGTTGATCGCCTTCACCGCGTCGGGGAGCAGCGCTGCGGGGTTCTGCATGCGGGCCTGCATGGTCATCTCGTCCGGTCCTTCCTGTTACGCTCGCCGGCGTTCGTTGCCGCGGCGTTCTCGTCCGTCACCGTGATGTCGACGGTGGGACGGCCGGCGTGACAGATGTGACTGCGGTCACGTGCAGGCCGGACGTCGGCCAGGATTGCGATGCCATGACCGACCCCGACCTGCTGGCCCAGCAATTCGAGGAGCAGCGTCCCCGGCTGCGCTCCGTGGCCCTGCGGATGCTCGGCTCCGGGGCCGAGGCCGACGACGCGGTCCAGGACACCTGGCTGCGGCTCAGCCGCGCCGACGTCGACGGGATCGACAACCTGCCGGGCTGGCTCACCACCACCGTCGGGCGGGTATGCCTCGACCGGCTCGGCTCGAGTGCCGCCCGGCACGGCCGCTCCGCCGACGTGGCCGCGGACGAGCCGACCACCGGGCCGGACGAGGTCGATCCGGAGCGGGAGGCGCTGCTCACCGAGTCGGTCAGCCGGGCGATGGACGTGGTGCTGCGCACCCTCGGCCCCACCGAGCGGCTGGTCTTCGTGCTGCACGACATGTTCGCGGTCTCCTACGACGAACTCGCGCCCGTCGTCGACCGCAGCCCGGCGGCCGTACGACAGATCGCCAGTCGGGCCCGCCGCCGGGTGCAGAGCGGACCGCCGACGCCGGAGACGGACCGGGCCCGGCAGCGCGGCGTGGTCGAGGCGTTCCTCGCCGCGTCCCGGGAGGGGCGTTTCGACGACCTTCTGACCCTGCTCGACCCGCACGTCGTCCTGCGTGGCGACGCCGCCGCCGTCCAGCTGGGCGGAACCGGCGAGGCGCACGGCTCCTCGGTCGTGGCCGCCTTCTTCTCCGGGCGCGCGCAGGCCGCCGTGCCGGCGTTCGTCGACGGGGCGCCGGGTGCGGTCGTGGTCGTCGGCGGCCGTACCCGCATCGTGATCAGCTTCGTGGTCACCGACCGGATCGTCGGCGTCGAGGTGGTCGCCGATCCCGACCAGATCGCCGCCCTCGACCTGGCCGTCGACTGACCCGACGCGCACCGGCGCCGCGCGCACGCCGACAGGCGAGGGCCGTTTCCCGAGGTGGGGAAACGGCCCTTGCCCGTCGTCGGCCCGGTCAGCCGGTGAAGTCCTCCCGGACGTCCCGGGCGTCCTCCTGGACGTGCTCGCCGGGCTGTCCGCCCCGGATCTCGTCCCGTTTCATCGCCCGTTCCGCCTGCGACCGCTCGGTCCGGTTCATGTCGCCCAGCTGCGCCTTCGCGGGGCCGGCCACCTGCTCGACCTTGTCGTTGGCCCTCTCCACGCTCATGTCGCCTCCCTGTCGTGCGGCGGACCGGGGCTCGTCCGCCCCTCCCGCCCCGCGTCCCCACCAACCGTGGACGGAAACCCGTGGCCAGACCGGGCAGCCCGAGGAAATCGCCGCCCGGCGGGCGGCGACCGTTTTGACCACCGCCGGGTGGGAAGCAACCGGCGTGGCGGAGTCGAGGCGGCGGCAACTGGCGGAAGACGACCTGTTGAAGGGGTTCGACCGGACGGGTCCGACCGGAGGAAGGCTCGGCGGGTTCTTCGCCATCACCATCGGCGCGTCCCTGTACGCGTGGGATGTCGCTTTCACCGCCGGCGCGTACCGCACGATCCTCTACCCGTATCGGCAGCAACTCTTCGTCGTGGCGTTTGTCGTGCTGCTCGGCGGGCTGATCATGCGCCGTCGGGCGCGGATCCACCCCGGGCTGCTGGCCCTGTTCGCGCCTCCGCTGCTGCTCACCCTGATGCGGCTGGTCTTTCCGGCCGACGAGTCAGGTGCCCTTGCCCGGGTCGTGGAGCATGTTCTGCTCGTCGCCACCGTGGCGGCGTTCCCGATCATCGGCTGGGTCGTCGCGCGGTTGCTCGCACCGGGCTACTTCAGCCTGCCCGACCGGCGAGCCAGGATCGCGGTGGTAGTGATCGTCACCGCGGTGGCGGTCGGCGGCTATACCATCGGCCGGTTCAACGATCGCTTCCTGACCTGTGGAAACTTCCAGGTCGCCGGCGACGACCTGCCCAAGAACTGCGCCCACGTGCGCGATCGGTAGCGGGTCGGCGGTCGGGGGGAGATCAACTCCACTTCAGCCGGGCGATTTCCCGCCTGAACTGCGCCAGCGTGAACGCGCCACCCTCTCTCGGCATCAGCCGAAGGGAGTAGGTCACGTCGCCGGCTTCCCACCACACCGTCCACCACTGCCCCGTACTGCCGGTGATGGCGCCCTGGTGGGAGCCGATCCGGACGACCGCCTCCGGCGCCGGACGACCGACCGCGGCCGTGGGCTGCGCGCTCACCACCAGCCCGGAGCCGTCGGGGCCGTTGTAGCCCTGGTGCCAGGCCTCGTCGGTGGACATCCAGTTCGTCGAGTACGGGCTCCACCGCTCGTCCGCGCCGAGATCCGGCAGGTCGCGTTCGAAGTAGGTCGGATGCGACTGCCCGGTGGCGGCGTCGCGCAGCGTCCGCTCGCCGAGCGGCTTGCCGAGCGACACGGCGAGCGGTACGGCCGTACCGCTGACGGCGCAGTCGACCGAATCGATGACGCGAGCCCGCACGGCGACGACCACCTGGGCGGGCTCCTGCTCGGTGGCTGTGACGCGGGGCTGCCAGAGCTCCTTGCACGTCGTCTCGCCCGGGCCGGTGTACACCGTGACGTCGGTGCCGTTGCGGCCGACCATGGCCGACACCCACGGCAGCGTGGCGGTCCCGTCCGGCGTCGCCGCCGCGGCGGCCGGTTCGCCGGGAGTCGACTGGTCGGGGGCCCGTTGGCTGAGCAGGAAGCCGCCGACGAGGCCCAGGGCGACGGTGGCCGCCACGGCCACCACCGCACGGCGCCGACGAGCGGGCGGGCGGGTCGACCGGTGTCCGTCCGGCAGGTCGCCGGCCACCGTGATCTCACGCTCGCGGGCCGCGTCGTCGATCGCCATGAACCCGTCCTCCCCGTCCGGACGCACCGGCTCCGGATCGTACGCCGAAACCCCCGGCCGCTCGGTCCGCCGTTGCGCGCCGGCCACAGCGAGCGGGAGCGGGCGGGTTGCCACGGCGGCCGCCGGTGCTGGAGATTGGCCCGATGAGCGACGCGTGGACCATGACGTTCGACAGCGCGCACCCGCCCACCCTGGCCGCGTTCTGGAAGGTCGCACTCGGCTACGTCGACGCGTCCCCGCCGCAGGGCTTCGCGAGCTGGGACGAGTTCTTCCGGCACTACGACGTGCCGGAGGACGAGCGGAACGACGCCGCCTACCTGCAGGACCCGTCCGGGCGCGGCCCGCGGATCTCCTTCCTCCGGGTGCCCGAGCCGAAGGTGGCGAAGAACCGGATCCACCTGGACATCCAGGCCGGCGGCGGGCGTGGGCAGCCGTGGGAGGTCCGGGCACCGCAGGTGCGGGCGGTCGTGGCACGGCTGGTGGCCGCAGGCGCGACGGTGCTGCGCGAGGATCTCGTCGATGGCCGCCTCGACCACGTGGTGCTGGCCGACCCGGAGGGCAACGAGTTCTGCGTGGTCTGACGGCCGCCTGATCCTGGCCCGACCGGCGCGCCGCTACGGCCGGAGAGCCGCTGCCGCCGACGAACACGGCCGGTGCCGCCGACCCGGCCACGAATACCGGAGGCCGGCCCCACACCAGGGCCGGCCTCCGGTACGGATCATCGCCGGACTACGGCTTCCAGGAACCCGCGGTCTCGAACTTGTGCTGGTACTCCAGCGCGCCGTTCTTGTCGGCCACGTCGAACACCACGGTGCCCGTCCGCTTGCTGCCGGCCCGCAGGTTGTTGCCCGAGCTGAGCGTGTCGCCGCAACCGGAGAGGGCGCTGGCCAGGCCGTTGACCGTGGTGCCGTCGTTCGCCACCCACTCGAAGTAGAACGGGTTGATCGAGCCCTTGCCCTTGGTGACGGTGGCGGTGACGTGCGCGATCAGGTAGAGGCCCTTGTCGGGCTTCGGGGCGTAGGAGCGGCAACCCTTGGTCGCGGTGGTGAACTTCGTGACGGTGATCTCGACGGTGCCGTCGTTGTCGGAGAGGACCAGCGTGTCACCCGGCTTCATGTTGAACGTCTCGCCGTCGGTCTCGGTCCCGCCGGTGGGGCTGGGCAGGCCGGTCGGCGCGTCGGGCGCGGTGGTGGTCACCGGGGTGGGCAACGCGTCGGCCACCTCGTCCGCGGCCTTGTCGGCGCCGGCGATGACCGCGACGATGCCGCCGACGCAGCAGAGCAGCGTCAGCACGACCGCCGCGATGGCGATGAACAGCACCGTCTTCTTCTTGCCGCCGCCGTTCGGCGCGACCGGCTGCGGGGCGCCGAGCGGGTAGCCGGGCGCACCGGGCATGGGGGCCCCGTACCCCGGGGTGGGCGGCTGCGGGGCGCCGGAGACCGGCGGCCACGGCTGGCCCGACACCGGCGGCTGCGGGGCGCCGGACACCGGCGGCTGGGGCGCGCCCGAGACCGGCGGCTGCGGCGCGGCCCAGGGGTCACCCGACGCCGGGGGCTGCGGCGCGCCGGAGACCGGGGGCAGCGGGGCCCACGGGTCGCCGGCCGGCGGCGCGGCGGGCGGGGGCGGCGGGTAGCCGCCCTGGTCGGCGGGGAACTGCGGCATCGGGGCCGTCGGCGGGTACGGCTGCTGCTGCTCCGGGTTCTGCGGGTGGGGATCCTGCGGCCCGTAAGGGGGCTGGGGGTGGCTCACCGTACTCCTTGGCACCTGACGACGATCGAGAACTGCCTGACGCTACCGTGCGCAAACAACCATGGATCTTTCCGTGTCCGGTGACCGACGGTGGTCCCCTGTTCGGTTCGATGATCCGCCCTGCCGGCCCAGCCGGTTCAGGGCAGCAGCACCGCCGCCGTACGGACCAGCCCGGCGTCCACGGCGAACCGGCCGGTGATGGTCGTCGGGGCGGCCACCGCGGCGGCGTGGACGCGGGCCGGCGCGATGCGGGCGGTGAACGTCCCCGCCTCCGGGTCGATCGTCACCAGGGCGTCGTGGAAGTCCAGCCAGCTGCCGACGATCGGGTGCCAGACCTTGTAGACGGTCTCCTTCGCGCTGAACAGCACCGCCGGCCAGGAGATCCCGGCGGGCAGCCGGGCGCACCGCTCGTCCTCCTCGGGCAGGCAGATCACCCGGCGTACGCCGGGATCGAGTTCCTTGTGCCGCTCGGCGTCCATCCCCACGGAGCGGACCTCGGTGGCCCGGGCCGCCGCGGCGGCGCAGTAGCCCCGGGTGTGGGTGATGGTGCCGACCAGCCCGGCCGGCCAGACCGGCGACCGGTCGGCGGCCGAGGGCACGGCGGCCGGGGCGAGGCCGAGCGCGGCCATGGCCCGTCGCGCGCAGACCCGCCCGGCGGTGAAGTCGCGCCGGCGGGTCTCCACCGCGCGCTCGCCGAGGCAGGCCAGCTCGGCCGGCAGCAGCTGACCGGTCCAGTCCGCCGGCCCGGCCACCGCCACGGCCACCTCCGGCGGCAGCAGGTCACGCATCGCCGGCACCCGCCGGGGCCGCCCGGCCCGGACGCCGCCGACGGGTTTGCCGGGCCAGCTTCCGGCCCGCGATGCGCCCCAACCTCGTCACGACTCGCCAAGCTACCGCAGCCGTGTAACGCGGGAGCGGTCACCGTCGCTTCACGTTTTGTCAACTGGGGAGCTGCCGGTGTCCGTCCGCAATGCACGGTGGGCCGGCGATCAGCGGATCGTCGTCCCCGTACCGGAAAGGACCTGCCGCGATGGACCGTGGTGTGCCCGAGGGTCAGGCTTCGCCCACCGACCACCTGCCGCTGATCCCGGCCTGGAGCTGCGACACCTGCGGCGCCGACTGGCCGTGCGCCACCAAGCGCGCCCGCCTGCTCGAGGAGTACCACGGCGGGGGACCGGCACTCGGCGTGTACCTCGGGTCCTGCCTCGCCGCCGCGGCGCAGGACCTGCGCGGCACGCCGGTGCGGGCCCTGCAGACCCGGTTCACCGGTTGGCTGCCCCGCCAGTCGAGACCCTGGTGACGGCGCCGCTCACCGTTGCGGTCCGGCGCCCACCCGAACCGGGGCGGAGGCCGGTCGGGCCGGTGCGCGGGCGGGACGCGTCCGTGCGGCGGGCGCTGGCCAGGGTGCCAGCCGCGGCCTCCGGTGCGCGCTGAGGTCCTCGACCCAGCCGAGCGCCAGCACCACCCCGAACAGGAGCACCAGCGCCACCGCCAGGTAGCCGACCTTGCCGATCCGCCAGACGTCGACGAGGTCGCCGACCGCGAAGCAGACCGCGATCGCGGCGTTGTGCCACAGGTAGATCGTCAGCGCCCGGCGGTTGAGCGCGGTGACCAGCCGGTCCAGCGGCCGGACCCGGGCCAGCCAGCGCATCGGCGGGGCCGCCCGCAGCAACAGCAACACGAAGCCGAGCGAGTAGAACGCCTGGGCCACCGGTACGTCGTTGAGGTCGAACCCGGTCTCCGGGTGGGTCAGCATCCACCCCACGCCCGCCCCCATGCACAGACCCGCGACGGCCACCAGGACCGCCAGCGGCAGCCGGCGCAGCAGGCCGTCCCGGTGGGCGAAGCCGGCGATCCAGCAGGCGCCGAAGATGGCCAGGTCGGTGACGACCGAGTCGACGGGGCCGGCCGGCAGCGGCTCGGTGGTCTGCAGCATCACCACGGCCGCCAGCGGCAGCAGCACGGTGGGCAGCGGCCACCGGCGGTAGAGGCCGAGCAGCGCGGGGCTGAGCAGCACCAGCCAGAGGTACGTGACGAGGTACCACAGCACCGCGGTCACGTCGGCGGCCCAATCGCTGCCCGGCGGCTGGGCGATGGGGACCAGCCAGGTCAGCAGGGCCGGCCACACCGGCCGGTCCGGCCAGCCGTGCCAGATCATGATCGGCAGGACGACCACGCCCAGCGCCCACAGCGCGGGCAGCAGCCGCCGGAGCCGACTGGGCACGGCACGTTCCGGGGATCGGTCCAGGGACCGGGCCATCAGCGAGCCGCCGAGGGCGAACATCACGCCCATGGCCGGGAAGGCGACGCTCAGCCAGGCGTAGCCGAACATGTGGTAGACGATCACCCGGCCGAGGGCCAGGGCGCGCAGCGCGTCGAACCACCGGTCCCGGCCGCCGCCCGCCGGCTCCGCCGCCGCACCGGCCGGCGGTACGACCGTCCCGTCGATCTGCCGTGCGTGGTGGCCGACCGGGTCGCCGGCCCGCTTCAACTTCCGCCAGCGCAGCCGGGTGCCGCTCAGCGCGGTCACCGTCGAGCGGAGCAGCACCAGGTACATCAGTTGGCGGTAGGCGAACTGCTGGATCGGCAGCGCCAGCAACGGGCCGAGGCGTTCCCGGTCGAGCCGGAACGCGACCAGCGCGGTGAGCGCCTGCACCGCCAGCATCGCCGACCAGGCCACCGCGGTCTCGGTCGCGCCGAGGAAGAAGAGCCCGTAGACGGCCATCAGGTCCAGCACCGGGCCGAGCAGCGGCAGCACCACCCCGAACAGCGCGAGGATCGGCAGGCCGAAGCGGCCGAACCGGCCGGAGGCGCCGCGGTCGAACACCGCCCGGCGGTGCTTCCACATCGCCTGCATGGTGCCGTAGCTCCAGCGGTAGCGTTGCCGCCACAGCTGGCCCAGCGAGGCGGGCGCCTCGGTCCAGGCCCGGGCCCGCTTCTCGTACACCACCCGCCAGCCGGCGCGCAGGACGGCCATGGTGATGTCGGTGTCCTCGGCGAGGGTGTCGTCGCTCATGCCGCCGGCGGAGAGCAACGCGCGCCGGCGGAATGCCGCTATCGCCCCCGGCACGGTCGGCATGCAGCCGAGCGTCTCGTAGAGCCGGCGGTCCAGGTTGAAGCCGATGACGTACTCGATGTGCTGCCACCGCCCGAGCAGGCCCTGCCGGTTCGCCACCTTGACGTTGCCGGCGACCGCGCCGACCGTCGGGTCCGCGAACGGCTGCACCAGCAGGCGGACGGATTCCCGCTCGAACACCGTGTCGCCGTCGACCATGACGATGATCTCGTGCCGGGCGTGCGCGATGCCGGTGTTCAGCGCGCTCGGCTTGCCGCCGTTGGATTGCCGGATCACCCGGACGTTGCGCAGTCCCAGCGACTCCACCAGGTCGGCGGTCCCGTCGGTCGAGCCGTCGTCCACCACGACGACCTCGATCCCGCGATGGTCCCCGTTGGCCAGTGACCGCACGGCGGCGACGATGCCGGCCTGCTCGTTGTAGGCCGGCACGATGACGGACACCGGTTCGGTGAACGGCGGCCCCCAGGACCGCCCGCGGCGCCGCCGGGCCAGCCGCACGGCGAGCACGAGCAGCAGCAGCGTACGGGCCAGCATCAGGGCGCCGACCACGAGGAACAGCACCCGCAGCAGCGCGACGAACAGATCGGCGATGCGGACCGTGAGGACCACCGAGCCGGCCTGCCAGCGTGCGAAACCTGCGACCGGCAGGTTGCCGGGCACCACGGCGGCCTCGTCGTCCCGCGCCAGCAGAGCCCGGTTCGCTCCGTCGGTGACGGTGGTGAAGGTGTATCCCCGCGCCGTCATCGCCGGGATGAAGCGGTCCAGGGCGGCGACCGTCTGCGACCGGTCCCCGCCGGCGTCGTGCAGCAGCACCACCGCTCCCTGCCCGGGCGGCGGGGTCATGTTGCGCACGATGGCGTCCACGCCCGGCCGCGCCCAGTCCCGGCTGTCGGTGTCGTTCACCGCGGTCAGGTAGCCGAGCCGGCCGGCGGCCTGGATCGCCGACCAGGCCTCGTCGTCGATGGCCGACGCGATCGACGAGTACGGGAAGCGCAGCAGGCTGGTCCTGACACCGGCGGCGCTCATGATCGCCTGCTGGGTCTGCGCGTACTCCAGCCGCTGGCGCCAGGCGGGCAGCAGCGTCGCGTCCGGGTGGCTGAAGGTGTGCACGCCCAGTTCGTGCCCCTCGGCCGCGATCCGCGCGGTGAGCCCGGGATGGCGCGCCACCTGGCTGCCGACCGTGAAGAAGGTCGCCCGGGCCCGATGCCGGCGCAGCACGTCGAGCACCCGCGGGGTCCACTCCGGATCGGGGCCGTCGTCGAAGGTGAGGGCGATGGTCCGGGGCGCCATCCGGTACGACGCCATCCGCCCGCCGGTGGTGTCGATCAGCGGCCCGCCCGCGGTGATGGCGGCGGGCACGCTGCTCTGGTCGCCGCCGCGGCGTACGTGGTCGGGCACGAACTCGGCGTTCGCGTACGCCTCCACCAGCAGCACGCTGACCAGGACGGCGACCACCATCCCGCAGACCACCGAGCCGGTCGAGAGCCGGAACCGTCCTGGACGTCGCGCGGCGGGTGGGGCGGAGGGCGCCGGGCGCCTCGTCGACGAGCGCATCAGGTCGGGTACTCCCAGTCCAGCAGCGTGATGGCGGGTGCGGTCGGCGGTGCGGTGGTCGGCGTCGCGCTCGGGGTCGGGGTCGGACCGGGCGGCGACGTCGGTGGGGTGGGGTCGACGGTGGTGGGGGTCGGCAGCGGGAGTCCGCCACCCGGCCCGGGCGGCAGCGGCTCGGGACGCCGGCCGGTCACCGGGTCGGCCACCCGCGGCCCGGGCTCGACGGCGTCGACCGGTGGCTCCGCCGCCGGTTCGCCCTCGGCGTCGTCGGCGGCCGGCGGGAACGGTGGCGCCGCCGGGTCGACCATTTCGGGCGGGGCGGCGGGCTGGTGGCCCATCGCCAGGCCGGGCGCGTCGTCGCGCGGCGCGGACCCGGGAGCCGGGACCGTCGGTCCGGACAGGACGGCCAGCGCGACGAGCGGGAGGTAGACGAGGGATCCGCCGCCCAGGAGCAGGCCGCAGCGGCGGACCAGTCGACATCGTCGGCCGGTGACATCGACGAAGACGGGGGCACCGGCGGAGACAACTCCCGTGCGGACGGTCGGGGGTTCGCCGTCGTGATTGTGAACGACCACCCGACCGAGGCTAGGTGCCCGATAAACCCCTTATGTACGGGTTGCTCCTCCCGCCCAGTGGGGCAGATTTGCAGTAGGTGAACGACTGGATGGATCGTACTTGACGTCCACAAAAAGGATGAACACGCCGTAGAGCCCGAAAGGTCGCAGACGGGCACGGGGGTGCATATCAAGCAGAAATGACGGCATCGGATGGCAGGTACGGAAACCGCCACGAAGGGCACCCGATAGGACGTCCGGCGCAAACAGCGGCAGGAGTGCCGAGGCCGGCACGATCTTCCGGAGGCACCGACACCGCTGGGACGGAGGCGGCGGGGGCGTGCCGGCCGGGCCCACCTCGGCGCCTCGACCGAGCTTGATCGGTGTGGCTCGATGCCCGCCGGAAACGAGGGGCGGCAAGGTAGCCCAATCACGGCGAAAAGCCCCGGAGTGCCGACTGTCGGATGTAAACCATGTGTCCGGCGGCGCATCCGTCGGAAATCTGACCCAAGTCGACCCGTTGTGCCGGTGGTGCGCGGTGGTTAAGCTCTTCATGCGCGCCCCAATCGCCCGCTTCCCCCGTGGCAGGCGATCGGGGCGCGCATCTATGTGCGGGGCGTGTTTCCCGTGGTCACGGGCCGTGTCCGGGCCCGGCCGCCGGTCAGATCCAGCGGCCGTCCAGCCACATCCGCGCCGACCACTCCGCGTACGTCATCAGGCGGCCGACGAAGATCGGGTAGAAGTACGCGAAGCAGAGCGCGACCAGCAGCACGTACCCGCCGGCGACCACGCCGCCCACCAGCCGGCGGTCCCGCCCGGCCTCGGGATCGACGGCCACCTGGCCGCCGGGCGGGCCGGCCGGCGTGACGATCGCGCCGAGCACGTAGGTCACCGCCAGGACCAGGAACGGCAGGGCCGGCGCGGTGTAGAAGGAAAACATCGTCCGGCCGTCGAGGGCGAACCAGAACCAGGGCAGCAGCCCGGCGGCCACGCAGAGCAGGATCGCCCCGGCCCGCCAGTCCCGCCGGGCCAGGCCCAGCCAGACCAGCGCCACCAGGGCGGGCAGGAACGACCACCAGAGCAGCGGCGTGCCGAGCAGCAGGATCTCCGCGGCGCAGCTCGGCGCCCCGCACGCCCCGTCGCCCGACCAGTAGAACGCCACCGGGCGGCCCAGCAGCAGCCACTGCCACGGCCACGACTGGTACTTGTGCGCGTCGTCCAGGCCGGTGTGGAAGCCGTACGCGGCCTTGTGGTACTGGAACAGGTTGTTCAGCGCCCCGAGGACCGGGGTGTCGCTGAGCGGGGCGTCCGGGTAGCGCTCGGCGAGCCGGTAGTAGCCGTCGTCGCTGAGGAACCAGCCCGTCCAGGTGGCCAGGTAGGTGGCCACCATCAGCACCCCGGCCAGCACCAGCCAGGGCAGCTCGTCGAGCAGGGTGTCCCGCCAGGGTCGGCGTACCCCGGCGGAGCGGCGTACGCCAACCTCCCAGAGCAGCACCAGCAGCGCGAACGCCGGCAGGAAGTACAGCGCGCTCCACTTCACCGCGCAGGCGCAGCCGAGCAGCACCCCGGCGGCCAGCCGCCACCACGGCCAGTCCCGCCAGCCGGTGTCCGGCCGCCCGGCCCGGCCGGGCCGGGTCGGGTCCAGCCCGGCGTCCAGCGCCCGGGCCCAGCGGCGGCGCCGGGCGTCCCGGTCGAGCACCAGGGCGCCGAACGCGGCCAGCACGAAGAAGAGCAGGAATATGTCGAGCAGCGCGGTGCGGGACAGCACCAGGTGGAAGCCGTCCAGGGCGAGCAGCAGGCCGGCGGCGCAACCGAGCGCGGTCGACCGGAACAGCCGCCGGCCGATCCGCACCAGCAGCAGCACGGAGAGCGTGCCGACCAGCGCCGCGGAGAAGCGCCAGCCGAACTCCGGCGCGGTGGTGACCAGGTGCCCGGGGACCGAGATGTTGTGCTCGGCGTCGGAGTAGCCGAAGGCCCACTCGCCGAGCCCGATCAGCCACTTGCCCAGCGGCGGGTGGACCACGTACGACGGGCCGCCGTCCTTGTAGTTCCACTCGACGCCCTTGTCGACCAGGGCCCAGCCGTCGCGGGCGTAGTAGATCTCGTCGAAGATCTTGCCGTTCGGGCCGCTCAGGCCGACGAACCGGAGGATCGCCGCGACCGCCACCACCACCGCGGTGGCCAGCCAGGAGCGTCCGTCCAGCCGGGCGTCGACCGTGGCCAGCCGCCGGCGCACGATGCCGGGGACGCCGCCGCCGTCGGCCTCGGCCGCCGGGGACGCCCGGCCGACGTCGCCGCCGGCCGCGGTGCGCTCCGTCTCCGCCTGACCCGCGCTCTGTGCTGTCGACGCACTCGTCACCCGGCGATCGTAGGCTCCGAAGGTGCCCGGTGGCGTCCGTCGTCTCCAATACCGGCACCGCCGTCTATGAAGGAGCAGCAATCGTGGGTGAAATGTCCGACACCGGGCGCCTGGTTCTGCTCGGCGCGCCGCTCGGCAACCCCGCCGACGCCTCCGCCCGGTTCCGCGAGGTGCTCGGCGCCGCCGACGTGGTCGCCGCGGAGGACACCCGCCGGCTGACCCGGCTGGCCCGCGACCTCGACGTCACCGTGCCGGGGCGGATCGTCTCCTACTTCGAGGGCAACGAGGAACGGCGTACCCCGGAACTGGTCGACGTGCTCGCCGCCGGCTACCTGGTCGCCCTGGTCACCGACGGCGGCATGCCGAGCGTCTCCGACCCCGGCTACCGGCTGGTCCGGGCCGCCCTGGACGCCGGCGTCCCGGTCACCGCGGCCCCCGGGCCCAGCGCGGTGACCACCGCCCTGGCGCTGTCCGGCCTGCCCAGCGACCGGTTCTGCTTCGAGGGGTTCCTGCCGCGCACGCCGGCCGCCCGCCGGTCCCGGCTGCGCGGGCTGGCCGGCGAACAGCGCACGCTGGTGCTGTTCGAGGCGCCGCACCGGATCGCCGGGGCCCTGGCCGACCTGGCCGCGGCGTTCGGCCCCGACCGGCCGGCGGCGCTCTGCCGGGAGCTGACCAAGACGTACGAGGAGGTGGTCCGCCGCCCGCTCGGCGACCTGGCCCGGTGGGCCGCCGAGGAGAAGCCCCGCGGTGAGATCACCCTGGTGGTGGGGGGCGCCCCCGAGGTGGCCCCGGAACGCCCGGACGACGACACGCTGCGCGCTGCGGTGGCCGCCCGGGAGGCCACCGGCCTGACCCGGCGGGACGCGATCACCGAGGTGGCCACCGAGTTCGGCCTGCGCCGCCGCGACGTCTACACGGTCGTGCACGCCTGAGCGCGGCTCACCAGGCGGCGACGAGGAAGCCCACCGTGATCAGCGCGGGTCCGACCGCCGCGGCGGCCACCGCCCAGCGGCGGTGCCGGGGGTCGGCGAGCCGGGTGGCCCCGGCCCACCGGGCGATCCCGGCGGCGCAGCCGGCCACCGCCAGCAGCCCGAGCAGCCAGCGCAGGTGACCGCCGACGCCGCCGTCGGCGTACGCGGTGCCGCCGTCCGGGCCGGTCATCCGCGCGGCGAGGGTGGAGCCCGGCGCGGTGCGCCCGGCCGGCACCCCGCTGACCCGCACGCCGTGCGCGACGTACCGCCCCTGCGCCGCGGTGAAGATGCCCCGGCAGCGCTGGCCCATCCCGCCGCCGGTGCAGTCGACCACCACCACGGTGCCCGGCGTGGCGTGCCCGACCGCCACCCAGAACGGGCCGGCGCTGACCCAGGCGAAGAAGGCCGCCGCCAGGCTCAGCACCAGCAGCACGGCCAGCCCCCGCGGCGGGTCGGGCGGGCCCGGGGCGCGGCCGGCCCGGCGGGGTCGGGTCGGGCCGGCCCCCGACGACCGGTCCCGGGGCGGCTCCTCCCGGATCGGCGTGCCGTCCCAGTGCACCTCCTCGATCGGCGGCCAGAATCCGTCGTCGTCGCCGTCCGGCGTACCCCCGTCGGGCAGCCGCCCGCGGCGGCGTCGGCCCCGGTCCGGCTGCCGGAGCGGGACGCGGCGCGGGACGGCGTCCACCGGCGCCCCGGTGGTGGGTTCGACCTCGACGGCCGGCCCGGCCGCCGACTCGGTGGCGGGGGCCGGCGGGGTCGCCTCGGGCCGGGGATGCGGCGCGACGGCGCCGGCGCGCGGCGGCCCGACCGAGTCCCGGCGGGCGTCGCCGACGGCCGGGCCGGACGGGCGGTCGTCGCGGTCGCGGGCCGTTCGTCTGCCAGTCACGACGTTCATTGGACACCGGTGCCGGAGGACACTTCGGCAGCTCAGGGTGCGTGTCGGGGACAAATCGGACCAAGGGCCGAGGCGGGTCGGCCGGAACGCCGATCCGCCGAGCCCTATTGGTTCGCGACCGCCCCGCGCGGGTCACTAGGCTTGCTGGTCATGAGTCACGTTCTCGCGGCGGTAGCCTGGCCGTACGCCAACGGCCCGCGCCACATCGGCCACGTCTCCGGTTTCGGCGTTCCCTCCGACGTCTTCAGCCGGTACATGCGGATGGCCGGCCACGACGTGCTCATGGTCTCCGGCACGGACGAGCACGGCACCCCGATCCAGGTGCAGGCCGACGCCGAGGGGGTCACCCCGCGCGAGCTGGCCGACCGGTACAACCGGGTGATCGTGGAGGACCTGCACGGCCTCGGGCTCTCCTACGACCTGTTCACCCGCACCACCACCGGCAACCACTACGCCGTGGTGCAGGAGCTGTTCGAGGGGATGCACCGCAACGGCTACATCGTGCCGAAGACCACCATGGGGGCGATCTCCCCGTCCACCGGCCGGACCCTGCCCGACCGCTACATCGAGGGCACCTGCCCGATCTGCGGCTACCCCAGCGCCCGCGGCGACCAGTGCGACAACTGCGGCAACCAGCTCGACCCGATCGACCTGATCAACCCCAAGTCCAAGATCAACGGCGAGACGCCGGAGTTCGTGGAGACCGAGCACTTCTTCCTGGACCTGCCGGCCCTGGCCGACGTGCTGCGGCAGTGGCTGGACACCCGGGAGGGCTGGCGCCCCAACGTGCTGCGGTTCTCCCGCAACCTGCTCGACGACCTCCAGCCGCGGGCGATCACCCGGGACCTGGAGTGGGGCGTGCCGATCCCGCTGGACGGCTGGCGTGACCGCACGGACAAGCGGATCTACGTCTGGTTCGACGCGGTGATCGGCTACCTCTCCGCCTCCATCGAGTGGGCCCGCCGCTCCGGCGACCCGGACGCCTGGCGGAAGTACTGGAATTCGAAGGACGGGGAGGGCAGGGTCCCGTCTGCCGACGGGGTCGGCGGTGACGCCCGCGCCTACTACTTCATGGGCAAGGACAACATCGTCTTCCACTCGGTGATCTGGCCGGCGCTGCTCGCCGGCTACTCCGGTGAGGGGTCGCGCGACGGCGAGCCCGGCCGGCTGGGGCGGCTCAACCTGCCCACCGAGGTGGTCTCCAGCGAATACCTCACCATGGAGGGGCGGAAGTTCTCCTCGTCCCGGCGGGTGGTCATCTACGTCCGGGACTTCCTGGAGCGCTACGACGCCGACGCGCTGCGCTACTTCATCGCCGCCGCCGGCCCGGAGAGCAACGACACCGACTTCACCTGGGCCGAGTTCCTCCGCCGCAACAACGACGAGCTGGTCGCCGGCTGGGGCAACCTGGTCAACCGGTCCATCTCGATGGCGGCGAAGAACTTCGGCGCGATCCCGCCGGTCGACCCGGCCGGGCTCACCGAGGCCGACGAGGCGCTGCTCGCCACCGCCCGGGCCGGCTTCGCCACGGTCGGCGACCTGATCGCCCGGCACCGGCAGAAGCAGGCCATCGGCGAGGCGATGCGGGTGGTCGCGGAGGCGAACCGGTACCTGTCGGAGCAGGCCCCGTGGAAGCTCAAGGACGAGGCCGACAAGCCCCGGATGGGCACCATCCTGCACGTCGCCCTCCAGGTGGTCAGCGACGCCAACACGCTGCTCACCCCGTTCCTGCCGCACTCCGCGCAGAAGGTGCACGAGCTGCTCGGCGGCACCGGCGTGCACGCCCCGATGCCGGTCATCGAGGAGGTCGAGGATCTCGACGGCGGGCCGGCGTACCCGGTGCTCACCGGTGACTACACGGTCGGCGCGCGCTGGGAGTCGGTGCCGCTGGAGGCGGGCCGGCCGCTGGCCGCCCCGAAGCCGGTCTTCCGCAAGCTCGACCCCTCGATCGTCGACGAGGAGCTGGCCCGGCTCGCCGGCTGAGCCCGACGTACGCGATCGCGGCCCCGGGGAACCCCCGGGGCCGCGCCGCGCTCGGCAGTCAGACGCGGGCCATCGCCGGCGCGCCGATGAACTCCAGGATCGCGCGGTTGACGTCGGCCGCGTTCGTCCACGGCGTGCCGTGCGGGGCGCCCTTCAAGGTGATCAACTGGCTGCCCGGCAGCATCGGCTGCAACCGCTGCCCGGTCTTCGGGTACGGCAGCACCGCGTCCTTGTCGCCCTGCACGATCAGCACCGGCACGTCGATCCGGGACACGTCACCCCGGAAGTCGGTCAGCCAGGCGTCCACGCAGTCGTGCATGCCCTTCGCCGAACACCGCGCGCCGATCTCCCAGTGCGCCCGGAACGCCTCCTCGCTGACCAGCTTGCCCTTGTTCTCCTGGTAGTTGAAGAAGTTGTTGCAGAACTCGGTCAGGAAGGCGAAGCGGTCCATCCTGATGGCCTGCTGGAAGCCCTGGAAGAGGCTCCGGTCGACGCCCTCCGGGTTGTCCGAGGTCTTCATCAGGAACGGCGCCAGCGGGGCCAGCAGCACCGCCCGGCTCACCCGGTCCGAGCCGTACACGCCGAGATAGCGGGTCACCTCGCCGGTGCCCATCGAGTGGCCGACCAGGATCGTGTCCCGCAGGTTCAGCTCGCTCATCAGCACGTCGAGATCGGCGGCGAAGGTGTCGTAGTCGTACCCGACGGCCGGCTGCGCCGAGTTGCCGAAACCGCGCCGGTCGTACGTGATGACCCGGTAACCGGCGTCCAGCAGCGGACCGGTCTGTTTCTCCCAGGTCGCCCCGCTGAACGGGAAACCGTGGATGAGCACGATCGGCTGACCACTGCCGTGATCCTCGTAGTACAGGTCGATGGGGGCGGAGTTCTCCGTTCCCACGGTGATGAAGGGCATGCTCACTCCTGAAGTCCGGCTCGGTCGTCAACTCGCCGGGCCGCATTCCCGCACCGCGGGCCGGTATTCCGGCTACAGCTGGTAGGGCAGGTCCACCACCCGGTCGTCGGCGACCTCGGCGGCCGGCGCCCAGGTCTCGTAGACGCCCCGTTCCTGGCACTGCGCCCCGGTCGCGGTCACCGCGTCCGGGTCCGGCCGGCGCAGCCGTACCCGCAGCCAGCCCGCCTCCTCCCGAAGCACCAGGCAGGGCACCCCCCGCCACTGCGCGTGGCGCAGCCGCCGGGCCACCGCGTCCACCGGGTAGCGGGCGGCCCGGGTCATCGCCAGCACCCGGAACCCGCCGGGCAGGTCCGCCACCGCCTCGTACTCGCCGCCGCCGTGAGCGCCGACCAGCTGGGTGGAGCGGGGCACCTCCCCGGTCGGCAGGTACTCCTGGTCGGGGGAGAGCCCCGGCACCGCGGCGAGCAGGTGCCGCCACTGCGGGCCGACCATCCGCAGCCAGCCCCGCTGCTCCGCCTGATAGCTGTAGAGCACCACCTCCACCCCCTCGGCGGGGTAGGCGAGCAGGGTGGCGTTCGCCGGCATCGGCAGGTCGGCGAAGTCCCGGGTGACGAACTCCGGGACGAGCTGGCTGCCGCTGGGCACGAACCCGGTGCCCAGCACCGGCGGGCCCAGCCGGTCCCGGGGCGGCAACGCCGTCAGCCCCCGGTGCGCCGTGCCGACCGGCGCGTCGTAGTCACCCGGGTCGGCCGCCCGCCAGCGCAGCGCGTACGTCACGTCGAGCGGGCCGCTGTCGCCGTCGGTACGCAGCACCGCCGTGGCCGGCACGCTGCGCAGGTGCGCCACGTCGTGCTGCCGGTAGCAGAAACCGTGCGGCAGCCGGCCCCGCAGGTATCCGGCAACCTGCCGCGCCGAGAGCACCTTCACCATCCGGGTGCCCCGCCGCACCACCGCCGAGCCCCGCACCGCGGCGAGCACCCGATCGCCGGCCGCGGCCGGCTGCTGGCTCAACTGCTGCACGTACGCCCAGCCGCGCTCCCGGTGCGCCGGCAGCATCAGCGGCGCCTCGGGCTCCTCGGCCGGCACCGGCGCCCCGTACACCGCGCTCACCTCGGTGACGTGCACGAACCGGCGCCACGGCAGGGCGCTGCCCGGCCGCGGGGACCGCTCGAAACCGGTCACCTCGTCCGCGCTGAACAACTCGTACGCCGCGCCCCGGGCGATCTCCTCGGCCGGGTACACCGCGCCGGCGTACCCCACCCGCAGCCCGGTCCGCTCGCCGGCGGCGCCGCCGGCCCGAGGGGTGACGCTCACCCGGTCACCTCGCTGCCACGGTTCGCTCAGTCATTCGGCGACCGTAGAGTCGCCCTGGGTAGCCGAGGTGAACATCAGGTGGCGGTCGGGTGGACCCGGCCGGTGTGTGATCCTTTGGGTGATGACCGAGCCAACCGAACAGACGACCGAGCGCACCGGGTCCCGCCGCGCCCGGGCGGCCCGGCGGGCCGGGGAGTTCCCGCCCGCGCCCGAACCGCTGCCCAGCCCGGTGCTGGACAGCCACACCCACCTCGACATCACCGTCAGCGAGGCCGGCGCACCCGGCGGCGGGCCCGCCGACGACCCGGTAGCCGCGGCCGTCGCGGTCGCCGCCGCGGTCGGCGTCGACCGGCTGGTGCAGGTGGGGGTCGACGTGGACTCCTCCCGCTGGGGCGCGGAGACCGCCGACCGGTACCCGGCGGTGCTGGCCACCGTGGCGCTGCACCCCAACGAGGCGCCCCGGCTGGCCGACCTGGACGAGGCGCTGCGCGAGATCGAGGCGCTGGCCGCCCGGGACCGGGTCCGCGGCGTCGGCGAGACCGGGATGGACTTCTACCGCACCGGCGACGAGGGCCGCGCCGCCCAGGAGGAGAGCTTCCGGGCGCACATCGCGATCGCCAAGCGGTACGGCAAGGCGCTGGTCATCCACGACCGGGACGCGCACGCCGACGTCCTGCGCATCCTCGACGACGAGGGCGCGCCGGACACCGTGGTGCTGCACTGCTTCTCCGGCGACGCCGACTTCGCCGCCGAGTGCGTCCGCCGCGGCTACCTGCTCAGCTTCGCCGGCACGGTCACCTTCGGCAGCGCCGGCGCGCTCCGCGCGGCCGCCGCGCTGACCCCGCTGGACCAGATCCTGGTGGAGACCGACGCCCCCTACCTCACGCCGATGCCGCACCGGGGCCGCCCCAACGCCTCGTACCTCGTCCCGTTGACCGTCCGGTCGCTCGCCGCGACCACCGGCGCCGACCTGGACGAACTCTGCGCGGCGATCTCCGCCACCGGCGACCGGGTCTTCGGCCCGTGGTGAGCGCGTCCCCGGCCGGACCGGACGGCGTCGAGCCGCCGCGCGCCGGCCTGCTCGGCCCGGCGGAGATCCGGGAACTCGCCGCCCGGCTGGGCGTCACGCCCACCAAGAAGCTCGGCCAGAACTTCGTGCACGACCCGAACACCGTCCGCCGCATCGTCACCGCCGCCGGGCTGACCCCGGACGACGTGGCGCTGGAGGTCGGCCCCGGCCTCGGCTCGCTCACCCTGGCCCTGCTCCCGGTCGCCGCGCACGTGCACGCCGTCGAGATCGACCGGGCGCTGGCCGGGGCGCTGCCGGAGACCGCCGCCCGGCACGCCGGCCCGGACGCCGGCCGGCTCACCGTGCACCAGGCCGACGCCCTGCGCATCGGCGCCGCCGAGCTGGCCGACCCCGCGCCGACCGCGCTGGTGGCGAACCTGCCGTACAACGTGGCCGTGCCGGTGGTGCTGCACCTGCTCGCCGAGCTGCCCAGCCTGCGGCACGGCCTGGTGATGGTGCAGAAGGAGGTCGCCGACCGGCTGGTCGCCGGCCCCGGCTCCAAGGTGTACGGCGTCCCGTCGGTCAAGCTCGCCTGGTACGCCCGGGCCCGGGCGGCCGGCAAGGTGCCGCCGAACGTGTTCTGGCCGGTGCCGAACGTGGACTCCGGGCTGGTCGCCTTCACCCGCCGCGAGCCGCCCCGCCCCGACGTGCCCCGGGAACGGGTCTTCGCGGTGGTGGACGCGGCCTTCGCGCAGCGCCGCAAGACCCTGCGCGCCGCGCTCGCCGGCTGGGCCGGGGGCGCCGACCGGGCCGCCGCCGCGCTCACCGCGGCCGGCGTCGATCCCGGCGCGCGCGGCGAGTCACTCACCGTCGAGCAGTTCGCCGCCATCGCCGCGTCGGCTCCGGCCGCCGCGCCCGCCGCCCGTTAGGCTGGCGCCGGGTCCGCCGAGGACCGGTGCACGTGTGTCCGTACCACCCGGTCGACGGCCGGCACGAGCCCGGCCGCCACTGGAGTCGAGGAGCAGATCGTGGAGAAGCGCGACGTCCGCCCGCGCCACCGGGACGACGCCCCGTGACCGAGGCGTGGCGACCGGAGGACGAGGACGAGCAGCGGCGCGGCGCCAGCGGGCCGGTCCGGGTACGGGTGCCCGCCAAGGTCAACCTGCACCTCGGGGTGGGCCCGCTGCGCCGGGACGGCTACCACGAGCTGAACACCGTCTATCACGCCATCTCGATCCACGACGAGCTGACCGCCCGCCGGGGCGACACGCTCACCCTCACCATGGAGGGCGAAGGCACCGGCGAGCTGGCCCTGGACGACTCCAACCTGGTGATCCGGGCGGCCCACGCGCTCGCCGGGTACGCCGGCGTCCTCCCACACGCCCGGCTGCACCTGCGCAAGCAGATCCCGCTCGCCGGCGGGCTGGCCGGCGGCAGCGCCGACGCCGCCGCCGCGCTGGTCGCCTGCGACGCGCTCTGGGGCACCGGGCTGTCCCGCGACGAACTCGCCGGCATCGCCGCCGACCTCGGCTCGGACGTGCCCTTCCTGATCCACGGCGGCACCGCGCTGGGCACCGGCCGGGGCGAGGCGGTCAGCCCGGTGCTGGCCCGCCCCACCTCCTGGCACTGGGTGGTGGCCATCGCCGACGGCGGGCTCTCCACCCCGGCCGCCTACCGGGAACTCGACCGGCTCCGCGAGGCCGGCGCCGCCCGCCCGCCGCTGGGCAGCACCGACGCGCTCCTCGCCGCGCTGCGCCAGCGCGACCCCCGGGTGCTCGCCGCCGCCCTCGGCAACGACCTGCAGGACGCCGCCCTCGCCATGCGCCCGTCCCTGGCCGCCACCCTGAAGGCCGGCGAGGCGGCCGGCGCGCTCGCCGGGATCGTCTCCGGCTCCGGGCCGACCTGCGTCTTCCTCGCCACCGACGAGGCGCACGCCGGGCGGATCGCCGCCGACCTGGAGGTGGCCGGGGTGTGCCGGGCGGCCCGGGTCGCGCACGGGCCGGTGGCCGGCGCGCGGATCGTCTGAGCCGACTTCCAAGATCCACTCCGGTTCGCCGGCGGTGTCCGGGCGCCGCGCCACCGCTGCGGCCCGAGTTGATCACGTCGTCGGCGCGCCGCGCGGGCGGTCGGTGACGCCGCGTACCCTTGGAAGCCAGGCGTCCCGTGCCCGCCGGCACCGGACGCCTTGATCATGGAAGGTGGGTCGTGGCCAACATCGTCAACCTGGACCGGGTGTCCAAGGGCTACGGCGCCGCCGGGCCGCTGCTCACCGACGTCTCGCTCGGCCTGGACGACGCCGACCGGATCGGCGTCGTCGGGCTCAACGGCGCCGGCAAGTCCACCCTGCTGCGGCTGCTCACCAAGCAGGAGGAGCCGGACGACGGGCGGGTCACCCACCGCCGCGACCTGCGGGTCGCCTGGCTGCCGCAGAGCCTCCAGCTCACCCCGGACGCCACCGTGCGGGACGTGGTCCTCGGCACCGCCTGGCTCGGCGAGGGCATGGGCGCCGAGCACGAGTGGGCCGGCGACGCCGGCGTCCGCGCCATCCTCGACGGGCTCGGCATGCCGCACCTCGGCCTCGACCAGCCGGTCGGCCCGATGTCCGGCGGCGAGCGCCGCCGGGTCGCCCTGGCCGCGCTGCTGGTGCGCGACTCCGACCTGCTGATCCTCGACGAGCCCACCAACCACCTCGACGTCGGCGGCGTCGACTGGCTGGCCCGGCACCTGGTCGGCCGCAAGGGGGCGCTGGTCGTCGTCACCCACGACCGGTGGTTCCTGGACGCCGTCTGCACCACCACCTGGGAGGTCGCCGACCAGACCGTCCGCGCCTACGAGGGCGGCTTCGCCGCCTGGACGCTGGCCCGCGCCGAGCGGGAACGCGTCGCCGCGGCCACCGAAGCGCGCCGGCAGAACCTGCTCCGCAAGGAGATCGCCTGGCTGCGCCGCGGCCCGCCGGCCCGCACCTCCAAGCCGCGGTTCCGGATCGACGCGGCCAACGCCCTGATCGCCGACGTCCCGCCGCCGCGCGACACCATGTCGCTGCAGAAGCTCGCCACCGCCCGGCTCGGCAAGCAGGTGTACGACCTGGAGCAGATCACCCTGCACGCCGGCCCGAAGATCATCCTCGACGACGTCACCTGGCAGGTCGGCCCGGGCGACCGGATCGCCATTCTCGGCGCCAACGGGGCCGGCAAGACCACCCTGCTGCGGATGCTCGCCGGCGTCACCCGCCCCGACGGCGGCCGCTTCGCCACCGGCTCCACCGTGCGGCCGGCGTTCCTCTCCCAGGAACTCGCCGAACTCCCCGGCCAGCTGCGGGTGCTCGAAGCGGTCGAGGAGGTCGCCCGGCGGGTGCAGCTCGGCGACCGGGAGATTTCCGCCGCCCAGCTCGCCGAGATCTTCGGCTTCGACGACCGGCGGCTCTGGACCCCGGTCGGCGACCTCTCCGGCGGCGAGCGGCGCCGGCTGCAGATGCTCCGGCTGCTCGCCGCCGAGCCCAACGTGCTGCTCTTCGACGAGCCCACCAACGACCTGGACACCGACACCCTGGCCGCGCTGGAGGACCTGCTCGACTCCTGGCCAGGCACGATCGTGGTGGCCAGCCACGACCGCTACCTCATCGAGCGGGTCACCGACTCGGCGTACGGGATGTTCGGCGACGGCCGGCTGGTGCACCTGCCCGGCGGCGTCGACGAGTACCTGGCCCGCGCCACCGGCCGCCCCGCACCGGCCGAGACCGCGGCGCCCGCCCAGCCGAAGGCCCCCGCGGCCACCGGCATGTCCGCCGCCGAGGCCCGGCAGGCCCGCAAGGAGCTGGCCCGGCTGGAACGGCAGGTCGCCAAGCTGGAGCAGAAGGAGGCGGCGCTGCTCGACCAGCTCGCCGCGCACGCCACCGACTACGCCAAGGTCGCCGAACTCGACGCCCAGCTCAAGGAGCTGCGGGCCGAGCGGGAGCAGACCGAGGAGGCGTGGCTGACCCTCGCCGACGAGATCCCGGCGAGCTGACCGACCACGCCGCACGCGGGCGCCCGGCACACCGGCACCCGTGTGCGGCGTCACACCTCCACGTGCGGGACAATCGTCGGCGAACCCTCACCCAAACGGCGTTGGAGACTCAGACATGGCCCACACCCCCGTCAACCACCCCGCGCGGCCGATCTACCGGGCGATCGGCGGGCTCACCGGTCTGTACCTGGTCGTCTTCGGCGTGCTCGGCATTGTCACGAGCGCCGGCAACGAGGTCCTCGCCCAGGACGACACGCAGGTCCTCGGGCAGGGCACCAACCTCGGCTTCTCGCTGGCCAGCGTCCTGCTCGGGCTGGCCGTGCTGGCCGGCACCGCGATCGGCCGCAACGTGGACGTGGTGATCAACCAGTGGCTGGCGTACCTGCTGATGGTGATCAGCCTGGGCGGGCTCGCGTTCATCCAGACCGAGGCGAACATCTTCAACTTCAGCATCACCACGGTGATCGTGCTGATGGTGCTCAGCCTGGTGCTGCTGATGGTCGGGATGTACGGCAAGGTCGGCACGGACGACGAGAAGGAAGCCTGGCAGAAGGCTCGGCTCGTGCTCTGAGCCCCCTGTCTGGTTGCGAAAACCTTCTGTGGTCCCGCTTCGGGTCGGCCTTGTGCCGGGCCGGGCGGGACCTCTGTCGTTTCCGGCGCGCGGGTGTGGCTGACGGTTCGGGGGACAGATGCCGGTGGTCGGGGTGACAATCGTCCTGGATTGTTGAGATTCGGGACGGAGGATGGGTCGATGGTGCACTTTCCGATAAACCATCCGGCGCGGCCGATCTACCGGGTCCTCGCCGGCCTGGTAGGGCTCTACATCCTGGTGTTCGGGGTCTGGGGCGTCGCCCTGACCTGGAGCGAACCGCTCTTCGGCCGGAACGGCGACTGGGTGCTCGGGCTCCGCACCAACCTCGCGTTCGCGCTGGCCTCGGTGGTCTTCGGAATCGTGCTGATCATCGGCGCGTCACGGCGCGGGAACCTCGGCCACTACATGAACCTGACCGCCGGGATCGTGTTCCTGGTGACCAGCATCCTCATGATGTCCGTGCTGCAGACCGAGGCCAACTTCCTCAACTTCTCGATGTCCACGGTCCTGGTGTCGATGATCTTCGGCCTCATCCTGCTCGGCACCGGCCTGTACGACAAGGTCGGCACCGACGAGCACGCCGAGGAGGCGCGGCAGCACCGCAGCCACCCGGTCCACGAGGCGCACCTGCGCCGACCCTGACGGCGGTCAGCGCTTCCGAACGGTGATCAGCCCCGGCTTGGCCTCCAGGTGCGACAACCCGTTCCAGGCCAGGTTCACCAGGTGCGCGGCCACCGTCTCCTTGCGCGGCTTGCGCACCTCCAGCCACCAGCGGCCGGTCAACGCCACCATGCCCACCAGCGCCTGGGAGTAGAGCTCGGCCAGCTTCGGGTCGTACCCCCGGCTGGAGAACTCGGCGCCCAGGATGTGCTCCACCTGGTGCGCCACGTCGTTCAACACGCTGCTGAAGTTGCCGGTCGCCGACATCAGCGGCGACTCGCGCACCAGCACCCGGAACCCGCTGGTCTCCTCCTCGATGTAGGCCAGCAGGGCCAGCGCCGCCTGCTCCAGCAACTCCCGCGGGTGCCCGGCGGTCAGCGCGGTGGTGACCCGGTCCAGCAGGGCGCGGACCTCCCGGTCCACCACCACCGCGTAGAGCCCCTCCTTGCCGCCGAAGTGCTCGTAGACCACCGGCTTGGAGACCTTGGCGCGGGCCGCCACCTCCTCGATCGAGGTGGCGTCGAACCCGCGCTCGGCGAAGAGTTGCCGGCCGATCAGGATCAGCTGCTCGCGGCGCTGGGCCGCCGACATGCGTACCCGCGAGGTGGGTTTGCCGGCGGCGGCGGGCACCGCCCGCCGCCGGCCGGTATCGCCGCCCTTGCCCGGGGCGTCCGCCATGTCGTCACCTCGCCGGCGCTCGGGGACGCCCTGTCGTGGAATGGAGCCTCCGCCGTGCGGGTTCACGCCGCCGCCCCCTCGGCCGGCGGCCCGCCGGCGCCGGTGCGCCGCTCGACCGTACCCGCGCCGGGCCCGGCCCCCCTGCCGCCATGCCGCCCGACATCTCCCGCGCTCAGCTCGGTCACCCGGCAATACTGCCAGGTAACCTGCACCGGCACTGCCCGGTTTACCGCTCCGCGGCCGGCTTCACGAGCTTCGCCGCGACCCGCTCGGGCTTCGGCCACCGCACGTCGTACGCCGCGCCGAGCTTCTCGAACAGCCAGATCACCCGGGCCGAGATGTCCACCTGACCGCGCAGCACACCGTGCCGGGCGCTGGTCGGGTCGGCGTGGTGCAGGTTGTGCCAGCTCTCGCCGAACGACAGGATGGCCAGCGGCCAGAAGTTCGACGCCCGGTCGCCTTGGCGCACCGCGAACGGGCGCTCGCCGTAGACGTGGCAGACCGAGTTGATCGACCAGGTCACGTGGTGCAGCAGGGCGATCCGCACCAGGCCGCCCCAGAAGAGCGCGGTCAGCGCGCCCTGCCAGGACCAGGTGAGCAGGCCGCCCAGCAGCGCCGGACCGAGCACCGAGGTGGTCACCAGCAGCGGGAAGAGCCGGTCCACCCGGTTGATGTCCCGGTCGGCGAGCAGGTCCGGCGCGAACCGTTCCCGGTTGGAGAGTTCGCGGCCGAAGAGCCAGCCCACGTGGGCGTGGAACATGCCGCGGGCCAGGCCGCCGAGGCTCTCGCCGAACCGCCACGGCGAGTGCGGGTCACCCTCCTGGTCGGAGAAGGCGTGGTGGCGCCGGTGGTCGGCGACCCACTGGATGATCTCGCCCTGCACCGCCAGCGAACCGGAGACCGCCAGCGCGACCCGCAGCCAGCGCCTGGCCTTGAACGAGCCGTGCGTGAAGTAGCGGTGGTAGCCGACCGTGATGCCGAGCCCGGACACCACGTACCAGACCAGCGCGATGGCGACGTCGGTCCAGCTCAGCCAGCCACCCCAGGCGACCGGGACGGCGGCGATCAGGGCCGCGAAGGGGATCACCACGAAGGCCCAGAGGGCGATCAGGATGCCCGGGGACTGGGTCCCCTGGGTGAGTGGTTTCGGGCCGGCGCTGTTGTTCGGTTCGAGCAGAGCGGTCGACATGGCACCTCGCAGAGGGGACGGGCAAGATCGCAAAGTTACGCCTACGTCACCGTAACTTGCGGGGTTGTGGTTCGCACGGGAGAGTTTCGCGAATGAATGCCTGAGAACGTCGTACGCGCGTTCTAACCTGCTGCTCATGGTCGATCCGCTCGCCGCCGAGGTGCGTCGCCTGCGCACCGTCGAACAGCTCTCCGTCCGCGAGATCCGGGCCCGCACCGGCCTCGGCCGGAACAGGGTGTACGAGTTGCTCCGCGGCGTGCCGGCACCGGAGCGGACCCGCCGCCCCAACGCCAAGGACGAGTTGCGTGCCGAGGCGGTCGAGCTGCGCGGGCTCGGCCGCTCGGTGAACGACATCGCAAGCCAGCTCGGGGTGGCCAAGTCCACCGCCTACCAGTGGGTGAAACACCTGCCGCTCGACCCCGACGAAAAGGTCGCCGAACGCCGCCGCGCCGACGTGGCACGGATGACCCAGGCGCGTTGGGCGGCTCATCGGGAGGCCCGCGACGCCGCGCAGGCGGTCGCCCGGCAGCGCGCGGCCGACACGGTGGGCACACTCGACGAACGCGATCTCCTGCTGCTGGGCGCGGCGATCTACTGGTGCGAGGGCACCAAGTCGAAACCGTGGCGGCGCGACGACCGCGTGCAGTTCATCAACAGCGATGTTCGGCTGCTCCGCCTTTTCCTGCGCTTTCTGGAGATTTCCGGCGTGGACCGCGGCGTTCCGACCTACCGGGTCAGCATCCACGAGTCCGCCGATGTGGTGGCCGCCCAGCAGTGGTGGGCGCGAGCGCTCGATCTGCCGGCCGAGCGATTCCGGCGGGCGACGCTGAAGGCGCACCGCCCTACCACGGTCCGACGCAACACTCAGGGCGACTATCACGGATGTCTGATCATCGACGTGCCGCAGAGTCGAGAGTTGTACTGGCGCATCGAAGGGCTCGTCGCGGGACTTCACGACATGATCACGTAGGGGATGGGGCGGTCACCGCAGAGGCGCTAAGCTGTCTTGCGTCACGATCGGCCGTGGTGTAATTGGCAACACCCAAGATTTTGGCTCTTGAGTTTCAGGTTCGAATCCTGGCGGCCGAGCTTTCCTCGATGCCCCGCGTGAGAGCAAGGTATCGGGCAATCCACCCACTCCGTCTGGTTAGCATGACCGCGAGACTGTCCGTCGTCCCGACTGGAGCCGCGTCGTGTCCCAGCCCCACACCCGCACCGTCGTCGTGCTCGCCGCCGGTGAGGGCAAGCGGATGAAGTCGGCGCTGCCCAAGGTGCTGCATCCGCTGCTCGGCCGTACGCTGCTCGGCCACGTGCTGACCGCCGCCGCGCCGCTGGCCGCGGAGCGCACGGTGGTCGTGGTCGGCCACGGCGCCGACCAGGTGCGCGGGCACCTGACCGAGATCGCGCCCGAGGCCACCCCGGTGCTCCAGGCGGAGCAGCTCGGCACCGGCCACGCGGTCCGGATCGCGCTGGACGCGGTGCCGGACGCCACCGGCACCGTCGTCGTGATCAACGGGGACGTGCCGCTGCTCCGCCCCGAGACGGTCGCCGCGCTGGTGGCGGCGCACGAGGACGCGCGGGCCGCGGCCACCGTGCTCGCCGCCGAGGTGCCCGACCCGACCGGCCTGGGCCGGATCGTCCGGAACTCCGACGGCCGGTTGGAGCAGATCGTCGAGGAGCGCGACGCCACCCCGGCGCAGCGCGCGATCCGCGAGATCAACGCCGGGATCTACGCGTTCGACGTGGTCCGGCTGCGGGACGCGCTGGGCAAGCTCTCCACCGACAACGACCAGGGCGAGGAGTACCTCACCGACGTCTTCGCCCTGCTGGGCTCCGCCGGCGAGCCGGTGGCGGTGCACGTCGCCGCCGACCACGTCGAGACGCTGGGTTGCAACGACCGGGTCGAGCTGGCCGCGCTGCGCCGGCTGCTCCGTGACCGGGTGAACGAGGCGTGGATGCGGACCGGCGTCACCCTGCTGGACCCGGACACCACCTGGATCGACGTGACCGTCGCGCTGGACCGGGACGCCGTGGTGGACCAGAACACCCAGCTGCGTGGCGGCACGGTGGTCGGCACCGGCGCGGTGGTCGGGCCGGACGTCACCCTGATCGACACCGTGGTCGGCCCGGGCGCCACCGTGCTGCGCAGCCACGCGGTGGGCGCCGAGGTCGGTCCCGGGGCCAGCGTCGGCCCGTACGCGTACCTGCGGCCGGCCGCGCGGCTGGCGGAGAAGTCGAAGGTCGGCACGTTCGTCGAGGTGAAGAACTCCGAGGTCGGCGAGGGCGCCAAGGTGCCGCACCTGTCGTACGTGGGTGACGCGACGATCGGGGCGAAGGCCAACATCGGCGCGGCGACGATCTTCGTGAACTACGACGGGGTGAACAAGAACCGGACGATCGTCGGCGAGGGGGCCTTCGTCGGCTGCGACACCAGCCTGATCGCCCCGGTCGAGGTGGGTGCCGGGGCGTACGTGGCGGCGGGCAGCGCGATCGCCCAGGACGTGCCGCCCGGCGCGCTCGGGGTCACCCGGGCGCCGCAGCGCAACATCGAGGGCTGGGTGGCCCGCAAGCGGCCCGGCACGGTCTCCGCGGCGGCGGCCGAGCGGGCGGCCGAGGGTGCGTCGGGCGAGCCGGCAGCCGCAAGCGAAGGTGAGGCAATCCACGGGGAGGCCGATGCGGTGGGCCCCGCGTCTGGCAGGGGAGATACTGCAACCGAATAGCCCCCGGCCCACCACCACCGCGTGCCGGGTACCACCGACCACAACGGGAGCAGACGGGCCATGGGCAGCATCGTCGCCGAAAACCGCAAGAGCCTGATGCTCTTCTCCGGACGGGCCTTTCCGGAGCTGGCCAGGGAGATCGGCGAGGTGCTCGGCGTCGCGCCGACGCCGGCCGACGCGTACGACTTCGCCAACGGCGAGATCTTCGTACGGTTCAAGGACTCGGTACGTGGTTCGGACGCCTTCGTGGTGCAGTCCGTCACGCACGGGGTCAACACCTGGGTCATGGAGACCCTGATCATGATCGACGCGCTGAAGCGGGGCTCGGCGAAGCGGATCACGGTCGTCCTGCCGTTCTACCCCTACTCGCGGCAGGACAAGAAGCACCGGGGTCGGGAGCCGATCTCGGCCCGGCTGATCGCCGACCTGCTGAAGACCGCGGGTGCGAACCGGATCCTCACCGTCGACCTGCACACCGCGCAGATCCAGGGCTTCTTCGACGGCCCGGTGGACCACCTCTTCGCGATGGACGTGCTCGCCGAGTACGTGCAGCACCGGTACGCCGGCCGGCCGATGACCGTGGTCGCGCCGGACTCGGGCCGGGTGCGGGTGGCCGAGCGGTGGACGGACCGGCTGGGCGGCTGCCCGCTGGCCTTCATCCACAAGACCCGGGACCCGTTGAAGCCGAACCAGGTGGTGGCGAACCGGGTGGTCGGCGAGGTCGAGGGTCGGGTCTGTCTGATCGTTGACGACATGATCGACACCGGTGGCACGATCTGTCGGGCGGCGGACATCCTCAAGGAGTCCGGCGCGGCGGACGTGGTGGTCGCCTCCACCCACGCCCTGCTCTCCGACCCGGCGACCGAGCGGCTGAAGAACAGCCCGATCAGCGAGGTCGTGGTGACCAACACGCTGCCGCTGCCGCCGGAGAAGCAGCTCGACAAGCTCACCGTGCTGTCGATCGCGCCGCTGCTGGCGCGGGCGATCCGTGAGGTGTTCGACGACGGTTCGGTGACCACCCTCTTCGGTGGCCTGAGCTGAGCGACCGGCGGGGGTCGGGCGCCGCCCGACCCCCGCCGCGAGCGCCGTCGCGGCTGTGGCCGGGCGGCGACGGACGGGCCGCTGGAGGCGGCCCGGGTGCGGACCTGGGGACTGCCGGAGAGCACGGATTCCGCTCGGGTAGACTGGTGCGGTTGCCACGGCGAGGGTGCCCGGCGGGCCGCTGACAAGCGCCGCACGGAGGCACCGTGATCGACGCGGTGCTCCGGGCAGTCGTTCATGACGCATGAGCCCCAGCGAGCCCCTCGCCCCAGCACCGCAAGACGACAAGCCGCCGCGCGAAGCATCAGGAGTTTCCCCGTGTCCGAGGTAAAGATCAGCGCCGAGCCCCGCACCGAGTTCGGCAAGGGTGGTGCCCGTCGTACCCGCCGGGCCGGCAAGGTGCCCGCCGTGCTGTACGGCCACGGCGAGAAGCCCAAGCACATCGCGCTGCCCGCCCGCGAGTTCGCCGCGGCGATCCGCAAGGGTGGCGCCAACCAGCTCTTCGCGATCGAGGTGAGCGACGGCACCCAGGCGCTGGCGCTGCCCAAGGCGATCCAGCGTGACGCGATCAAGGACACCTTCGAGCACGTCGACCTGCTGCTGGTCCGTCGCGGCGAGAAGGTCACCGTCGACGTCCCGGTCCAGCTGACCGGCGAGGCGGCGAGGGACACGCTGATCGTGCACGACCACGACACCCTGTCGGTGACCGCCGACGCCACCAAGGTGCCGGATCACCTGGAGGCCTCGATCGAGGGCGCCGTGCCGGGTGTCCAGATCACCGCTGCCGACGTCGCGCTGCCGGCCGGCGTCGAGCTGGCCGCCGACCCGGAGCTGCCGGTCGCCACGGTGACCGCCGCGCCGACCGCCGAGCAGCTCGAGGCCACCATGCCCGAGGTCGAGGAGGCCGCCGAGGAGGCCGAGGCCGAGGTCGGCGAGGTCACCGAGGGCGCCGAGGAGGCTCCGGCCGCCGAGGGCGCGGAGAGCGCCGAGGCGCCCACCGAGGCCTGATCGGTTCGCAGCTGCGACAGGCGTCCCCGACGGTTGGGGGCGCCTGTCGGCGTATCGGGGCCGGGTGACACGGACAGCGGGAGGGGCGGGTCGTGACGGACGAGACGGGGCCGTGGCTGGTGGTCGGCCTGGGCAACCCGGGCCGGGAGTACGCCGGCAACCGGCACAACGTCGGCTTCATGGTGGCCGACCTGCTGGCCGGGCGGATCGGCGCGAAGTTCGGCCGGCACAAGCGGGCGGTGGCCGAGGTCGCCGAGGGGCGGCTCGGCTTCGGCGGGCCGAAGCTGGTGCTGGTGAAGCCGCTGACCTACATGAACCTCTCCGGCGGGCCGGTGGCGGCGCTGGCGCAGTTCTACAAGGTGGCGCCGGGCCAGGTGGTCGCGGTGCACGACGAGCTGGACATCGGCTACGGGCAGCTGCGGGTGAAGTGCGGCGGCGGTGAGGGCGGGCACAACGGCCTGCGCTCGATGTCGAAGTCGCTGGGCACCAAGGAATACGTCCGGGTGCGGTTCGGCATCGGCCGGCCGCCGGGGCGGCAGGACCCGGCGGACTACGTACTGTCGGATTTCAGCGCGGTGGAGCGCAAGGAGCTGGACTTCCTGGTGGACCGGGCGGCGGACGTGGTGGAGTCGGTCATCACCCGCGGCGTGGAGCCGACGCAGAACCTCTACCACGGCTCCTGAACCGGGCGGGGTGGCCCGGGTCGGGCGCCGCGGGCCGGTAGTCTGCGCCTTCGACGTGGCGTTGGCCGGGCGGCGCGGCCGTCGACGGCGGTCGGGCGGCGTGGCACGTGGCGAGGCGACGGGAGCGGAAGTCATGGGCAGTCCTCCGATGATCGACGGCGCGTTCGCCCGGTGGCTGGCGGTCCGGGCCGGTCAGGCGCTGCTGGCGCTGCGGGCCGAGCTGGGGTTCGCCGACGCCGGGGCGCTGAAGTCGGCCGGGGACAAGGTCTCGCACGACCTGATCCGTACCGAGCTGGCGAAGTGGCGGCCGGGTGACGCGGTGCTCTCCGAGGAGGACGAGGGCTCGCGGCTGGCCTGGGCGGCGGAGGTGAACACCGGGGCGGTGTCCCGGTTGACCGCCGACCGGGTGTGGATCGTCGACCCGTTGGACGGCACCCGGGAGTTCGCCGAGGAGGGCCGGTCGGACTGGGCGGTGCACGTGGCGCTCTGGGCGCGTGGCGCGCCGACGCCGCACGGGCTGGTCGCCGGGGCGGTGGGGCTGCCGGCGCAGCACCGGGTGCTGGCCACCGACTACCCGCCGGCGTATCCGCCGCTGACGGTGGAGGCGGCGGCCGCGGGCGGGCGGCGGACCATCCGGTTGGCGGCCAGCCGGAGCCGGCCGCCGGTCTTCCTCACCGACCTGGCCGAGGACGTCGGGGCGCACCTGGTGCCGATGGGATCGGCCGGCGCCAAGATCGCGGCGGTGGTGACCGGCGAGGTGGACGCCTACATCCACGCTGGCGGCCAGTACGAGTGGGACTCGGCGGCGCCGGTGGCTGTGGCGACGGCCACCGGACTGCACGCTTCCCGGATCGACGGTTCTGCGCTGGAATACAACGAGGCGGATCCGCGCCTGCCGGACCTGCTGGTCTGCCGTGCGGATCTCGCTTCCCGGTTGCTTGCGGCGCTGCAGAGACATTCCGGGTAGCCTGAGCGTCTTCCTGACGTACCCGACCGGAAAGGTCTGGAAATCGGATGAGCGAGCGAATCGAGTCCCGGTCATGACCGGCCCCGCCTACCAGGTCTCGCACCTCGACGCGCTGGAGGCCGAGAGCGTCTTCGTGATGCGTGAGGTGGTCGCCGAGATGGAGCGGCCGGTGCTGCTCTTCTCCGGCGGCAAGGACTCGATCGTGATGCTGCGGCTGGCCCAGAAGGCGTTCGCCCCGGCCAACATCCCGTTCCCGGTGATGCACGTGGACACCGGCCACAACTTCCCCGAGGTTCTCGAATACCGGGATCAGCGGGTCGCCGAGCTGGGCCTGCACCTGGTCGTGGCGAGCGTGCCGGAGGCGCTGGCCAGTGGGCTGGTGCGCGAGTCGGCCGACGGGATGCGCAACCGGATCCAGACGCCGGTGCTGCTGGACGCGGTGGAGAAGCACCGCTTCGACGCGCTCTTCGGCGGCGCCCGTCGGGACGAGGAGAAGGCCCGGGCCAAGGAGCGGGTGTTCAGCTTCCGCGACGAGTTCGGCCAGTGGGACCCGAAGAACCAGCGTCCCGAACTGTGGTCGCTCTACAACGGCCGGCACCACCCGGGCGAGTCGATCCGGGTCTTCCCGCTGTCCAACTGGACCGAGCTGGACGTCTGGCACTACATCGCCCGGGAGCGGATCGCCCTGCCGTCGATCTACTACGCGCACGAGCGCGAGGTGATCGAGCGCGACGGGATGCTCTATGCGGTCAACGAGTTCTTCCGCCCCCGCGCCGGTGAGGAGCGGTTCAAGGTGCGGGTGCGCTACCGCACGGTGGGCGACGCGTCGTGCACCGCCGCCGTCCGCTCGGACGCCGACACGGTGGAGAAGGTCATCGAGGAGGTCGCCGCCACCCGGATCACCGAGCGCGGCGCGACCCGGGGTGACGACCGGGTCAGCGAGGCCGCCATGGAGGACCGCAAGCGGGAGGGCTACTTCTGATGACCACCGAGACCGCGGCCCCGGCCGGCGCGAACACGACGGACGCCCGGGCCGCCAGTGAGGCCCGGCCCATGGACCTGCTGCGCTTCGCCACCGCGGGCAGCGTGGACGACGGCAAGTCGACCCTGATCGGTCGGCTGCTCTACGACACGAAGTCGCTCTTCACCGACCAGCTCGCCGCCGTCGAGGCGGTCAGCGCGGCGCGCGGCGACGAGTACACCAACCTGGCGTTGCTCACCGACGGCCTGCGGGCCGAGCGGGAGCAGGGCATCACCATCGACGTGGCGTACCGCTACTTCGCCACGCCGCGGCGGAAGTTCATCATCGCCGACACCCCCGGGCACATCCAGTACACCCGGAACATGGTCACCGGGGCGTCCACCGCGGACCTGGCGCTGATCCTGGTCGACGCCCGCAAGGGTCTGGTCGAGCAGTCCCGCCGGCACGCGTTCCTCTGCTCGCTGCTGCGGGTGCCGCACCTGGTGCTCTGCGTCAACAAGATGGACCTGGTCGACTTCTCGCAGGAGGTCTTCGAGCGGATCGCCGACGAGTTCACCGCGTTCGCGGCGAAGCTCGAGGTGCCGGACCTGACCGTGGTGCCGGTCTCCGCGCTCAAGGGCGACAACATCGTCAGCCGGTCGGCGAACATGCCCTGGTACGAGGGGCCGTCGCTGCTGCACCACCTGGAGCGGGTGCACATCGCCAGCGACCGCAACCTGGTCGACGTCCGGTTCCCGGTGCAGTACGTGATCCGTCCGCAGTCGACCACCGTCACCGACTACCGGGGCTACGCCGGTCAGGTGGCCTCCGGGGTGCTCAAGCCGGGCGACGAGGTGATGGTGCTGCCCTCCGGCTTCACCAGCCGGATCGCCGCGGTGGAGACCGCCGACGGGCCGGTCGCGGAGGCGTTCCCGCCGATGTCGGTGACCGTACGCCTGGCGGACGAGATCGACATCTCCCGGGGCGACATGATCTGCCGGCCGAACAACGCCCCGGCAGTGGCCCAGGACATCGAGGCGATGGTCTGCTGGATGGACGAGACCCGCCCGCTCCAGGTGGGCGGCAGGTACGCCATCAAGCACACCACCCGGTCGGCCCGGGCCATCGTGCGCGGGCTGCACTACCGGCTCGACATCAACTCGCTGCACCGCGACGAGTCGGCGGGCGAGCTGCGGCTCAACGAGATCGGCCGGGTGCGGCTGCGCACCACCGTCCCGCTGCTCGCCGACGAGTACCGGCGCAACCGCACCACCGGCGGCTTCGTCATCATCGACGAGACCACCAACCGGACGGTCGGCGCCGGCATGATCGTCGAAGCCTCCTGACGCCGACTCTCCCGTGATCGGCGCCCTGAGGCGGCGGCCCCGGGCGGCCGGGGGTGCCGGCCGGGGGCCGGCAGCGGGGACGGCGCAGGCGGCTGCGCCCACCGCGACCAGACCGGGTGCGTCTGTTGTCGTCCCAGCGACAACAGACGCACCCGAACCGCGCGTCGGGACGGGCAGGGCGGCGGCGGGACCGGAAGCGGCCGGCGATGTGCGGCGGCGGACCGGCGCGGCGGGAGCGGAGGCGGCGGATCGCCGGGGTGTGGCGGCGGGTGGACGCTGTGGAGGTGGCGGATCGGCGAAGTGGTCGCCGGGTGGTGGCTCAGTCCAGGCGGGTGGCGCCCGGGCCGGGCAGCACGGTGACGTGCCCGGGGGCGGTGAAGCCGCGCTCGGCGTACGCGGCGGTGACGGCGGCGGCCACCGTCTCGGCGGCCGCGGCGTCGACCAGGGCGAGGACGCAGCCGCCGAAGCCGCCGCCGGTCATCCGCGCGCCGAGCGCCCCGGCCGCGAGCGCCGCCTCGACCGCGGTGTCGATCTCCGGCACGGTGATCTCGAAGTCGTCCCGCATCGAGGCGTGTGAGGCGGTCAGCAGCGGGCCGATCTCCCGGATCCGGTCGGCGCGCAGCAGCGCGACGGTGTCCAGCACCCGCTGGTCCTCGGTGACCACGTGCCGGACCCGGCGGCGGGTCTCGTCGTCGTCGAGCCGGGCCAGCGCGTCGTCGAGCCCGGCCACGTCGACGTCCCGCAGCGCCGGCACGCCGAGCAGGTCGGCGGCCCGCTCGCAGGACTTCCGGCGGGCCGCGTACTCGCCGTCGGCGTGCCGGTGCGGTGCCCGGCTGTCGACCACCAGCATGGCGAGCCCGGCCGCGTCCAGGTCGAACGGGATGTGCTCGACCGACTCGTCCCGGCAGTCGAGGAAGAGCGCGTGCCCGGCCCGGCAGCGGATGGCCGCGGACTGGTCCATGATCCCGGTCGGCGCGCCGACGTAGGCGTTCTCGGCCCGCTGGGCCAGCCGGGGCTGCCGCTCGGCGGGCAGGTCGAGCCCGCCCAGGTCGACCAGGGCGGCCAGCACGGCCGACTCCAGCGCGGCCGAGGAGGAGAGCCCGGAGCCGAGCGGCACGTCCGAGGCGATGGCCAGCCGGGCGCCGGGCACGGCGTGGCCCGCCTCGCGCAGCGCCCAGACCACCCCGGCCACGTACGCCGTCCAGCCGGTGACCCGGCCCGGCGCGGCGACCTCGTCGGCGCCGAAGGTGACCGTCTCGCCGGTCAGTTCCGACCAGACCGTCCAGGTCTCGCCGGGCTGGGCGGCGGCGGCCGCCACGGTGCGCAGGGAGAGCGCGAACGGTTGGCCCGCCCGGGAGCCGCCCAGCGGCCCGCCGGCTCCGCCCCGTACGCCGACCGGAAGCCCGCGGTGGCGCGGGCCGCGACGTCGTCGGTCACCGCTGCTCCAGGACGTGCGTGCGGTAGAACGCCCAGGCGTCGCCGACCATGTCGTGCAGGGTCGGCTTCTGCGGCACCCAGCCGAGTTCCGCGCGGGCCAGCGCGGCGGAGGCGACCAGCTCGGCCGGGTCGCCCTCGCGGCGCGGCGCCACCTCCACCGGCACCGGGTGCCCGGTGACCTCGCGGACCACGTCGACCACCTGGCGGTTGGTGAACCCGCTGCCGTTGCCCAGGTTGTAGATCCGGTGCTGGCCGGGCGCCGCCGCGTCGAGCGCGAGCAGGTGGGCGCGGGCGAGGTCGGCGACGTGGATGTAGTCGCGCACGCAGGTGCCGTCGACGGTGGGGTAGTCGTCGCCGAAGAGCTGGAGCTTCTCCCGCCGGCCGGCGGCCACCTCGAGCGCGATCGGGATCAGGTGGGTTTCCGGGTCGTGCCGCTCGCCGAGCGCGACGTCGCCGTCGAGGTGCGCCCCGGCGACGTTGAAGTAGCGCAGCGAGACGGCGGCCAGGTTGTGGGCGACCGCCTCGGAGGTGAGCGCCATGTCGACGGCGAGCTTGGTGGCCCCGTACGTGTTGGTGGGGGCTTTGACCGCGGTCTCCGGGATCGGCAGCTCGGTCGGGTTGCCGTAGACCGCGGCGGTGGAGGAGAAGACCAGCCGGGGCACTCCGGCGGCCCGGACCGCGTCGAGCAGCGCCAGCGTGCCGACGGTGTTGGTGTGCCAGTAGAGCTCCGGCTTGACCATCGACTCGCCGGCGGCGATCAGGGCGGCGAAGTGCAGCACCCCGTCGAAGCCCGCCTCGGGGGTGAGCACCCGGGCCGCGTCGCGGATGGACGCCTCGACGTGCGTCGCGTCGGGGGCGAGCGCCGCCCGGTGGCCGGTGCGCAGGTCGTCGAGGACGACCACCTGGTGGCCGGCGTCGAGCAGCATCCGGGTCACCACGCTGCCGATGAAGCCGGCGCCGCCGGTGACGAGCAGTTTCACGTCGGTCTCCTCCTGCCTGGCCGTCGCGGCCGCGACCATGTGGTGATCACCCTACGGCCGCCGGTGGGGGCGCGCTCCGCGTCCGCGACGCGCCACCATTCCATCATAAACTCTCACGATTAAACAGAGCCGAACATGCGCGGCTGCCGGTGCCGGCGGTTCCCGGTGTCTACCATCCAAGGCATGCGGGAAGCGGGTGGTCCCGGGCTCCGGCGGCGGATGCGGGAGCGGCCACGACGCGAACCGGGTCCGCTCGCCCGGGCGGTCGCCCGGGTCGTGGTGCGCGCCGCGGACGGCGCCACCCGGCTGGTGACCGACCTGCTCGGCGCCAGCCCGGCGGCCGGCCGGGAGCGGATCAGCGAGGCTGATCTGCGCGACCTGGTCGCGGCCAACACGGTGCTGGACCCGGAGGAACGCCGGATCATCGACGAGGTGCTGGTGGCCGGGGCGAGCCTGGTCCGCGAGGTGATGATGCCCCGCACCGAGGTGGTCTTCCTCTCCGCCCGGCTGACCATCGCCGAGGCGGCCGGGTTGGTCCGCGCCGAGCCGCACACCCGCTACCCGGTGGTGGACGGCACCCACGACGACGTGGTCGGCTTCGTGCACCTGCGGGACGTGCTGCTGCGCCCGGAGGTCGACCCGTGCACCACGGTCGGCCAGCTGACCCGCGAGGTGAAGCGGCTGCCCGGCAGCAAGCGGGTGCTCGCCGCGCTGACCGAGATGCGCCGGGAGGGGCACCACCTGGCGGTGGTGGTCGACGAGTACGGCGGCACCGCCGGCATCGTCACCTGCGAGGACCTGATCGAGGAACTGGTCGGGGAGATCCACGGCGAGTACGACGGTCCGCCCGAGCCGGTCCGTGCGGGCCTGCCCGCGGTGGTGGACGGCCGGCTCAACCTGGCCGACTTCGCCGAGCGCACCGGTGTGCACCTGCCGGCCGGCCCGTATGAGACGGTCGGCGGGTACGTGATGGCGGCGCTGGGCCGCCTTCCGGTGGCCGGCGACGAGGTGCCGGTGGCCACCGAGCCGGAGGGCGCGGCCGGGCCGGGGGAGCCGTCCGGCGGGTGGCTGCTGCGGGTGCTGGCGCTGGAGGGGCGCCGGGTGGCCCGGCTCGCCGTGTCCACGCTGCGCCTGCCCGAGCAGCGTCGCGAGGTGGGCGCGCCCACCGCGCCCGGCCCGGGCCGACCCGCGGGGCCGTCATGACGTCCGCCCGGCGTTGCTGACAGAATTGCCGGCATGTCCGACGTTCCCGCCCGCCCCCGTGTCTTCTCCGGCATCCAGCCGACGGCCGACTCGTTCCACCTCGGCAACTACCTGGGCGCGGTGCGGCACTGGGTGGCGTTGCAGGACACCCACGACGCCTTCTACTGCGTGGTCGACCTGCACGCGATCACCGCGGGGCACGACCCGAAGGTGCTGAAGCAGCGGTCCCGGCTGGCCGCCGCGCAGCTGTTCGCGGTCGGGCTGGACCCGGAGCGCAGCACGCTCTTCGTGCAGTCGCAGGTGCCCGAGCACTCGATGCTGGCCTGGGTGCTGGGCTGCATCACCGGCTTCGGCGAGGCCAGCCGGATGACCCAGTTCAAGGACAAGGCGCAGAAGCAGGGTGGCGAGCGGGCCAGCGTCGGCCTGTTCACCTACCCGATCCTGCAGGCCGCCGACATCCTGCTCTACCAGGCGCACGCGGTGCCGGTCGGCGAGGACCAGCGCCAGCACCTGGAGCTCTCCCGCGACCTGGCCCAGCGGTTCAACTCGCTGTTCGGCCCCACCTTCACCGTGCCGGCGCCGCACATCGTGAAGGACACCGCGAAGATCACCGACCTGCAGGACCCGACCGCCAAGATGTCCAAGTCGAGTTCCTCGCCGGCCGGCATCATCGACCTGCTGGAGGACCCGGCCCGGTCGGCCAAGAAGATCCGCTCCGCGGTCACCGACACCGGTCGGGAGATCGTGTTCGACGCCGAGACCAAGCCCGGCATCGCCAACCTGCTCACCATCTACTCCGCGCTCGGCGGCCGGAGCATCGACGACCTGGTGGCCGCGTACGCGGGCAAGGGCTACGGCGACCTGAAGAAGGACCTGGCCGAGGTGGTGGGGGAGTTCGTCCGCCCGATCCAGGAGCGCACCCGCGCCTACCTCGACGACCCGGCCCAACTGGACAAGCTGCTCGCCGCCGGCGCGGAGAAGGCCCGTGCGGTCGCCGCCGAGACGCTGCGCGTCGCGTACGAGCGGGTGGGGTTCTTCCCGCCGGTGCGCGGCGAGTAGCGCCGCGCGGCGCGACGGTACGGGTGACGGGTCGGCGGTCGGAGGGGTGGCGCGGAGCGTGGACGGCTGGGACGGGGCGCCCGGGGTGGACGACACCATCCAGATCGGGGTCGCGGTGGACATCCCCGAGCCGTGGGGGGCGATGCTGACCCGACGCCGGGCCGAGGCCGGCGACCCGCAGGCCGCCGACATCCCGGCGCACGTGACACTGCTCGGGCCGACCGAGATCCCGGTGGCGACGCTGCCCGCGGTGGAGCGGCACCTCGGCGCGGTCGCCGCCGCCCACCTGCCGTTCACCCTGCACCTGCGGGGCACCGGCACGTTCCGGCCGGTGACCCAGGTGGTCTTCGTCGCGGTGGCCGCCGGGATCAGCGAGTGCGAGCTGCTGGCCGCCGCGATCAGGGCCGCCCCCGAGCTGCGCCGGGAGACCCGCTTTCCCTACCACCCGCACGTCACGGTGGCGCAGGACGTCGCGCCGGAGGCGCTGGACAAGGCGTACGAGGACCTGGCCGACTTCTCCGCGATGTTCGAGGTGGAGGCCTTCACCCTCTTCTCGCACAGCGGGCAGGCCCGGTGGCAGCCGCGCCGGGACTTCCGGTTGGGCGGCTGACCCCGCCGGTGGCCGGACGAGGGCGCGGCGGCGGGTCGGATACCCGCACGGTGGCCGGGGATCGGCGAGGATGAACGCGTGAACGTCTTCGGCCGCCTGGAGGCGGGCCTCGAGCGGCGGGTGAACGCCGCGCGCCGCCGCTCCGGTGTGTTCGACCACGTCTGGCGGGCCGGCGTGCGTTACAACGACGTGCTCGGCGGGCGGCTGGCCGCCGCGATCGCCTACTACGGCTTCTTCGCGGTCTTCGCGCTCGCGCTGGTCGCGTACTGGATCTTCGGTGCGATCCTTCAGGACAACGACGAGGTCAGCGCCGCGGCGGCCGACTTCCTCCGGGAGAACCTGCCGTTCCTCGACCCGGTGCAGATCGCCGAGAGCAGCGGCACGGTCGGGGTGGTCGGCCTGGTCATCCTGGCCTTCACCGGGATCGGCTGGGTGGAGGCGATCCGCTCCTCGCAACGGCTGATGTACGGCTTCAACCAGCAGCCGGGCAACCTGGTGGTCCGCCGGCTGGTCGACATCGGCGTGCTGCTCGTCATCTTCGTGCTGCTCGGCGTCTCGGTGGCCGCGGTCGACGCGCTGGAGTCGCTGCTGCGCTTCCTGCTGCGCAGCACCGGCTCGATCGGCCTCACCACGATCAGCGCGGTGCTGAGCGTGCTGGTCAACGCGGTGCTGGCCGCCCTGCTGCTGGTCGCCGTGCCCCGGCTGCGGATGAGCCGGGCCCGGCTGCGCCCGGTGGTGGTGCTGGTCGCGGTCGGCATCACGCTGCTCAACACCGTCGGGCGCTACTACGTGGTGCGCACCGAGCGGAACCCGGCGTACACGGTGGTGGCCGGGGCGGTCGGCCTGCTGCTCTACCTCTACCTGCTCAACCAGCTGGTGCTCTTCGGCGCGGCGCTCGCCGCGACCAGCCCCCGCGGACGGGTGGTGGACCTCGCGGCGGGCGGCCCGCCCCCCGGTGACCTCGACGTGGACACCGATCCCGGCACCCCGGGCGGGGCCGGATGAGCGGGAGGGAAAAGTTGGTGCTGATCACCGTCGACCAGGACTCGTCGGTGCCGCCGTACGAGCAGGTGCGCGGGCAGCTCGCGGAACTGGTCGGGGACGGCCGGCTGCCGGTCGGCACCCGGCTGCCCACGGTCCGGCAGCTCGCGGCGGACCTGAACCTGGCCGCGAACACGGTCGCCCGCGCCTACCGGGAGCTGGAGGCGGCCGGCCTGCTGGAGACCCGGGGCCGGCACGGCACGTTTGTCGCACCCGGGCGGGACGATGCCATGGACCGGTTGCAGCGGGTGGCGGCCGACTACGCCGCGCAGGCCGTCCGGCTGGGGGTGCCGCCCGCGGCGGCGCTCGCCCTGGTCCGCGCCGCGCTGGAGGCGGCGCGGCCGGGTTGACGACAGCAGGAGGAGACCGATGATCGAATCGAGCGCGACGGTGGTCGAGGTCCCCGTGTCCGCGCCGCCCGAGCGGATCTGGCCGGCGCTGACCGTGCCGGACGAGATCCGGGAGTGGTTCGGCTGGGAGTACGACGGCCTAATCGACGAGATCCACTACATCTTCGTCGCCCACGCCGAGCCCTTTCCCCCGGACCGGCTGGCGATGGCCGACGGCTCCGAGCTGCGGGTCGTCCCGGACGGTGACGGGGCGCTGCTGCGGGCGGTCCTGCCGGCACCGGCGGACGTCGACGGCGCGGCGGAGCGGGACGCCATCGCGGAAGGCTGGCGCACCTTCTTCGAGCAGCTGCGCTTCCTGCTGGAACGGCGCCCGGGCGGCCGCCGCCGGACGCTCCACCTGACCGACACGGCGACCGGCGGGCAGCTGCTCGCGGTGCTCGACGCGGCGGGTGCGGCCGAGCAGTGGCACGCCAGCCGGCACCAACGGATCGTGGTCGACTCCGAGGGCCGGCTGCTGGCCGCGCTCGCGGAGGCCCCGCTGGACAGCGACACGGCGTCCCCGGTCAGCCTCACCGTCAGCGGCTACGGACTGGACGACGCCACCCTGGCCGGGTTGCGCGAGGAGTGGACGGCTCGCTGGCGCCCCCTCTCCGGTGTGTGAGGCGTGAATAGGGCGATTGCCGCCCAGGGTTCCGGCGCGACGGACCATGATGAGCCGGTGGGCGCACTCGTGACGTTGGACCTGCCGGACGACTCGCCGATGCTCGGCCTGCCCTGGATCATCACCTTCGGCCCGCTCGGCGACGCCGACGAGTGGGAGCCGGTGGTCTGCGGCCCGTACGAGCGGCCGCACGCGCTGGCGCTGGCGGAGGCGGTGGTGGCCGAGGAGCAGCTGATGGCGGTGGTCGAGCCGCTGCTGCCGGCGGTCTCCGCCGAGCAGATCCGGGGCGAGATCGCGGCCGCGCAGATCGCTGCCGAGGACGAGGTCGCGCAGATCGAGGAGGCCGACCTCTACGGCGACTTCGAGGACACCATCGACGAGGAGCTGGAGGCGGCCGCCGAGGCCGACCTGCGCACCGAGCCGACCGCCCCGCCCAGCGAGGCCGAGCTACGGGAGGGCTTCCGCCGGATCGCGGCGAAGCTCACCGGCTCCTGACTGGGGCGCGGCCGGCCCGGGTCTGACGGGGGCGCGGCCGGCCCGTGTGGGCCGGCGAAGTGCCGCCGGTCAGGGGCGACGCACCGGGCCGTCCAGCACGCAGAACTCGTTGCCCTCCGGGTCGGCGAGGACGACGAATCCCTCCTCGCCGGTCTGCCCCACGTCGGCGTGCCGGGCGCCCAACTCGACCAGCCGGCGCACCTCGACCGCCGGGTCGCCGTCGGCGACCAGGTCCAGGTGCAGCCGGTTCTTGTCCCGCTTCGGGGTGCCGGAACCCTGCAACCAGACCGTGGGAGCGCCGACCGCGTCCGGCGGCGGGTACAGCTTGGCGCTGCCGTCGCCGCCCCGCTCGACGGTGTAGCCGAGCGCCGCCGACCAGAACGCCGCCATCAGATCGAGGTCCGTCACGTCGAGGGTGTACTGGGCCACGTGTGCCATGGATTTCACCTCCGGGGGGGCCGTCGTGGAGAGTCCTACCCCTGCGGGCCGCGGCGACACGTCCGGGATGGACGCCGGCGCCCCGCGGAGCGGACTCCACGAGGCGCCGGCGCCACCTCACCCCCCACCACAAGGGGTCGGTGGCCCAGCCGCCCGTCGGCGCGGGGCACAACGGACGACCAGGTCGATGACGGGTTACCCGCTCAGCGCCGTTCGAACCAGGCGGCCGCGTCGACCGGGAGCAGGTGGCCGGAGCCCTGCCCGGTGAGCGCCTCGCTGGCGGCGATCGGCTCGCCGTACCCGTCGATCAGGGCCGGCGCACCGCTGATGTTGACCACACAGGTCAGCACGGTGTCGCCGGCGGCGCGGCTGAACGCCAGCACGCCCGGCTCGGTCTCCAACCAGGTCACCCCGCCGGCGTCGGCCGACAGCGCCGGGTGCTCGCGGCGGATCCGCAGCGCCGTGCGGTAGAGCTCCAGGGTCGAGCCGGGCACGTCGATCTGGGCGGCGACCGAGAGGGCCTGCCAGGTCGCCGGGGCCGGCAGCCAGCTCAGCTCGCTGCCCGCCGGCCCGAAGCCGTACGGGGCCAGCTCGCCGCTCCACGGGATCGGCACCCGGCAGCCGTCCCGGCTCTCCCCGGTGCGCAGGAACGCCGGATCCTGGCGCAGCTCGTCGGGGAGGTCGAGCACCTCCGGCAGACCCAGCTCCTCGCCCTGGTAGAGGTAGGCGCAGCCGGGCAGGGCGAGCATCAGCAGGGTGGCCGCGCGGGCCCGGCGCAGCCCCTCGGGCCCGTCGCCGTAGCGGGTGACGTGCCGCTGCTTGTCGTGGTTGGAGAGCACCCAGGTGGTCGGCGCGCCGACGATGGTGGACTCGGCCAGCGCGGTGTCGATCACCTTGCGGAACGAGTCGGCCGACCAGGTCGCGTCGAGGAAGTCGAAGCTGAACGCCTGGTGCAGCTCGTCCGGGCCGATGTAGCGGGCCAGCCGCTGCGGCGTCTCGGCCCACGCCTCCGCCACCGCCATCCGGCCGCCGGGGTAGCTGTCCAGGATCGGCCGCCAGGCGCGGTAGATGTCGTGCACCTCGTCCTGGTCGAAGTAGGGGAGCCGGCCCTTGCCGAGCAGTTCCACCTGGCGCTGCCCGGTGGTCATGCTGCTGAAGCCGACGTCCGGCAGTCCCTCGGCCTTGATCATGCCGTGGGCCACGTCGATCCGGAACCCGTCCACGCCCCGGTCCAGCCAGAACCGCAGGATGTCCTCGAACTCGGCGCGCACCTCCGGGTGCCGCCAGTCGAGGTCCGGCTGGGCCGGGTCGAACAGGTGCAGGTACCACTGGCCGTCCGGCACCCGGGTCCAGGCCGGGCCGCCGAAGATGCTCTCCCAGTCGTTCGGGGGCAGCTCGCCCTGCTCGCCCTTGCCGTCGGCGAAGAGGTAGCGCGCCCGCTCGGCGGAGCCCGGGCCGGCGGCCAGGGCTGCCTGGAACCACGGGTGCGCGCTGGAGGTGTGGTTGGGCACCAGGTCGACGATGATTCGCAGGCCGAACGCGTGCGCGTCGGTGATCATGGCGTCGAAGTCGGTGAGGGTGCCGAACATCGGGTCGACGTCGCGGTAGTCGGCCACGTCGTAGCCGCCGTCGACCATCGGCGAGGTGTAGAAGGGGGTCAGCCAGAGCGCGTCCACCCCGAGGTCGCGCAGGTACGGCAGTCGCTCGCGGATGCCGCGCAGGTCGCCGATGCCGTCGCCGTCGCTGTCGGCGAAACTGCGCACGTAGACCTGGTAGACGACGGCGGAGCGCCACCAGTCGGCGTCGGAGGTCTGCGGGGTGGGGTGGCTGGCGGTCATCGAGGCGTTCCCCGTTCTGTGGCGCGGGACGGCGGCACCCGGTGGGCGGGTGGGTGCCTGAGCAGGATGCCGCCCCGGCGTTGCAAGAGTCAAGCAGTTCTTGCGCAAGAAATGGCGTCGATCACCGGTCAGGCCGGTACGGCGAGCGCCGGCGGCGCCGGTCGCTGCCCGGTCACCCCGCCGGCGCCCGGCCGCCGCCCGCCGGCCGCCGGGGCGACCGCGGTGGAGCCGCGCACCACCAACTCGGGGCGGAACAGGTACTCCGAGTGCGGGGCCGCGTGCCCGTTGATCTCGTCGACCAGGGCCCGCACCGCGGCCACCGCCATCGCCGTCACCGGCTGGCGCATGGTGGTCAGCGGCGGGTCGGTGAACGCCATCAGCGGCGAATCGTCGTAGCCGACCACCGAGAGGTCCGCCGGCACCGACAGGCCGCGCTGCCGGGCCGCCCGGATCGCGCCGAGCGCCATCAGGTCGGAGCCGCAGACGACGCCGGTCACGCCGCGGTCGAGCAGCCGCCCCGCGGCGGCCTCGCCACCCTCCACACCGAACAGCGACAGCTCGGCCAGCTCGTCCAGCTCGGCGGCGGGCAGCCCGGCCAGCCGGCTCATCGCGCTGCGCCAGCCGGCCACCTTCCGCTGCACCGGCACGAACCGGTCCGGGCCGGTGATCAGGCCGATCCGGCGGTGCCCGAGCGCCACCAGGTGGGCCACGGCCAGCTCGGCGGCCTCGCCGTCGTCACAGGAGACGAAGGGCGCGGCGATGCCGGGGACGTAACCGTTGATCATCACCACCGGCAGCGGGCGGGCGATCAGCGCCCGGTAGCGGTCGTGGTTGGCGGCGGTGTCGGCGTGCAGACCGGAGACGAAGGCGATCCCGGAGACCTGCCGGTCCAGCAGCATCTCGACGTACTCGTCCTCGGTGACCCCGCCGGCGGTCTGGGTGCACAGCACCGGGGTGAACCCGCTCTGCGCCAGCGTCGACTCGATCACCTGGGCGAAGGCGGGGAAGATCGGGTTGTCCAGCTCCGGGACGACCAGGCCCACCAGGCCGGCGCTGCGCTTGCGCAGCCGGGCCGGGCGCTCGTAGCCGAGCACGTCGAGGGCGGTCAGGACGGCCTGCCGGGTCTCCGGGGCCACTCCCGGGCGGTCGTTGAGCACCCGCGACACCGTGGCCTCGCTGACTTCGGCCTGTTGGGCGATGTCGGACAGTCGAGCGCGCATGGCGGCACTTTAGCTCACGGGCAAGATCTTGCGTACACTCCTGCAAGCCCTTCCATTCTCTGCAACGTCTTGCTAACGTCCCCGCAACATGCGAGAGCAGCGGCGCAGCACCCTAGCGCCGGTTGGCAAGAACTTACAGAGGTTTTCCACTGGCGGGCCGCCCTTCCCCCGGCGGACCGCCATGACGACAGGAGTACCGATGCGCATCCGTACCGCGGGTGTGGTCGCCGCCTTCGCCCTGGCGCTCGCCGCGTCCGGCTGTGGCGGCGGCAGCGACGAGCCGGCCGCCAACGAATCCCCCAAGGCTGCCGCCGGCGGCAAGCTGGTGATCTGGGCCGACGACAAGCGGACCGCGGCCCTCAAGCCGTTCGCCGAGAAGTTCGGCCAGGAGAACGGCGTCACCGTCGAGGTGCAGGCCGTCTCCAAGGACCTGCAGACCAACTTCGTCACCGCCTCGCAGCAGGGCAGCGGCCCGGACGTGGTGGTCGGCGCGCACGACTGGATCGGCAACCTGGTGCAGAACGGCGCCATCGACCCGGTGCAGCTGACCGCCGAGCAGAAGAGCGGCTTCAACGAGACCGCCGTCAAGGCCGTCAGCTTCAACGGCCAGCTCTACGGCGTGCCGTACGCGATGGAGAACCTCGCGCTGATCCGCAACACCGCGCTGGCCCCCGAGGCGCCCAAGACCATCGAGGAGCTGGTCGCCGCCGGCAAGAAGCTCAAGGCGGAGAAGAAGGCCAGCGAGATCCTCTGCCTGCAGTCCGGCCAGAACGGCGACGCGTACCACATCTACCCGCTGTACACCTCGGCCGGCGGCTACCTCTTCGGCACCGCCGCCAACGGCGACTACGACCCGAAGGACCTGGGCGTGGGCAAGCCGGAGTCGATCGAGGCGTTCAAGAAGATCGCCGCGCTCGGTGAGAAGGGCGAGGGCGCGTTGAAGCGCTCCATCACCGCCGAGAACTCGATCGCCAACTTCGGCGCCAAGAAGTGCGCCTTCCTGGTCTCCGGCCCGTGGGCCATCGCGGACGCCAAGAAGGCCGGCATCTCCTACGACATCTCCCCGGTCCCCGGCTTCGCCGGTGGCAAGGAAGCTCAGCCGTTCGTCGGTGTCCAGGCGTTCTACGTGGCGTCCAAGGGCAAGAACAAGGCGCTGGCCCAGGAGTTCGTGGCCAACTACGTGACCACGCCGGAGCTGGCCGTGGCGCTGTACAACGCCGAGCCCCGGCCGCCGGCGCTGACCGCCGCGCTAGAGCAGGTCAAGGGCACCGACCCGGACCTGGCCAAGTTCCAGGAGGCCGGCAAGAACGGCCAGGTGCTTCCGGCGATCCCGGCCATGGCCGCGATCTGGGACCCGTTCGGCAAGGCGCAGGCCGCCATCATCGGCGGCGCCGACCCGGCAAAGACGATCACCGCGGCTGGCAAGACCATCTCCGGCCAGATCAAGTAATGAGCACGCCGCTGTCCGGCCCGGGACCTGCCCAGCAGGTCCCGGGCCGGGAGCCCGTCGGCTCCGGGCTCCCGCGCTCGTCCCGTACCGCGCGGCACCGCGCGCCGATCACCGCGACCGGCCTGCTCGTCAAGGTGATCCTGCTCGGCCTGACGGCCGGCATCGCGATCTGGGCGGCCTTCCCGCTCGTCGAGGCCGAGATGTGGGTCGGGCTGGCCCTGCTGGCGGTCACCACCGCCGGACTGTTCTACCTCTACCTCACCCGCCGGCACATCCCGGCCAAGTACCTGGTCCCCGGCACGCTCTTCCTGATCGCCTTCCAGGTCTTCCCGGTGCTCTACACGGCGAGCACCGCCTTCACGAACTTCGGCGACGGGCACCGCGGCAGCAAGGACGAGGCGATCGTCGCCATCCAGACCGCTTCGGTGCAGCAGGTGCCCGGTTCCACCGAGTACGCCCTCTCCATCGCCACCACCGGCGACCCCGCCACCGGCCCCCTGGTCTTCCTGGTCACCGACCCGGCCAGCGGCGTCGTCTCGGTCGGAAACGCCGAGGGGCTGCGCCCGCTCGACCCGGCCGACGTCACCGTCGCCCCCGGCGGCAAGGTCACCGCCGCCGACGGCTACACCGTGCTGAACTTCGGCCAGGCCGGCGCCCGCAGCCAGGAGATCACCGACCTGGTCGTGCCGACCGCCGGTGGCGCGATCCGGTCCACCGGTCTCACCCGCGCCTACGAGGGCAAGGCCGTGCGCGCGTACGACGCCGGCTGCGACTGCGTCCGGGACGCCGAGACCGGGAAGACCTGGACCGCGGACGAGGCCAGCGGCTCCTTCGTCGCCGCCGACGGGGACCGGCTGGCGCAGGGCTGGAAGGTCACCGTCGGGCTGGACAACTTCGCCCGGGTGCTCACCGAGCCGGCCATCTCCGGTCCGTTCTTCGGCACGCTGATCTGGAACTTCGCCTTCGCGATCGGCTCGACCGGGCTGACCTTCCTGCTCGGCATGGCCATCGCGCTGGCGCTGCACTCGCCCCGGATGCGCGGCACCAACCTCTACCGGGTGCTGCTGATCCTGCCGTACGCCATGCCGTCCTTCGCCATGCTGCTGGTCTGGCGGGACATGTTCAACACCGACTTCGGCCTGATCAACAACCTGTTCGGGCTCGGCGTGGACTGGTTCGGCCAGGACTGGTCGGCCCGGGCGGCGGTGCTGCTGGTGCAGCTCTGGCTCGGCTATCCGTACATGTTCCTGGTGGCCACCGGCGCGCTCCAGGCCATCCCGCGGGAGCTGACCGAGGCCACCTCGGTCGACGGCGCGTCGCCGTGGCAGTCGTTTCGGGCGGTCACCCTGCCGCTGCTGTTGGTGGCGCTCTCCCCGTTGCTGATCGCGTCGTTCGCGTACAACTTCAACAACATCAACGCGATCTGGCTGACCACCGAGGGCGGGCCGTTCCCGGCCGACAACCCGACCAACGGGGCGACCGACCTGCTGATCACCTACACCTACCGGTTGGCGTTCGGCGCGCAGGGCGCGGAGTTCGGCATGGCCGCGGCGGTGTCGGTCTTCATCTTCGCGATCGTCGCGATCGTCTCGGCGATCAGCTTCCGGCGCACCCGCAAGCAGGAGGAGGTGTACGCGTGACCACGCTCAGCGGTGTCCCGGTCGCACGCGAGACGGGCGGCACGCCGGTCGCCAACCGCAACGCCCGGGGCGGGCGGCGCAGCCGCTGGTTCCGCCAGGTCGGCTGGCGCCACCTGGTCGGGGTGCTGGCGGTGGCGTTCAGCCTCTTCCCGATCCTGTTTGTGCTCTCCGCGGCGCTCAACCCGCGCGGCACGCTCTCCTCCACCAGCCTGGTGCCGACCGAGGGGGTGTCGCTCGAGAACTTCGGCAATCTCTTCGAGAAGTTCGCGTTCGGGCACTGGTTCCTAAACAGCCTGCTCATCGCCGGCACGGCCAGCTTCGTGTCGATCTTCCTCTCCGCGCTGGCCGCGTACGCCTTCTCCCGGATGCGCTTCGCCGGCCGCCGGATCGGGCTGCTCACCCTGCTGCTGATCCAGATGTTCCCGCAGTTCCTGGCGATCGTGGCGATCTTCCTGATCTTCACCACGGTCACCGACCTGTGGCCGGGCATCGGTTTCAACACCCCCTGGGGGCTGTTCCTGCTCTACATGGGCGGTGCGCTCGGCGTGAATACCTGGCTGATGAAGGGCTTCTTCGACACGCTGCCCCGGGAACTGGACGAGTCGGCCACCATGGACGGTGCCAGCCACGCCCAGGTCTTCTTCCGGATCATGCTGCCGCTGGTGGCGCCGATCCTGGCGGTGACGGCGCTGCTCTCCTTCATCGGCACGATCAACGAGTTCATGATCGCCAATGTGTTCCTCACCGACACCGAGTCGAAGACCCTGGCGGTCGGCATGTTCGGCATGGTGGCCGGCGAGCGGAACAACAACTTCGGGATGTTCGCGGCGGGCACCCTGCTCACCGCGATCCCCACCGTGCTGGTGTTCCAACTCCTCCAGCGCTACATCGTCTCCGGCCTGACCGCCGGGGCCGTCAAGGGGTGAATCGGCGGGGTGGCCGCTCGCCGTCCTGCGGGAGGCGAGCGTGCCGCTCCGCGCCGACACCGGCGGCCCCCGGCCGACCAACGCGAAAGGTCCCATCATGTCGTCCCGGCCGCACCATGACGGGTCCGAGCTGTACGTCCCCGAGCAGCAGCCGTCGCTCGGCGACACCGTCGACGTCTTCGTCCGGATGCCGGCCGGCGCCGACGTCCGGCAGGTGCACGTGCGGACCACCGGCGACGGGGAACCCCGGTTCATCGAGGCGGTGGTCGACCGGACCGCCGGCGGCGACGTCTGGTGGCGGGCCGCGGTCGAGGTGCGCAACCCGGTCAGCAACTACCGGTTCATGCTCACCGGTGCGCGCGGCCACCGCTGGCTGAACGCGGCCGGGCTGGTCGGTCACGACGTGCCGGACAACGGCGACTTCCGGCTGGTGTCCTACGACCCGCCGCCCGCCTGGGCCCGGGACGCGGTGATCTACCAGATCTTCCCGGACCGGTTCGCCCGCTCGGCCGCCGCCGACGGCCGGCCGCTGCCCGACTGGGCGATCCCCTGCGACTGGGACACCCCGGTCGTCGGGCGCGGCCCGGAGACCCCGCGCCAGTTCTACGGCGGCGACCTGGACGGCGTCACCGAGCGGCTGGACCACCTGGCCCGGCTCGGCGTCAACACCGTCTACCTGACCCCGATCTTCCCGGCCCGCTCCAACCACCGCTACGACGCGGCCAGCTTCGACACCGTCGACCCGCTGCTCGGCGGCGACGCGGGGCTGGCCCGGCTCGCCGACGCGGTACGGGCCCGGGGCTGGCGGCTGCTCGGCGACATCACCAGCAACCACACCGGCGACGCCCACCAGTGGTTCACCGCCGCCGCCTCGGACGTGCACGCGGCCGAGCGCGAGCTGTACTACTTCGACGAAGTGACCGGCGACTACGAGTCCTGGAACGGGGTCAAGTCGCTGCCGAAGCTGAACTGGGGCAGCGCCGAGCTGCGCCGGCGCTTCGCCACCGCCGACGACGCGCTGCTGCGCCGCTGGCTGCGCCCGCCGTACGGGTTGGACGGCTGGCGGGTGGACGTGGCCAACATGACCGGCCGGCGGGGCGCGGACGCGTACACCCACGAGGTGGCGGCGCTGCTGCGCCGGGTGGTCGTGCAGACCCGGGCCGACGGGCTGCTGATGGCCGAGCACGGCCACGACCACACCGGCGACCTGGACCGGGACGGCTGGCACGGCACCATGAACTACGTCGGCTTCACCGACCCGGTCTGGTCCTGGCTGCGGCACGGCGACCAGCCGGTGCCGAACTTCCTCGGCACCCCCGGCGGGGTGGTGCGCCGGGACGCCCACTCGGTGCTCGCCACCATGAACACCTACCGGTCGCTGATCTCCTGGCGGTCGTACGTCCACTCGTGGCAGCTGCTCGGCTCGCACGACTCGGCGCGGATCCGGACGGTGGTCGGCGACGCCGCCCGGCACGAGATCGCCGCCGGGCTGCTCGCCACCATGCCCGGCACCCCGATGGTCTTCGCCGGTGACGAGCTGGGGCTGACCGGCGACAACGGCGAGGGATCGCGGACCCCGATGCCGTGGCACCGGCCGGAGAGCTGGGACGCGGGCACGTTCGCCGCCTACCGGGCGCTGATCGCGCTGCGCCACGCCGAGCCCGCGCTGCGCCGCGGTGGGCTGCGCTGGCTGCACGCCGACGCCGACACCCTGGTGTTCCTGCGCGAGGCGCCGACCGGGACGGTGCTGGTGCTGGCCCGCCGCGCGGCCGGGGCGCCGGTCCGGCTGGTCGGCCTGCCGGCCGGCGAGAACGTCTACGGCGGGGCGCCGGCGCTGCGGCCGGACGCCGACGGCGCGTCCACCCTGCCGGGTGACGGTCCGACCTTCCAGGTCTGGCGCCTCTGACCTCCGCCGCACCGCCGATTTCCACGGCGGGATGCGGTGAGGTGCGCCCACGGGAGAGACGCCGGATGACGCGCGGGAACGGGCGTCGAGAGGTGCCGCCGGCGCGGCGATGCCTCCCTTATGGAATGGTTTGGTCACCGGGACACCAACGCCCGCCTCCGATCTGCTTCACTGGCGCGTCATCGGCGAGGCCACCCGCGTGCCCTGCGCCCGCGCCCGTTGATCACTGGAGAATCCCGTGAAGCTGTCGATCCTCATGCCGGTCTACAACGAAGAAGCGCGCGTCGCGGACGCCGTGAAGCAGGCGCTGGCGGTGGAGTACCCGTGCGAGATCGAACTCGTGGTGGTCGACGACGGGAGCCGGGACGGCACGGGGGAGATCCTGGGCCGCACCGATGACGCCCGGTTGCGGGTGGTCACGCATCCCCGCAACGCGGGCAAGGGTGCCGCGATCCGGACGGCGGTGGAGCACGCCCGGGGCGATTACCTGGTGATCCTGGATGCGGATCTGGAGTACGACCCGCAGGACATTCCGCAGTTGCTCGCCCCGGTGCTCGACGGCCGGGCCACCGTGGTGTACGGCAATCGGACCTTCGGCAGCCACAGCGCGTACAGCTTCTGGTACGTGATGGGCAACAAGGGCGTCACGACGGCGGCGAACATGTTGTTCAACTCGTACATCGGTGACCTGGAGACCTGTTTCAAGTTGATGCCGGTCGCCCTCTACCGGTCGTTGGAGATCCGCTCCCGCGGGTTCGGGATGGAGGCGGAGGTGACCGGGAAGCTGTTGCGGCGGCGGATCCGGCCCTACGAGGTGCCGATCAGTTACCGGGCGCGGGGCCGCGAGGACGGCAAGAAGATCACCTGGCGGGACGGGATCGAGGCGTTGTGGATCCTGGGCCGGGAGCGCGTCCGCCGCCGTCCCGCCGGCACCCCTGCCAGCTGACCGGCGCCGGTCGTGATGGCGGGAGAGCGTGGTTCGGGGGCCGTCGGCCGCCTCGTCGTCCGGGTGGTCGTGGCAGCCGTCGGCGTCGGTTGCCTGGTCGTGACCGGCGAAGGGGCCTGGCGGGCGACCGGTTACGGGGTCACGTACCTGCGCGACCCCGGGTACAACGTGGAGGGTCGGCGCGACCAGGTGGACTTCGAGTCGCTGCGCCGCGAGTTCGCCGACCAGGTGCCGCCGGGCAGCCGGGTGTACCGGGTGCCGGCGACCGGTGACAAGTCCCTCTGGCGGCAGCGGTTGGCCGAGTTCGCCGCCCTGGCCGGCAGCGTGGTCGTCGCGCGGCCGGACGCCGCGGACTACCTGGTGGGCGTCGTCGACGTGGCGCAACCCGGGCCGACCGGCCCACGGGTCCGGCTGATCGTCCGGAGGGCCGGTTGAGGACGCCTGTGACCGCCGGCCTGTCGCTCGTGCTCGGCGGGTTTCCGCTGGCGTACGCGCTGCTGCGCAGCCCGTACCTCGCCGTGCTGCTCGCGCCCCTGGTGGCGGCGCTGATGAGCACCGCCGCGGTGATCCTGATGATCCTCGTCGGCGGGCCGCTGGTGCTCTGGCTCGCGCTGGTGCTGCCCGCGGCGGCGGTGCTGGCCTGGTGGCTGCTACGCCGGCCCGGCGCGCCGGCGCCCTACGGCGGTTGGTCGCACGCGCTGCTGACCGCTCTCCCGCTGCTCCCACCGATGCTCTTCGTCCTCGAACCGGCCACGCGCTGGGACTCGCACTCGATCTGGTGGCTGCACGCCGGCTATTTCGGGCAGGACGGCGGGTACGCCCGGGAGGCCATCGGCAGTGCCGGTTTCGCCTTCTCGCACACCGACTACCCACCGCTCGCCTCGGCGCCGGTGGCGGCGGTGTGGAGTGTCTCCGGGCCGGACTTCCGCACCGCACAGGCGATCGGGGCGCTGATCAGCTTCTCGGCGGTCGCGATGCTGGTGCATCTCGTGCGCCGGGTGCTCGCGTGGGCCCCCGCCCCGGCCGCCTGGGCGCTCGCCGCCGGGGTCGGCCTCGCCAGTTGGTCGACCGCGCCGCACGCGGTCACCAGCGGCTACGCCGATCCGCTCTGGTCGGCCGCCCTGGCGGGTGCCGTGGTGGCGCTGCTCCTGGCGGCCGACCCGCTGCGTCGACCGGCGCTGGCCCTGCTGCTGCTGACCGTGGCGGCGTTGACCAAGAACGAGGGCCTGGTCGTCGCGGGCGCGGTCGCGGTTCTGGTCACGGTGCGGGCCCGGGCCCAGCTGCGCCGGGCCTGGCTGGTCTGGCTTCCCGTCCTGGCCGGGGGCGGTTGGGCGCTGCTGGCCCGGCTGCTGGGTGCCCGCTCCGACATCGCGGAGGGCGCCGGCCCAGGCACGGCGCTCGGCTGGAACCCGGAGACGCTGGAGCGCTACCGGGTGACCCTGCGGGCGCTACGCGATCTGGTCGGTCCGGTGGTGGTGGGCGCGCTGGTCGTGGCGGTGCTGGGGGCGCTGTTCCTGCGGGGACGACGCCGCAGGGCCGGCCTCGGGTCGGACGGGTGGCTCTGGGCGGTCTGCGGGTTCTACCTGGCCGTCCTCACGTTGACCTACGTGCTGGGGCCGAACGACATCGAGTGGTGGCTGCGCACCTCGATGTACCGGGTCGCCGTGCTGGTCGTCCTGCTGGTGGCGGTGAGCTGCGCCGGATGGGTCGCGGTCGCCGTCAGTGCCGACCGGAGCGACGAACCGGCGGCAGGAGAGCCGACGCCGGACGAGGTGGCCGGGCCGGCCGGCGGCGCTTCGGAGCTCCCGGCGGCCGACTTGCGGGTGCCGAGCGGGTGACCCGCCACCCGGACCACCTCGCCGATCTCCGACCTGCCGGCGGGCGTGGCCGGAGCTAGCCCCGCGACGGGGTCGCGCCGAGCAGGGCCCGCACCCCGGCGAGGTAGGTCCGCCGGTCCGGCGCGCCGGTCAGGATGCGTTGGGTGAACCAGCCCGGGACCAGAGCGAAGAGCGCCGCGGCGATGGCGTCCGGGTCGGCGTCGGCGGGCAGCTCGCCGGCGTGCTGGGCCCGCCGGACCAGCACTCCGAACTGGGTGCGGAAGCCGCTGTACTTCTCCGCGACGAACGCGGCCAGTGCCGGGTCACGCTGCGCCTCACCCCAGACCTGGATCGCGATGCGGAGCACGCCGTCGGGCCCGAGCTGGGTCTCCACGTACGTCAGGATGCGGTCGAGCGCCTCGACCAGCGGCAGCGGCGGGTCGTGCCGGGCCAACTCGGCGAGCACCTCGCCGGCTCCGCTGACCGCCTGCTCGGCGATGGCGTTGATCAGATCGGTCTTGCTGGGGAAGTAGCGGTAGACCGCGCCGACCGAGAGGCCCGCCTCGGCGATCACGTCCTGCATCGAGGTGCGGTGGAAGCCCTCCCGCAGGAAGCAGCGGCGGGCCGCGTCGACGATCTGGCGGCGGCGGGCGGCGAGGTGTTCGGCCGAGACACGTGGCACGGATACATCGTAAAGCGAACGTTCGCTCTTGACAGCCGCCCCGTTCGGGAGGAACCTGAGGCTTATAAAGAATGAGCGTTCGTTTTAGGAGTGGGATCAATGTCGACCCGTACCCGGTCGCCCCTGCTGCTGGCCGTGCTGGCCGCCGTCCTGGTGGCGGGCGTGCAGGCGCTGCTCGTACCGCTGTTCTCGGCGCCGGCCGCGAACCTCGCGCCGCGCGACCTGCCGGTCGCCGTCGCCGGCCCCGCCCCCGCCGCAACCGAGCTGGCCGGCCGGCTCGCCGCCGCGCGGCCCGGCGCGTTCGAGGTCACCACCCTGCCGGACGCGGCGGCGGCCGACCGGGCGCTGCGCGACCGCGAGGTCTACGCGGCCTTCGTCGCCGGCCCGGGCGGGGTCGCCCTGCACACCGCCCCGGCCGCCAGCCCGACGGTGGCGGCGCTGCTCACCGAGGCGGCCGGCCAGCTCTCCGCCGGACGGCCGGTGCCGGTGGTCGAGGTGGTTCCCGCCGACCCGGACGACCCGCGGGGCGCCGGGTTCGCCGCCGGCTTCCTGCCGCTGGCGCTGACCAGCATGCTCGCCGGGGTGCTGCTCGCCCTGCTGGTCACCGGCCGGGCGGCCCGGCTGGCCGGGTTGGCGGCGTACGCCGTGCTGGCCGGCGGGATCGGCGTGGCGGTGCTGCACGGCTGGCTCGGCCTGCTCGGCGGCGACTGGCTCGCCGAGGCGGCCGCGATCGGGCTCTTCGGGTTGGCCACCGCGGCCATCGTCACCGGCCTCGGCGCACTGCTCGGCCGCCCGGGGATCGGGCTGGGCGCCCTGCTGGTCTTCCTGGTCGGCAATCCGCTCTCGGCGGTCGGCGCGGCCCCCGAGCTGCTGCCGCAGCCGTGGGGGGCGGTGGGGCAGGCGCTGCCGGTCGGTGCCGGCGGCACGCTGCTCCGCTCGGTGGCGTTCTTCGGCGGCGCCGGCGCCGGCACGCCGCTCGCCGTGCTCGCCGGCTACGCCGCGGTCGGCCTCGCCCTGGTGCTGCTGGCCCGGCGCACCCCGGCCCCGGCCGGCGAGCCGGTCGCCGCGCGGCCCGCGGAGGTCGCCGCCTGACCCCGCGTCCCGATCCGCCCCGCGCCCCTACTACAAACTGTCGTTGATAGGGGAAGATGGTCGCCGTGGAAGCTCTCAGACTGATATTGCGCTACGTCCACCTGATCGGGTTCGCGCTGCTGCTGGGCGGGGCCGTCGTCCAGTACGTCAGCGGCCGGCTGCGGATCAACCCGGCCATGCTCTGGGGCGCGGTGATCATGCTGCTGACCGGCATCGGCCTCGCCGCGCCGCTGCGCGACGGCGACGAGCCGGCCCCGGCCAAACTCGTTACCAAGTTGGTGCTCGCGCTGCTGATCTTCGTCATGGTCTTCTTCTCCCGGAAGCGTGACGTGGTCAACCGCGGCCATTTCCTCGCGATCGTCGCTCTGACCCTGGTCAACGCGGCGGTGGCGGTTTTCTGGCGGTAACGTCCCCGACAGGGGGACGGCCCCGGAAAGCGGACGTTGACGACGTCGGGACGCTCGCCTACCAGCATCGAGAGTGACTTGGCCCACCCAAGGGTTACGTAGGGGTAACAGCCACTCAACAGTCGTGCACGATTGTCGGCCGGTGGGTGGGCGCGGGCGTACGCTCCCGTCCGTAACGTGGGACGCCGGCGGCAAGTCGCCAGGCCGGCTAATGGGCTGCCACCGCGCGACCCGCGGTGTGCACTGGGAAGGAGACGTCTTGCGCTCGGTGCGTGGGATGCGGATCGCCTCGGTCCTCGCGGTGGGTGGGCTCGTACTGAGCGCCGCCGCGTGTGGTGAGGCCCCCGAGGAGAACAACGGCGCCGGTGACGGCGGCAAGAAGTACAGCGCCTGCATGGTGACCGACGTCGGCGGCATCGACGACAAGTCGTTCAACACCTCCGCCTGGAAGGGCCTGGAGGCCGCCAAGGCCGAGAACGACAACATCGACATCAAGTACGTGGCGTCGAAGGCCGAGGCCGACTACGAGCCGAACCTGACCCAGTACGTCAACCAGAAGTGCGACTTCATCCTCGCGGTCGGCGGCCTGATGGGCGACGCCACCTCGAAGATCGCCAAGGCGAACCCGAACCAGCAGTTCGGCATCGTCGACGCGAAGCTGCCGGAGAGCAACGTCTACCCGATGCAGTTCGACACCGCCCAGGCCGGCTTCCTGGCCGGTTACCTGGCCGCCGGGATGACCAAGTCCGGCACGGTCGGCACCTACGGCGGCCTGAAGATCCCGCCGGTGACCATCTTCATGGACGGGTACGCCGACGGCGTGGCCCACTACAACAAGACCAAGAGCAAGAGCGTCAAGGTCCTGGGCTGGGACAAGGCCACCCAGAACGGCTCCTTCACCAACGACTTCGTCAAGCAGGACGAGGGCAAGAAGGTCAGCGACGCGCTGGTCGCCCAGGGCGCCGACATCATCATGCCGGTCGCCGGCGGCGCCGGCCTCGGCACCACCGGTGCGGCGAAGGCCTCGGGCGGCAAGTACAACACCATCTGGGTGGACGTCGACGGCTGCGAGAGCACCCCGGACTGCCCGGCCATCATCACCACCGTGGTGAAGAACATCCCGGACGCCGTCAAGGAGGCCGTGCTCAAGGCCGCCGGTGGCGAGAAGCTCAGCGCCAACCCGGGCTTCCTGGGCACGCTGGCCAACAACGGTGTCTCGCTCGCCCCGTACCACGAGTTCGACAGCAAGGTTCCGGCCGAGCTGAAGGCTGAGGTCGACAAGCTGAAGGCGGACATCGCCGCCGGCACGGTCACGGTCACCTCCAAGGCCCAGCCGAAGTGACGCTCCGCCGGCTGCCCGCGGTGAGACGATCACCCGGATAGGCCGGCGAGCGGTACAGCACGACGAACCGGCCGCCCCGGCGCCGCGGGTGAACTCCCGCGGCGGCCGGGGCGGCCGATCCGCTCCACCCGACGACCGGCCCCGCGCCGCGACCGGCCGGCAGCTACGCTGCACCATCGCTTCGCACTCCAGGAGGTTGCGCTGAGACTCGAACTGCGCGGCATCACCAAGCGGTTCGGTGATCTGGTCGCCAACGACCACATCGACCTGACGGTGGAGCCTGGAGAGATCCACGCCCTGCTCGGCGAGAACGGCGCCGGCAAGTCGACCCTGATGAACGTGCTCTACGGGCTCTACCAGCCTGACGAGGGCGAGATCCTGGTCGACGGCCAGCCGCTGAAGCTGAAGGGCCCGTCGGACGCGATCGCGGCCGGGATCGGCATGGTGCACCAGCACTTCATGCTGGTGCCGGTCTTCACCGTGGCGGAGAACATCATGCTCGGCGCCGAGCAGGTGCGCGGCGGCCTCGCCGGCTTCCTGGACCGGCGCCGGGCCCGGCGTCAGGTCACCGAGGTCTCCGAGCGGTACAACCTGCGGGTCGACCCGGACGCGGTGATCGAGGACCTGCCGGTCGGCATCCAGCAGCGGGTGGAGATCGTCAAGGCGCTCACCCGCGACGTCGACCTGCTGATCCTGGACGAGCCCACCGCGGTGCTCACCCCGCAGGAGACCGAGGAACTGCTCGCCGTGATGCGGTCGCTCAAGGCCGCCGGCAAGTCGATCGTCTTCATCACCCACAAGCTCGGCGAGGTCAAGGCGATCGCCGACCGGATCACCGTGATCCGGCGCGGCAGGACCGTCGGCACCGCGTCGCCGGAGGCGAGCCGGGACGAGCTGGCCGCGCTGATGGTCGGCCGGAGCGTCCGGCTCACCGTGGACAAGACCCCCGCCACGCCGGGCCGGCCGGTCCTGGAGGTCGCCGGCCTGGTCGTCGACGACGACCGGCAGGTGCGCGCGGTGGACGGGGTGGACCTCACCGTGCACGCGGGCGAGGTGCTCGGCATCGCGGGCGTGCAGGGCAACGGCCAGACCGAGCTGATCGAGGCGATCATGGGTCTGCGTCCGCTGCTGGCCGGGACGGTCACCCTCGACGGGCAGCCGGTGCACGGCTGGTCGACCAAGAAGGTGCTCCGCGCCGGCGTCGGCTACGTGCCCGAGGACCGCAGCGTCGACGGCCTGGTCAAGGAGTTCAGCGTCGCGGAGAACCTGGTGCTGGACATCTACGACCGGCCGCCATTCGGCGCCGGGCTCGCGCTGAAGCCGGACGAGATCGCCAAGTCGGCCAAGGAGCGGATCGCGCAGTTCGACGTCCGTACCTCCTCCGCCGAGGCGCCGGTCGGCACGCTCTCCGGCGGCAACCAGCAGAAGGTGATCGTGGCCCGGGAGCTGTCCCGGCCGCTGAAGCTCTTCATCGCCGCCCAGCCGACCCGCGGCGTCGACGTCGGCTCCATCGAGTTCATCCACAGCCGGGTCATCCGCGAGCGGGACATCGGCACCGCCGTCATGGTGGTCTCCAGCGAACTCGACGAGGTGATCGGCCTGGCCGACCGGATCGCCGTGATGTACCGCGGCCGGATCATCGGCGTGGTCGGCCCGGACACCCCGCGTGAGGAGATCGGCCTGCTGATGGCCGGTATCACCCCCGACGCGACCGGTGGTCCGACGGCGGGCAGCGACCCGACGGCGGCCGCCGACGGTGCGGCGGCTCCCGAGGGCCCAGGTAGCGAGGACAAGGCATGACGAACCAAGATCCCCGGTCGGGCTCCCCGGACAAGGAGCCGGCGACCGAGGCGCAGGCCGCGCAGAACGCGCTCGGCAACACCGAGCGGGCCGAGACGGCCACCACGCCGCAGCAGCCGGGCGACGGGGGCCGGCCGTCGCTGGGGCGGCTGTTCCTGGACAACCTCTGGGCCGCCAACACGTTCACCGTGACCCTGCTGTCGCTGGTGCTCGCGATGATCGTCGGCGCGGTGCTGATCATCGTCTCGGACCCGGACGTGCTGGCCACCTACAGCTACATCACGGCCCGGCCGTCCGACGCGATCAACGCCAGCTGGACGCTGGTCAGCGAGGCGTACGCCAACCTTTTCAAGGGCGCGGTCTTCGACCCGGAGGCGTTCTCCGGCTGGCTGGACGGCAGCAACGGCTGGGAGGCGGTCCTCGCGCCGATCTCCGAGACGCTCACCTACACCGCGCCGCTGGTCTTCACCGGGCTCTCGGTGGCGCTGGCCTTCCGCGGCGGCCTGTTCAACATCGGCGCGCAGGGCCAGGCCACCGTCGGCGTCATCCTGGCCGCGCTGGCCGGCTTCCTGCTGCCGCTGCCGCCGGGCCTGCACCTGCTGGTCGCGGTGCTCGCCGGTGCGCTCGGCGGTGCGATCTGGGGCTTCATCCCGGGCATCCTGAAGGCCAAGGCCGGTGCCCACGAGGTGATCAACACGATCATGCTCAACTACATCGCCACGTACTTCCTGACCTGGCTGATCGTGCAGAACGGCATCCAGGACCCGAACCGGACCGACGCGATCAGCCGGCCGGTGGACGTCTCGGCCCAGCTGCCCCGGCTGCTCGGTGACAACCTGCGGGTGCACGCCGGCATCCTGCTCGCAGTGCTGGCCACCTGGGCGGTCGCCTGGCTGCTCAACCGCTCCACGCTCGGCTTCGAGCTGCGCGCGGTGGGCGCCAACCCGGACGCCGCGCGGACCGCCGGCATCAGCGTCACCCGGACGTACGTGCTGATCATGGTCTTCTCCGGGATCCTGGCCGGCCTCGGCGGCTCGAACATGGTGCTCGGCTCCACCGCCAGCGCGCTGACCCCGCTGGTGGTCGCGCAGATCGGCTTCGACGGCATCCTGGTGGCGCTGCTCGGCCGGGTGAAGCCGTGGGGCGTGGCTCTGGCCGCGCTGCTCTTCGGCGCGCTCCAGGCCGGCGGCAACCGGATGCAGTCGTACTCGGGGATCTCACTGGAGCTGGTCACCGTGCTCCAGGCGTTGATCGTCATCTTCATCGCCGCGCCGGCCCTGGTGAAGGCGATCTTCCAGCTCCGGGCCGCACGCGCCGCCCGGTTGCAGACGAGCCTGGCGAAGGGCTGGTAACTCATGTCCACCATGGCTGTCCCCGACATCGCGGTCGCCCCGGTCGACGAGGGCTTCTGGACCCGTACCCGGAAGATCGGCCTGACGCTGCTGGGCCTCGGCCTCATCGGGGCGGTGCTCTTCGGGGCCCTCGCCACCGACCAGCAGGCCCGGTTCACCTTGAGCGAGGACGCCGCCGGCGCCGCGCTGGAGATCAACGGCACGTTCGGCGCCATCCTCTTCGGCGTCGTCGCGATCGCCGCCGGCGCGGCCATACTCGCCGGGCTGCCGAAGCGCTGGTTCGTCCTGGTGCTCGGCGTCGGGCTGGTCGGCTTCGTGCTCTCCTTCCTCTGCTGGCAGGTCTCCGCCGCCCCGGCCGGGCAGAACTTCATGCCGCTGGTCAACATGGTCCGCGGCACGTTCATCCTGGCCCTGCCGCTGATCTTCGGCGCGCTCGCCGGCGTGCTCTGCGAGCGCTCCGGCGTGGTCAACGTGGCGATCGAGGGCCAGCTGCTGATGGGCGCCTTCAGCGGCGCGCTCTTCGGCAGCATCTCCGGCAACGTCTGGGTGGGCCTGGTCGCGGCGGCGATCGGCGGCGCGTTCATCTCGCTGCTGCTGGCCATCTTCGCCATCCGCTACCTGGTCGACCAGGTGGTCATGGGCATCGTGCTCAACCTGCTCGCGGTCGGTGTCACCGGCTTCCTCTACGAGCGGCTGATGCAGACCAACGCGCAGCGGTACAACAGCGCACCGCGGTTCACCAACTGGGAGATCCCGCTGCTCAAGGACATCCCGGTGCTCGGCCCGGCGCTGTTCCGCGGCAACATCTTCCTCTACCTCGGCCTGCTGCTGGTGCTGGTGATCCACATCGCGCTGTTCCGGACCCGCTGGGGGCTGCGTACCCGCGCGGTCGGCGAGCACCCGACCGCGGCCGACACCCTGGGCGTCCGGGTGCTCGGGCTGCGCTACCGCAACGTGCTGCTCGCCGGCGTGGTCGCCGGCATCGGTGGCGCCTCCTACACGCTGGCGCTCTACTCGTTCACCAAGAACATGATCGGCGGTAAGGGCTTCATAGCCCTGGCCGCGCTGATCTTCGGCCGGTGGAGCCCGACCGGGGCCCTGCTCGCGGCGCTCTTCTTCGGCTTCGCCGACCAGCTCGGCACGTACCTCGGCGCGATCAACAGCGTGATCCCGAGCCAGTTCCTGGCCATGCTGCCCTATCTGGCGACGATCCTGGCGGTGGCCGGGCTGGTCGGCCGGGTCCGGGCGCCGGCCGCGGACGGCAAGCCGTACATCAAGGGCTGACGGGAGAGCGCGTCATGGAGATCGACTGGGCCCGGCTGCGGGCCGCCGCCACCGAGGTGATGCGGCACGCGTATGCGCCGTACTCGAAGTTCCCGGTCGGGGCGGCCGCCCTGGTCGACGACGGCCGAGTGGTGGTCGGCTGCAACGTGGAGAACGCCGCGTACGGCGTGGTGCTCTGCGCCGAGTGCGGCGTGGTCTCCTCGCTGCACGCCACCGGCGGCGGGCGGCTGGTCGCGCTCTCCTGCGTGGACGCCACCGGCGAGCCGCTGATGCCGTGCGGCCGGTGCCGGCAGCTGCTCTGGGAGAACGGCGGCCCGGACTGCCTGATCGAGGCGAAGGGCCGGCCGCTGCGGATGGCCGAGCTGCTGCCGCACGCCTTCGGCGTGGAGGACCTGGAGCAGGTGGTCGGCGAAACCCCGCTGCCGGTGGTGCCGGAGCGGCTGGCCGCCTGGCGCGGCCGCGGCACCGTCTTCGTGCACCCCGATCTCTCCGCCGGCCAGCAGGTGTGGACGGCGTACTGGGAGCGGTCGGCCGGGGACGATGCCGGCGCCGAGACCGGGGTGCTGGAGGAGGGCCCGAGCTGGGACGACCCGGCGGAGGCGATCACCTGGGGGCTGGCCCGGACGCCCCGGGTGGTGGTGGTCGACGCGGCCGGCACCATCTTCTGGGCCGGCGAGGGCGAGCCGCCGATGGAGATCCCGGTTCGTTGGCCCGGTGCCTGAGCTCGGATCCGATCGCGCCGGCTCTCGGGCCGGCTGGGCTTCAGGGCCGGTCGCACAACGACTGATAGGAACTTCAAGGTGAGTACTTTTGCTGCCGTTGACGTCATTCGGACCAAGCGGGATGGCGGGGTGCTGTCGGACGGGCAGATCGACTGGGTGGTGGACGCGTACACCCGGGGGCTGGTCGCCGACGAGCAGATGTCGGCGCTGGCCATGGCGATCCTGCTGCGCGGCATGACCCCGGCGGAGATCGCCCGGTGGACGGCCGCGATGATCGCCAGCGGGGAGCGGCTGGACCTCTCCGCGGTGGACCGCCCGACCGCCGACAAGCACTCCACCGGCGGCGTCGGTGACAAGATCACCCTTCCGCTGACCCCGCTGGTGGCGGCCTGCGGCGCGGCCGTGCCGCAGCTCAGCGGGCGCGGCCTGGGGCACACCGGCGGCACCCTGGACAAGCTGGAGTCGATCCCGGGCTGGCGGGCGGCGCTCAGCAACGACGAGTTCATCGCCCAGTTGCGGGACGTCGGCGCGGTGATCTGCGCGGCCGGCGAGGGGCTCGCCCCCGCCGACCGCAAGCTGTACGCGCTGCGCGACGTCACCGGCACCGTCGAGGCGATCCCGCTGATCGCCAGCTCGATCATGAGCAAGAAGATCGCCGAGGGCACCGGCGCGCTGGTGCTCGACGTCAAGGTCGGCTCCGGCGCGTTCATGAAGTCCGTCGACGACGCCCGCGAGCTGGCCCGGACCATGGTGGAGCTGGGCGGCGCCCACGGGGTGCGTACGGTCGCCCTGCTCACCGACATGTCCACCCCGCTCGGCCGGGCCATCGGCAACGCGGTGGAGGTGACCGAGTCGGTCGAGGTGCTGGCCGGCGGCGGCCCGGCCGACGTGGTCGAGCTGACCCTGGCGCTGGCCCGGGAGATGCTCGACGCGGCCGGCCTGCCGGACGCCGACCCGGCGGCCGCGCTGCGCGACGGCCGGGCGATGGACGCCTGGCGGGCGATGATCCGGGCCCAGGGCGGCGACCCGGACGCCCCGATGCCGACCGCGAACGAGGTCGAGGTGGTGCGCGCGGACGCGGACGGCTTCGTCGCGGCGGTCGACGCGTACGCCATGGGGGTGGCCGCCTGGCGGCTCGGCGCCGGCCGGGCCCGCAAGGAGGACCCGGTCAGCGTGCCGGCGGGCGTGCTGCTGCACAAGCGCCCGGGCGATGCGGTGCGGGCCGGCGAGCCCCTCTACGAGCTGCGCGCCGAGCACGCCGGGCGGATCCCGGCGGCGCTGGCCGAGGCGGAGCGGGCGGTGCGGATCTCCCCGACCGCCCCGGCCGCGACCCCGCTGGTGATCGAGCGGATCGGCTGAGCGGCCCGCCGGGGCGGCATGGTGCTGGTCACCTGGGAACGCTATTCTCCCAGGCCAAGGGGGAACACCGGCGCTGAGCCGTCGCGAGCAGACAGGAATTTTCCGCCGTGATCGTTGCTGCCCCCGACCCCCGTGAGGTGCGCGAAGCCAGCCTGGACGAGCTGTCCCGGTTGCGCCTGCCCCTGCCGCCGCCGCAGTTCCCGCTGGTCTGGGAGCCCGGCGACCAGATCAAGCTACGCCCCACGGCCGAGATCGAGGCGCGGGTGGCGGTGCTGCACCTGATCCTGGCGCGCTGCTTCGGGATGCCGCCGCAGGCCGCGATGAGCTGGCTGCTCGCCTCGCACCTGGTCGAGATGGTCACCCCGCCGGAGTGGCAGTTCGTCACCGGCGGCCGGGGCGACCACCGCTCGTTCGTGCTGCACCACGACGCGCTCTTCGCGCTGGCCTGGGTGCTCGGGCTGACCAAGCAGCTCGACCCGACGCTGCCGGTGGACGAGCGGCTGGTGGAGCGGATGCCGTACATCGCCGGCGGGGAGACCTTCGGGCAGTGGCGCACGCGCATCCTGGCCGCCCCGCAGCACCCCGCCGACGCGGCGGCCCTGCTCGACCTGCACTACTGCCTGGACTGGGCGTACCTGGACGTGCAGCGGGCCGGCCGGACGCCGCCCGGCCTGGTGGACGCCAACGCGATCGGGCAGCGACGGTGGGCGCTGGAGTGGGCGGTGATCCTGCGCGGGCCGTACCACGACGAGCCTCCGGGCTGGGAAGAGGTCGACCTCTCCACCTGAGCCGACGGCTCCGGGTCAGCGCGGACGCCAGACCGGTCAGCGCGGACGCCAGACGGTCAGCCGGACCGACACGGTCACCCGTACCGGTTCGGGCAGGGCGGTCACCCGGGCGGCGAGCCCGGCCGGGTCGGTGTGCCAGGCGCTCGGCCCCATGCCGACCAGCGTCGCCACCTCCGGGCCGGTCAGCGCCAGCTCCCGCCGCAGGCCGGTCTCGGTCTCCAGGCTGAACCGGTCGCCGAGGCTCTCCGCGACCCGGTCCGGCTTGGCCGGGTCGACCCGGAGCAGGCCGAGCGCGCCGACCAGTTCGGCGAGGTGGTCGTCGGCCGGGGTGACCACCAGCAGCGCTCCGGCCGGGTCCAGGACGCGGTGGAACTCCGCGCCGTTGCGCGGGGCGAAGACGTTCAGCAGCACCGAGGTCGAGGCGTCGGCGAGCGGCAGCCGCTGCCAGGTGTCGGCGAGCGCCGCCGCGGCGCGCGGGTGGGCCCGGGCCGCCCGGCGCAGCGCCGGCTTCGAGACGTCCAGCGCCAGACCGACGGCGTCCGGCAGCGCCGCCAGCACCGTCGCGAGGTAGCGGCCGGTCCCCGCTCCGGCGTCCACCACCAGCGGGTACGCCCCGGCGCCCGGCGCCGCCCCGACCCGGGCCGTAGCCTCCGTCGCCGCCTCGGCGAGGGCGGCGGAGATGACGTCGTAGTGCCCGGCGGCCAGGAAGTCCGCCCGGGCGGCCACCATCTCGGCGGTGTCCCCGGCGTGCGGGGCGCGGCCGGCGAGCAGGTTCACGTAGCCCTGCCGGGCCACGTCGAAGCTGTGCCGGCGTGGGCAGCGCAGCGCGCGGGCGGTGCCGGCGGTCGCCTCGGCCAGCGGCTGGCCGCAGACCGGGCAGCGCAGCTGGTCGACGATGCGGGCGTCCACGTCAGGCGCCCGGTGCGGTCGGCGCCGCGCGGCGGTCGGGATCGGTCAGGCGGGCGATCACCCGGTGGGTGAGCGCGTCCAGGGCGGCGATCTCCTCGGGCGTGCACAGGTCGATGAGGTGCCGCCGGACGGCCGCCACGTGGCCGGGGGCGGCGGCCTCGATCGCCTGCCGGCCCGCGGCGGTCAGCGTGACGATCGCGCCCCGGCCGTCCGTCGCGCACTCCTCGCGGGTGACCAGCCCGCGTTGCTGCATCCGGGTCAGGTGGTGGGAGAGCCGGCTGCGGGACCAGAGCATCCGGTCGGCCAGTTCGCTGAGCCGCAGCCGCTGCCCGGGGGTCTCGGAGAGATCGGAGAGGACGTCGTAGTCGGGCTCGGAGAGCCCGGCGTCCCGCATCAGCTCGCGGGCCAGTTCGAGGTCGAGCAGGCGGCGCATCCGGCGGTAGCCGCGCCAGGCGCGCTGCTCCCGCTCGTCGAGCCAGCGTGGTTGCTCCATGCCGGTCATCGTAGTCATCTGGTTGACACGTCACCAACCCGCTCCTAGGGTGAGTGACATGTCAACCAAACTTCCGGGGCGGCTGCTCCGGCTGTTCACCGGTCTCGTGCTCTTCGGCGTCAGCGTGGCCCTGATGGTCCGGGCCGACCTCGGCCTCGCGTCGTGGGACGTGTTGCACCAGGGCCTGGCCGAGCGGACCGGGCTGCCCCTCGGCCAGGTGGTCAACCTGGTCGCGGTCGCCGTGCTGCTGCTCTGGATCCCGCTGCGGCAGCGCCCGGGGTTCGGCACGGTGGCGAACGCGGTGGTGGTGGGCGTGACCGCCGACGCCGTGCTCGCCGTCCTGCCCCCGGTCGGGCCGGTCGCCGCCCGGGCCGGCCTGCTGGTCGCCGGCATCCTGCTCAACGGGCTGGCCACGGCCCTCTACCTCGGTGCGCGCCTCGGCCCCGGGCCGCGCGACGGCCTGATGACCGGGCTGGCCGCCCGGGGCCTGCCGATCCGCCGGGTACGCACCGCCATCGAACTGGGCGTACTCGCGCTCGGCTGGGCGCTCGGCGGCACCGTCGGGCCCGGAACCCTGCTCTACGCGGTCAGCATCGGGCCGCTGGCGCACCACCTCATCCCGAAGTTCACCGTGCCGGCCGCCGGCCGGCCCACCCCCATCGGAGTGACCCCGCCATGCCCTGCCTGACCGTCATCGTCGCGAGCACCCGGCCCGGCCGGGTGGGCCGCCGGATCGGCGACTGGTTCACCGAACTCGCCACCCGCCACGGCGCCTTCGACGAGGTGCGCCTGGTCGACCTCGCCGAACTCGACCTTCCCTTCCACGACGAGCCGCACCACCCGTCCGAGGGGCGCTACCTGCACCGGCACACCCGCGAGTGGAGCGCCATCGTCGACGCCGGGGAGGCCTTCGTCTTCGTCATGCCGGAGTACAACTACGGCTTCAGCGCGCCGTTGAAGAACGCCGTCGACTACCTCTACACCGAGTGGCAGTACAAGCCGGTCGGCTTCGTCAGCTACGGCATGACCTCCGGGGGCCTGCGTGCGGTCCAGATGATCAAGCAGGTGGTGACCACCCTCAAGATGGTGCCGGCGAACGAGGCGGTGACCGTGTTCCTGCGCCAGGCGCTCGACGACACCGGCGCGCTGGTGCCGGACGCCGGTCGGGACGTCGCCGCCGAGGCGATGCTCGACGAGGTGGCCCGGCTCGCCGCCGCCCTCGCGCCGCTGCGGGTGCCCGCGTGAGCGCCCGGCTCTGGGAGCTGTTCGGGCGGCGCGGGCGGGGCGTCCTGGTCACCCTCCGCCGGGACGGCCGACCCCAGCTCTCCAACGTCGACTACCTCGCCGAGCCCGGCCTGATCCGGTGCTCGACCACCGCCGACCGGGCCAAGGTACGCAACCTGCGCCGCGACCCGCGGGCCAGCTTCCAGGTCAGCACGGCCGACGGCGGGGCGTACGCCGTCGCGGAGGGGCTGGTCACCCTGAGCCCGCCGGCCGCCGCCGAGGACGACGCCACGGTCGAGGAGCTGGTCGAGGTCTACCGGGAGATCCGGGGAGAACACCCCGACTGGGCCGACTACCGGGCGGCGATGGTCGCCGACGGCCGGCTGGTGCTGCGACTCGCCGTCGAGCGGGTCTACGGCTGGCGTCCCTGACCCGTTGCGCCGGTCGGATCGGCCGGCAGGCGGGTGCCGACTAGGGTCTGGGCATGGTCGCGACAATCCGGTACGAGGACATCGTCAAGGTTCCGAAGGCGCTGCTGCACGACCACCTCGACGGCGGCCTGCGGCCGGCGACGGTCGTCGAGCTGGCCGCCGAGGTCGGCCACGAACTGCCCACCACCGACCCGGTGGCGCTGGGTCGCTGGTTCGTCGAGGCGGCCGACTCGGGTTCGCTGGAGCGCTACCTGGAGACGTTCGCGCACACCGTCGCCGTCATGCAGACGGCGTCGGCGCTGCGCCGGGTGGCCCGGGAGTGCGCGCTGGACCTGGCCGCCGACGGGGTGGTCTACGCCGAGGTGCGGTTCGCCCCCGAGCAGCACCTGGAGCGGGACCTGTCGCTGGACGAGGTGGTCGAGGCGGTGCTGGCCGGCTTCGCCGAGGGCAGCGCCATGGCGGCCGAGGCGGGCAGCCCGATCCGGGTCGGCACCCTGCTCACCGCGATGCGGCACGCCGCCCGCTCGCAGGAGATCGCCGAGCTGGCGGTGCGGCACCGGGACGTCGGGGTGGTCGGCTTCGACATCGCCGGCGCCGAGGCGGGCTTCCCGCCCACCCGGCACCTGGACGCCTTCGAGTACCTCCAGCGGGAGAACTTCCACTTCACCATCCACGCCGGCGAGGCGTTCGGGCTGCCGTCGATCTGGCAGGCGATCCAGTGGTGCGGGGCGGACCGGCTCGGCCACGGGGTGCGCATCGTCGACGACATCACCCCCGGCCCGGAGCCGAAGCTCGGCCGGCTGGCCGCGTACGTGCGGGACAAGCGGATCCCGCTGGAGCTGTGCCCGTCCTCGAACGTGCAGACCGGCGCCGCCGCGTCGATCGCCGAGCACCCCATCGGGCTGCTGCGGGACCTGCGCTTCCGGGTCACCGTGAACACCGACAACCGGCTGATGAGCGGCACCTCGATGTCGCGCGAGATGGCCCTGCTGGTGGAGGCGTTCGGCTACGGCTGGCGCGAGTTGCAGTGGTTCACCATCAACGCGATGAAGAGCGCGTTCATCCCGTTCGACCAGCGGCTGCAGATCATCGACGAGGTGATCAAGCCGGCGTACGCCAAGCTGCTGCCCTGATCACCGGCGGTGCGGGTGGCCGGCGAGCAGGCCGGACACCCCGCGCAGCACCTCGCGGGCCCGGGCGGCCTCCGCGCCCAGGCCGGTCTGCCGGCGCAGCACCGCCGGCTCCGCGCGCAGCAGCGCCACCCCGCGCCGGATCAGCACCCGGGGCGCCTTGCGCTGCTCGGCGAGGTCGCGGGCCAGCCGGCGGACGAAGGTGGCGCCGCGCGGCCGCCGCAGGGCGTACGCCCCGGCGAGCAGCCCGCGCCGCCGGCACTCCTCGACGATCTCGGCGGCGAAAATCCCTTCGGCCACGAAAAGTGGCGAACCGGCGATATCAAATGGCCGGGTGGCCACCCGGCGGTCGGCGTCGATGGCGTAGACCGGCACGTCCGCCCGACCCTCCCGGGCCAGTCGGGCAATTGTCTCGACGGCCGCGACGGCGTCCCAGGAGAGCGGCGACTCCCAGTCCACCTGGCCGTTTTGCCGTGGCAACGTAGGGTCATCGCCGTCCTTGTAGAAGTCGTCCAGGCACAGCACCGGAAGCCCGGTTCGCTGCGCTATGTACGACTTTCCGGACCCTGAGGGGCCCGCGAGCAGCACAACGCGGTGGGGGTGATCCATTACCTTCAGTGACTCCGGCCAGACGGATTGCTATCAAATCGCATCAACATCTCATCACACCTTCGGCGAGGGCCAACCTGGGCTTTCTTCTTGCGGGGCGGCGTGATGGAATCTCGGATGGTCCGACCCGCCGGGTCGGCCGCTGGGCGTTGCCCGAGGGCAACGCGGACGCTGAATCGCGAGGGCGGTGACGTGAGCAAACGGCCAAAGACGGCGGGCTCTTTCCTGTCGCGGCTGCGCCGGCCGGCCGGTCGGCTCCGCGACATGCCGATCTGGTCCAAGCTCGGTCTCATCATGATCGTGCCGACCATCGCCACGGTCGTCGTGGGTACCAGTGGTCTGATCGACCACCTGCAGACGCTCAACAACGCCAACCGGGCCGGCGACCTGGCCAGCCTCGTCGGCTACTCGGGTGACCTGGTCGACAACCTGCAGGACGAGCGGACGGCCGCGCTGCGGCTGCTGGGCGCGCCGCCGGCCCAGGCGGACCCCTACAAGGACGCGTACAACCAGGCGAACGGCCGGGTGGACCAGGCCCGGGCGCCCTACTCGCAGCAGCGGGCCGAGGTCGAGGACCTGCCGACGAACTTCGAGCGGCTGCTGGACGAGATCGACGGGGACCTCAAGGACCTGCCCGCCACCCGCAGCCAGGTGCTCAACGGCAAGTACGGTCTCGTCCCGGCCGTCCAGCAGTACGACGAGATCATCAACCGGCTGCTGGCCGTCCGCGACTCGGCCACCCAACTGGCTGGTGACAGCGACCTGAGCGACCGGATGCGCGCCGCCACGGCCGTCGCCCGCCACAAGGAGTTCCTCTCCCAGCAGCGGAACGTGGTGCACCGGGTGCTGATCTTCAAGAAGATCACCCCGGCCCTGCGCACCGACTACATCTCCAGCGATACCGGTCAGGAACAGGCGCGCCAGAGCTTCGGAGTGGTCGCCAACCAGGCCGAGCGGGACCTCTACCAGGGCACCGTCGCCGGTCCCGACCTGCGCGAAGCCAACACCTACCGGGCCTGGCTGCGCGACACCAACACCAGCGACACCCTGGCCGGCGCGCCGTTCGACGCCAACCAGTGGGACGCGGCCATCGTCGCCAACGCCGACCTGATCCGCATCGTGGAGTCGAAGTTCGACCGCGACGTGGTCGCCAAGGCCGACGACATCCGCTCGGGCGTGCAGCGCCAGGTGTTCCTCGAGTCCGGCCTGCTGCTGAGCATGCTGCTGCTGGCCATCCTCTTCGCCTACCTGGTCGCCCGCTCGATGGCCCGCTCGCTGCGCGACCTGCGCCAGGGCGCCCTCTCCGTCGCCCAGTACGGCCTGCCGCAGGCGGTGGCCCGACTGCGTGACCCGCAGGTCACCGGGCAGCTCTCCCCGACCCAGCTGGCCAACCAGATCGCCGAGCCGCTGCCGGTGCGCAGCAAGGACGAGTTCGGCCAGGTGACCGAGGCGTTCAACGCCGTCCACCTGGAGGCCGTCCGGACCGCCGCCGAGCAGGCCGCGCTGCGCGCCTCCGTCGCGACGATGTTCGTCAACCTGGCCCGCCGGTCGCAGATCCTGGTCGACCGGCTGATCGGTCACCTGGACCGGCTGGAGCGCGGCGAGGAGGACCCGGACCGGCTGGCCGAGCTGTTCCAGCTGGACCACCTCGCCACCCGGATGCGCCGCAACGACGAGAACCTGCTGGTCCTCGCCGGTGCCGACTCGACCCGCGTGCAGCGGGAGCCGGCCGCGCTGATCGACGTGCTCCGGGCCGCCCAGTCCGAGGTCGAGCACTACACCCGGATCGAGTTCGGGGTCATCGACCGGGACATCGAGGTCGCCGCGCACGCGGTCAACGACCTGGTCCACCTGGTCGCCGAGCTGTTCGACAACGCGACCGCGTTCTCGCCGCCGGACTCGCAGGTGATGATCGAGGCCCGCCGGGTCGGCGACCGCGCCTCGCTCTACGTCGAGGACCGCGGCATCGGCATCAGCCCCGACCAGCTGTACGAGCTCAACGAGCGGCTCGCCACGCCGCCGCAGGTGGACGTGGCCGTCTCCCGGATGATGGGCCTGGTCGTGGTCGCCCGGCTGGCGTCCCGGCACGGGGTGAAGGTCGAGCTGCGTCCCGGCGCCGACCGGGGCACCGTGGCGGACGTCACGCTGCCGCCGTCGGTGCTGGTCCCCCGGGCGTTGGCCGGGCGGGCGCAGTCGGCCCCGGCGCTGCCCGCCGGCAACCCGCAGTCGTCCGGCCCGGCACCCGCCTTCGGTGCGCTGCCGGCGCTCGGCAACCTGCCCAACAGCCCGCGGACGAGCGAGTCCGGCAACCAGGTCACCCTGGGTGGCCGCCCGTTCGAGCCGGCGCCCCGCAACGGCACCGGCAGCCCGGCCCCGGCCGGCGCCGGGCGCGGCATGCCGGCCTGGTCGGACCTCACCGGCGCGACCGGGGCCAACGGCGGCGACGCCTTCGCCCCGCGCACCACTAACGGCCAGCCGATCGACCCGCTGCCGCAGCGGCGGGCGACCGACGCCGACCCGGGCACCACCGGCCAGCAGTCCGGCATCCCGCGGCAGCTGCCGAGCAGCCCGGAGGCGCGGCCGTACTTCCCGCCGCCGGTCTCCGCTCCGCCGGTGCCGCCGCACTCGGCCCCGCCGTACTCGGGGTCGGCGCAGTCGGCGCCGCCGTACTCGGGGTCGCCGCAGTCGGCGCCGCCGTACTCGGGGTCGCCGCAGTCGGCTCCGCCGTACTCGGGCTCGCCGCACTCGGCTCCGCCGTACTCGGGGCCGCCGGTTTCCTCCCCGCCGGTCTCGGGCATGCCGGTCTCCTCGTCCCCGGTCTCCGGGATGCCGGTCTCCGGTCAGCCGGTCTCGTCGGGTGGCCAGCTGCCGCAGCGCCCGGTGACGCCGCCGAACACCTCGGCGCCGCCGGCCTGGCCGCCGGTCGCCGGGGCGGACCGGGACCCGGCCACCCCGCCGGTGCCCGAGCGGCTGGCCGCCGCGCTGGACATGACCACCGAGCTGCCGCGGATGCCGCGTACGGACCAGCCGGCCCCGAACCCGGCGCCGACCCCGATGGCCCGACCGGCCGCCACCCCGGCCGCACCGCCCGCGCCGGCCCGACCGACGACCCCGCAGGCGCAGAACCGGCAGCGGTACGCGGACGAGACGATGGAGCTGCCGATCTTCCGGGAGCTCGAGTCCGCCTGGTTCCGTACCCGTCGACCGGGTCCCGAGGAGGCGGCCGGCGCCGGGCAGGCGGCGGCGACGAACGGCTCCGCCGCGACCCAGCAGTTCGCCAGGGTCGACGCCGCGGGTCGCGCCGTGCAGCAGACACCACCCGCAACGACAGGTAACGCACCGATGGCACAGACACCGACGGCCGGAGGAGCGCCGCGCGAGAACGGGGCGACAGCGAACGGCGGGGGCCGCCCCGCCGCCGCCGAGGGCCTCGCCAGCCGGCGGTCGCCGCAGCCGGGCGAGAGCGGTTGGGAGACCGCGGCCGACGAGGGCTGGCGGGCGGCGTCGGCCGCCAGCGCGGTGCCGGTGGCGGCCACCACGCCCACCGGGCTGCCGAAGCGCACCCCGATGGCGCAGCTGGTGCCCGGCGCGGTGGAGAAGCCGACCACCTCGGTGCAACGGCGGACGCCGGAGTCCGTCCGTGGCCTGCTCTCCGCCTATCACCGCGGCGTCCAGCGAGGGCGTAGCCACCCGTCCGACAGCAACCCGACCAGCCCGGAGGAGACTCCGGGAGGGCAGCAATCCTCGCAGTCTGGCTCAGGCCCGATGGCCGGGAGCGGGCAGAAGGAGCAAGAAGGATGACAACTACGCAGGATCTCGGTTGGCTGCTGGCCAACTTCGCCGACCGGGTGCCCGGTGTCGCGCATGCGGTCGCCGTCTCCGCGGACGGCCTGCTCCTCGCGTCGTCACGGGATCTCCCGCGTGACCGGGCCGACCAGTTGGCCGCGATCGCGTCCGGCCTGGTCAGCCTGACCCAGGGCGCGGCCCGCTGCTTCGAGGGAGGCGCGGTGCTGCAGACGGTGGTGGAGATGGACAATGGCTTCCTGTTCCTGATGTCCATCTCCGACGGTTCCTCGTTCGCCGTGCTCGCCGCGCGCAGTTGCGACGTCGGGCAGGTCGGTTACGAGATGGCCCTGCTGGTCGACCGGGTGGGCGACGCACTGACCCCGCAGCCGCGCGCGGCCGCGGGCATGTTGGGCTGACGTCCTGCTGACCTCGAGGTCGGCGGCGCAGCAACGACAAGAGAGACGGGCTCCATCGGATGGAGCCGGTGCCGGGTACGAAGGAGGTGAGCGGCGACATGGTTGATCGTGACGAACCGACCGGAGCGTTGGTCCGTCCCTACGCCGTGACCCGTGGTCGTACCCGCCCCCGACTCGACATCGCGCTGGAGGCGCTCGTCGAGACGACGGTGCGCGGCAGGGCCGCTGCCAACGGCAGCAGCGGCCAGGGCCGCGAGCACCAGTACATCGCCGCGCTGTGTGACGGACGCGTGCAGTCGCTAGCCGAGATCGCGGCGCGGATGCAGCTCCCGCTCGGTGTGGCCCGGGTGCTCATCGCCGACATGGCGACGGACGGCCTGGTCGCGGTCCACGAGCCGACCATCCTGGACGACTCGGACGACGCGGTGGGCACTGAACTGCTGGAGAGGGTGCTGAGTGGACTTCGCAGGCTCTGACATGTCGCACCGCCCGCCGACCCCGAGCGGGCGCGTGACGTCGGCGAAGATCGTTATCGCCGGTGGATTCGGCGTCGGCAAGACGACGCTGGTCGGCTCGGTCTCGGAGATCACGCCGCTGACCACCGAGGCCATCATGACCTCCGCCGGCGTGGGCGTCGACGACACCCGGCAGGTGCCGGGCAAGACGACGACCACGGTGGCGATGGACTTCGGCCGCATCTCGATCGACCGCGACCTGATCCTGTACCTGTTCGGTACGCCGGGTCAGACCCGCTTCTGGTTCATGTGGGACGAACTGGTGCGCGGGGCGATCGGCGCGGTCGTGCTGGTGGACACCCGCCGGCTGGCCGACTGCTTCGCGGCGATCGACTTCTTCGAGCACCGGCGGCTGCCGTACCTGGTGGCCATCAACTGCTTCGACGGGATGCAGTACCACGACCCGCAGGACGTCCGGGACGCGCTGGCGATCTCGAGCGACGTGCCGGTGGTGGCCTGCGACGCCCGGAATCGGGAGTCGACGAAGCACGTGCTGATCTCGCTGGTCGAGTACGTGCTCACCATGCGCCGTTCGCGCGCGGTCGCGCCGGCCTGATCGTCCGCCCAGCGCCCGGTGGCCCCGTGCCACCGGGCGCTGGTTGCTGCCCTGGTGCGGGCCGACGTCGCCGCCCCGCACCCGGTGGCCCCCGTCGCCCTCGGGCGTCCTGCCCTGTCCCCGCTCCGGCCGCCGCGTCGTCCACCGTGGTGCGCTGCGCCCGTCAGCGACGCCGCCACCCACCCGACTCGTTCTGCGGCACGTCTAGTGATCCACGGTGGACGTCGAGCACTGAGCGGGCGCCGACCACCCGACGCACGCCGTCGGCCGCTCCGCGGTACACGGTGGACGTCTACCGCCGTGTGGGCGTCGCCCGCATCCGGCCCGCCTGGCGCGTCGGTCGGTACGCCGTCGACGGTGGACACCGTAGGGCTGTGTGCGGGCGTCCGTCGTGACATCGGCGGCCCGTCTGACTCATGCGGGCGATCGGCATGCCGTCTACGGCGGACGCCGCAAGCGCGGCCGGCGCGTCCGCGTGACCGGAGACCGCGTGCCGGAGCGCCTCGGGGTGCCGGGGGCAGCAGATGGGACGGGAGCGGTGCCGACGACGGGCTCAGGGCGGCGTCCGGGCCCGTGTACCGCCCGCTGGCGGACGAACGTGGGCACCGGTACCGCGGGGAGGCGGGGCCGGCACGGTGCAGGCTGAAAGACCAACGGCGGCCGCGTGTCTCTGAGGACCGGCGGGGGCGTCGCTGGCCGCGCTTTGGCCAGGCCGTAGGGGCGGGCGTCGACGATGACGGGGGTCGAGGGCAACGCCGGCGCGGGCCGCGTCGTCGCCGGACCTACGGGCAGACGACAGCGCCCCTGGCCACCGAGGACGACGAGCGTCCGGTGACCAGGGGCGAGGTGCCTGGTGGCGTGCGCCGCCGATCAGGAGCGGTAGCCGGCGGACCGGTACTCGTACTCCCGCTCGTCGTCGCGGTCGCCGGTGTCGCGGCTGAAGTCCCAGCCGCCGGCGGCTTCCCGGCCCGGCCGGCCGCCGACCGCGAACCCGCCGATCTCCTGGCCGCGCCGCCAACCCCGGAAGTACCCGGTGGTGTTCTCGGCGAGGCTCGCCGCGTCCCGGACGATCCGGAGTGGACGCTCCTCGCGCAGCGGGGAGCCGGGGACGAGGTTCGCCTGCGGAACGCGCTTGGGCAGCCCGGCCTTGGTCTCGGCACCCACCGCCGGGCGGGCCGCCTGCTCGGCCGCCTGCCAGCCCGTGTCGGCCGTGGTCGACCACTCCAGGTCGGTCGACTCGGTGTGCCCGACGAACCAGGCGGACTTCGCCTGGGCGAAGATCAGCAGGTCGCCGTCACCCTCGTCGGAGACCGGCGGGGGACGACGCTCCACCGGCGGCGGCGGCCGGTGCTCGGCGGCCGGGCGCTCGGTACGGGCAGGGGCCGGCCGGCCGTTGCGCGGGGCGTCCTCCCGGTCGACCAGGCGCAGCGGCGGCGTCTCGAGCTGCGGGTCGGTGGGCGGGTTCAGCCCGTCGCGCAGTGCCCGGTCGGCCATCGGCGGGGGCTCCACGAGCCGCAGCATCGGCGGCTCCTGGGGCAGGTCGTCGGCGAGCCACGGCGGGGTGACCCGACGCTCGACGCCGGGATCGGTGGGTGCGTCGACGCCGCGCCCACCCCGGTCGCCGTACGAGCCGACGACGGGGTTGTTGGCGGAGCTGTCGGCCGGATCCTCCGGGTTGTTCACCAGCGGCCAGTTGGCGCGGGAGCCCGGCGGGGCCGACGGCTCCTGGTCCGGCCGGGGCGTGGGCACCGGGATGCTCAGGTCGGTGGCGCTGAAGCCGCCGGTCGGCGCCTCGCCGTTGGTCTTCGGCCGGGGCGGGATGACGGTGCGCTGCCGCTCGGCGCGGGCGCTGTTGATCGCTGCGGTGGTCAGCGTGGGCCGGAAGGGCTCCCCGGCCTCGGCCGGGGGCACCGTGCCGCGCTGCGCCGGCGCGATCGGGGTGATCCCGGGCGGCGGTGGCGGCGCGGAGACCGGCCGGTTGGTCGGGCCGTCGACCCGGCGCGGGGCCGGCTCGGTGTGGGCCGGCGCGCCGGAGACCGGCGTACCGGCCGCCGCGGCCGGGGTGACCGGCCGCGGCGCCACCGGCGGCGGGGTGACCGGCGCCGGCGCGACCGGCGGCGGGCCGAGCGGGCGGGGTGACGGCGGGGGAGTGCCGCCGGAGACCGGTTCGGGACGGCTGCGCCGGCCGCCGGACGCCGCCGGCTGATGCTCGGCGGGCCGGATCGTGCGCAGCCCGGCGGTGCTGGTGGTCAGGCCGGGCAGCTCGCCGACCGACTCACCGCGCCGGGCGGCGGCGCGCCGGCCGGGCGCCGGGGGCGCGGGCGTGCTGACCCGGGCGCTGAGCGCACCGACCAGCGCGTCGCAGCCGGCGTCACAGGCCCGGACCGAGGCGACGGCCTGGCGCACGGTCTCCGCCACGGCGGTGGTGAGGGCACGGTTGACCGCCGCCCGGCGGGGGGTCTCGGAGATGGCCACGCGCAGCGCGGTCACCGCCTCCTCGATCTCCTCGGCATCGGCCACGCCGTCCGTCGCGAGGTGGGCCGCGATGGCGTCGGCGGCCACCGAGACCTCGCGGCCGCGGGAGACGGTGCCGGTCAGCATGCCCGGCTCCGGCAGCGCGTCGAGGACGGCCAGCGGGACCGGCTCGGCCGGGTCCGGGTAGGCGCGTAGCGCGGCCGGGTAGAGCTCGCGGAGCACCTCGCGCAGCGCCACGGCGGCCGAGTGCCGGCCGCTGGCCAGCGCGGCGTGCGCGGCGAGCACCTGCTTGTAGCCGGCGAGGTCCCGGGGTGCCGGCAGGGTGACCGCGGAGAGGGCGCCGGCCTGCAGGGCGCGGGCCAGGCCGACCGCGCGTCGCTCGACGGGCGGGGACTGCATCTCCTCCAGCGAGTCGTCGTCGGCGAACCGCTCGGCGAAGTCGTCGACGGAATCGTCGTCGGCAATCGCCAGTGGGCGACCCGCGGCGCTGAGCAGCGACGTGACCGTGTGGTCGTCGCTGTCCGCGGCGATCGCCGCACCGCTCGGCCCGCCCGACCGCTCCACGAGCAGCGCGACCAGTCGGGCGTAGCCCGCCGCATCGTCGCCGACCTCGCAGACATGCAGCAGACGGCCTGCGTCGTCGACCACAGCGGACGTCAGCGTCGAACCGGCCGAAACCGGTCGGTCGGCCGGATCCGCCGAGGCCAGACCGCAGTACACGCGCACGAGCGCCACGGCGTCGTCCTCCTCCCGGGACACAGGTCTTTCTCTGCCAGAGACTGATGCTCCCTGGAACGCGTCAGTCGCGCCAGTCCACGACCGCAGAGATCTTGCCGACAATGGTGCGCCAACCCAGACTTGCGGTTTGTGCCCCGATTTTCTTCAGCCGCCGACGGCCGAGGAAACCGCCGATGCCGCCGTCGACCGTGGCCCGCAGCGCCTCGTCCAGGTCGTCGAGGCTGGAGCCGGCGGAGAGCATGTCCAGCACCGCCGGCAGGCGCAGCGCGTACGCCAGGTCACGGGCGATCTCGCCGGCCTCGATCAGCAGGGTGGTGTCCCAGGCGTCGTGCCCGCCCCGCAGGTTCTCGACGACCAGGTCCAGCTCGTAGATGTCCTCGTCCAGCGGGGCGATGTCGGCCGGCTCGACCCGTTCGGACAATTCATTCCAGCTGTCCAGTTGGGACAGATCGTTCGGCGCGCCCGAGCGGACGAAACTGACCAGCGACTCCGGGGTCTTGAACAGCAGCAGCCGGCCCCGGTGGCTGAGGAAGACCGGGACCTCCTCGTCGCCCGCCTCGTCCTCGGTTTCGTCCTCCTCGGCCTCGGCGTCCTCGTCGTCCTTGCCGCGGCGACGGGACTTCGCCTCCTCCTCGTCGCTCTCGGCGAACTGGTGGGCGACGTCCTCGTCGAGGATGACGACGGACTCGTCGTCATCCTCCTCCTCGATCACCTGGCGGCGGGCCAGGAACGGGTCGTCCTGGTCGCGCTCGGCGACGTCGGTGGGGGTCAGCTCCCGGGCCGGCCGGTACGCCCGCAGCGTGTAGCCGGTGCCGGCCGGCAGGGCGATCTCCACCGGGTCGATCCGCAGCTCGTCCCAGAGCGCGCGGGCGGCCTCGGCCGACGCGGACGTGGTGTCGGGCTCGACAGGGCCGTCGGTCTCGTCGAGCTCCGGCTCGTCGGCGTCGGGCCGTTGGGGCGACTGACGGGCCACGCTGACCTCCGTGTGCTTCGGGTTGCCCACCCGTCGGCGTCCCGTGCCGGCGAGTGACTCTGGGCACATACCCTAGTGGGCGGCTCCGGGAGGCCGTGCCCGCACCCCGGTGGCCATTCCGCCGACGGACAAGTAGCGTAGCTACACATGAAGGCCCAGGCGCTGCACGGACACCTCGACGCACTCCTGCTGGCGGTGCTGGAGCAGGGCGCCCTGCACGGTTACGCGATCATCGAGGCGCTGCGCACCCGCAGCGACGGCCACCTGGACCTGCCCACCGGCACCATCTACCCGGCGCTGCGTCGGCTCGAGCGGGCCGGGCACGTGGCCAGCAGCTGGAGCACGGTCAACGGGCGGGAGCGCCGGACGTACCAGCTCACCGACGCCGGCCGGCGCGCGCTGGCCGGAGAGCGCTCCGGCTGGCGCGAGTTCAGCTCGACCGTCGGGCGTTTCCTCGACCCCGAGACGCCGCCGGGCGCCCCGGCCTGACCGTCGGCCGTGCGCGGGCGCGGGATGGTCAGCGGGCGGCGGTCAGCCAGGAGCGGGCCGCGCGGCCGATCCAGAGCTGCGCGGCGCCGACCAGCACCGCGCCGACGATCATCGGCGGCCAGGTGAGGGCCGCCTCCCAGAGCCCGACCGACCAGGCGAACAGTGCCGTGCCGGCTGCCGCCGCGAGGACGAGGACGCCGGTCAGGCCGGCGCCGACCACCCGGTTGAGCGCGGCCGCGCCCGGCACACCCCACCGGTCGGCGCCCGTCGCCACCAGCAGCCCGGCCGTCGCCAGCGCGAACGCGGCGATCCAGAGCCAGTCCATCGAGGCGGAGAGGAGCAGGTAGCCGGCCGGCGGCCGGGGGCCGTCGCTCCAGCTCGCCCCCTGCCAGGTCAGGTCACCGGCGACGATCGCGACGGCGGCCACCGCGACGACCCGCAGCGCCAGCCCGCGCAGCGCGCCGACCGCCAGCTCGGCCTGGTACGCCGGGGCCAGCTGCGCCGGGTTGCCGAACTCGGCCACCGCGCGCCGCTGCGCCTCCGTCGGCGACAGCCCGCCCTCCCGATACGCCTCGACGGCGTCCAGCAGGCCGTGCCGGGCCTCGGTCAACAGGTCGGACTTGAGTCGTACCGGCCCGCGCAGCCGGTCACCCAGCTCGCGCAGGCGCGCCTCCACCAACACCTCGTCACCGCCGGACATGGCTCCACCCTGCCACGGCTGCCCGCCGTGCGTCGTCCGGGACAACCCTGGCCGGACCCGGAGGCGCGGTCAGGGGGTCAGCGCGAGATACCCGCGTTCGGCCGCCTCCTGGAGCCGCCACTGGTCCCGGTACCAGCCGGGGGCCGCGACCAGGTCGGCGTGCCGGCCGCGCTGGACCACCCGGCCAGCGTCCAGCACCACGATCTCGTCCAGCCCGGCCAGCCCGCTGAGCCGGTGGCTGATCAGCAGCACCGAGTGCCCGGGCGGGGTGGCGGCCAGCGTCGAGGCGAGCACCGCGTCGGCGGCGGCCGGGTCGAGCCCCTCGGTCGGTTCGTCGAGCACCAGCACGCCCGGGGCGGCGAGCAGCGCCCGGGCCAGCGCGAGCCGTTGCCGCTGGCCGCCGGAGAGCTGCCCGCCCTCCTCGCCGACCACCGTGTCCCAGCCCTCCGGCTGCTCGCGTACCCAGTCCAGCAGGCCGGCCGCCGCGGTCGCCGCGGCCAGCTCGTCGTCGCTCGCGCCGGCGCGGCCGAGCAGCAGGTTGTCCCGGACCGAGGCGTGGAAGACGTACGCCTCGGCGAGCAGGCCGCCGACCGCCCGGGGCAGCTCCTGCTCGGGATACGCCGACAGGTCCCGCCCGTCCAGGGTGACCCGGCCCGCCTCGGGCCGTACCGACCCGGTGAGGACGGCGGCGATGGTGCTCTTGCCCGCGCCGCTCGGCCCGACCACGGCGACCCGCCGCCCGGCGGGCAGGTGGAGGTCGAACCCTTCCAGGGCGGGTGCGGCGCCGGCCCGGTAGCGCACGGTCACGCCGGCGAACCGCACGTCGTGCGGGGCGGCCGTGGTCACCGTCGCGGCGCCGGGCGCCGCCGCACCGCCACCGGCCGGCGTGGCGTCGGCCGGCACCGGGAGGGCCGGGGCGGCGCCGCCCGGGGTGGCGTCGGCCGGGGTGGCGTCGGCCGGGGTGGCGTCGAGCAGGGCCGCGACCCGGGTCAGACCGGCGCGCAGCTGGGTCCACTGCCGGGCGGCCCCGACCAGCGCCAGCGCCACCTCCACCGCGGCGAGCGCGCCGACCGCGAGCACCCCGACCAGGACGCCGTTCACGTCCCCGGCCAGCGCGACGAGCACCACCGCGCCGGCGGTCAGCCCGGCGACCAGCACCCCGGCCGCGTCGACGGCGAACCCGGTCGCGGCGAGCCGTCGTTCCAGCCGGGCCAGCCGCCCGGCGCGCCGCTCGGCGGCCGCCAGCGCGGACCCGGTGGCGCCGAACGCGGCCAGGTCGGCCGCGCCGTGGGTGAGGTCGACGGCGTCGGTGGCCAGCGCCCCGCGCAGCGGCGCCACCTCGGCGGCGGCGCGCCGGGTGATCGCGGTGGCCAGCGCGGGCAGCGCGACGCCGGCCACCAGCAGGCCCAGGGCGAGCGCCCCGGCGGCCGCCGGGGAGATCAGCGCCGCCCCGCCCACCGCCACCACGCTGACCAGCGTGGCCGCCGAGGCCGGCACGAGCACCCGGAGCAGCAGGTCCTGCACCGCCTCCACGTCGGAGACCAGCCGGCTCAGCGCGTCCCCGGTGCGCTGCTCGGGCGCCCGCCGGGCGGCGAGGGTGGCGAAGACCCGGGCCCGGACGTCGGTGACCAGCCGGAGCACGGCGTCGTGCCCGGCGAGCCGCTCGGTGTAGCGGAACACGCCCCGGCTGATCGCCAGGGCCCGGACCGCGACGATCGCCACGGTGAGCCGGTCCAGCGGCGGCCGTCCGGCCGCGCTCATCAGCAGCCAGGTGGCGGTGGCCATCAGGGCCAGTCCGGCGAACTCGGTGACCGCGGCGAGCAGCCCCGCGCCGAGCAGCCGGCCCAGGTACGGCCGGGCCAGCCGGAGCACCGCCCGCTCGGGGCCGACGCCGCGCCGGCCGTCACCGCCCGGAGCCGGTGCCACGGCGGGTGCTGTCGGGCTCACCGGATCACCTCCGGGGTCGGTACCGGGCTGAGCTCGGTGACCCGGCCGTCCTCGACCCGCAGCACGCGGTCGGCGTCCTCGAGCAACGCGGGGCGGTGCGCGACCAGCAGCGCGGTCCGGCCGGCGACCAGCCGGCGCGTGGCGGCCAGCACGACCGCCTCGGACGCGCTGTCCAGCCGGGCGGTCGGCTCGTCGAGCAGCACCACCGGGGCGTGCCGCAGGAACGCGCGGGCCAGCGCCACCCGCTGCCGCTGGCCGCTGGAGAGGCCGTGCCCGCGCTCGCCGAGCACGGTGGCCAACCCGTCGGGCAGCCCGGCGACCACGTCGTCCAGCGCGGCGTCGTGCACCGCGGCGGCGAGCGCGGCGTCCGGGGTGTCGGGGGCGCCGAGCCGGATGTTGTCGGCCAGCGAGGCGGCGAAGAGGTGGGCACGCTGCGGCACCCAGGCCAGTTGCCGGCGCCAGGTCGCCGGATCCGCGCCGGCCAGGTCGACGCCGCCCACGGTGACCCGGCCCGCGGTCGGGGTGACGAAGCCGAGCAGCAGACCGAGCAGGGTGCTCTTGCCGGCGCCGCTGGGCCCGACGATCGCGATCCGCTCGCCCGGCCGGATGGTCAGCGTGACGTCCCGCAGCGCGGTGGTGCGCTCGTACTCGACGGTCACCGACTCGAACCGGATCTCCGCCCGTCCGTCCGGGGCGGGACCGTGCGTGCCCTCCGGCGCCGGCGGCGTGGCCGAGACGGTGAGCGCCTCGTCCAGCGCGGTGAGCCCTTCCATGCTGGCGTGGAACCGGGCCCCGGCGGCCCGCAGCGGCAGGTACGCCTCCGGGGTGAGCAGCAGTACCAGCAGCGCGGTCTGCAGGGCGAGCCCGCCGCCGAGCAGCCGCAGGCCGACCGGCACCGCGACCAGGGCTACCGAGAGGGTGGCCACCAGTTCCAGCACCAGGGCGGAGAGGAACGCGATGCGCAGCGTCTTCATGGTCGCCACCCGGTGCCCGTCGGCCATCCGGCGGACCGCGTCCACCTGGGCCCGGGCCCGGCCGAAGGCGCGCAGCGTGGGCAGCCCGGCGACCATGTCGAGGAAGTGCCCGCCGAGCAGCGACAGCCGTCGCCACTGCCGTTCGGTGGCGGCCTGGGCCTGCCAGCCGAGCAGCGCCCCGAAGATGGGGATCAGCGGCAGGGTGGCCGCGATGATCAGCGCGGAACTCCAGTCCGCCACGAAGACCCGGGCCAGCACGGCCAGCGGCACGGTGACGCTGAGCACGAGCTGCGGCAGGTAACCGGTGAAGTAGGCGTCCAGGGCGTCCAACCCGCGCCCGGCCAGGGTGGCCAGCTGCCCGGCACGCTGCCCGGCGACCCAGCCGGGGCCGTGCCGCCCGACCGCGCCGAGCAGTTCCACCCGCAGCGCCGCCTTGACCGTCGCGGCGGCCCGCGCCGACACGGTGCCCTGCGCCCAGACCAGCAGCGAGCGCGCGGCCACGGCGGCGACGAAGCCGGCCAGCGCCGGCCGGTCCAGCCGACCTTCGAACGCGGTCGCCAGCAGCGCCGCCAGCGCGGTCGCCTGGGCCACGACCAGCCCCGCGGCGACCACGCCCAGCAAAGCGAGCACGGCGAGGTCGCGCCGGGCCGCGGGGACCCGGCGCAGCAGACGCGGGTCGAAGGGACGGCGGTTCACCAGTACACCGGTGCCCTGCCGTCGGTCCGTCCCCGGAAAACCCACCAGCACATCAGCTGAAAGCCTAGTAGGGCCGGCAGGAGCGGCACCGTCAGCCAGCCCAGCAGTCGCAGGGTGGGGCCGCTGGCCGCCGCGTCGGCCACGGTCAGCGAGGCGCCGGGGTCGACGGTGGAGATCAGTGCGTACGGCCAGAGGGTCGCGCCGACCAGCGCCACCAGCCCGGCCAGGGCGGTCCCGGTGGCGGCGAAGGCCAGCCCCGGCCGGCGCCGGGCGAGCGCCGCCCGGGCCACCAGTAGCGCCCCGGCCAGCAGCGCCGGCGCGAGCAGCGCGGCCACCGGCTGCTGTGCGGCGGCGCGTACCCGGTCGGAGAGCAGGCCGAGGACGGTGGCCGTGCCGATCGCGGCGAGGGCCACCGGGATCAGCCGGCGGGCCAGCCGGCCGGTCGCTTCGGCGTCGGCGGCCGGCAGCCGCAGGGTGAGGAAGGTCGCGCCGTGCGCCGCGACCAGCGCCACCACGGCCAGCCCGGCGGCGGCCACGAACGGGGTGAACAGGTGGGTGATCCCGGCGACGTGCCCGTCGGCGTGCAGCGGCACGCCCTGGAGCAGGCCGGCCAGCAGGGCGCCCCAGCCGAGCGCGGCGAGCAGGCTGCCGATCACCACCACCCGGTCCCACCCGGCCCGGGACCGCTCGCCGGCCGGGCGGCTGCGCAACTGCACCCCGGCGGTCACCAGGATCACCCCGACCAGCGCGCCGACCACCGCCGGGTAGAACCCGGAGAGCAGCTCACCCTCCAGCACGGGGAAGGCGCCGAACAGGATGCCGACGGCGGCGACCAGCCAGACCTCGTTGCCCAGGAAGAACGGGCCGACGGCGTTGAGCGCCGCGCGGCGGCGGGCCGGGTCGGTGCCCCGGGCGAGCAGCAGCCCGACGCCGTAGTCGTAGCCGCCGAGCACCAGGTAGCTGGCGAAGAAGAGGCCGAGCAGGGCGTACCAGGCGAGTTCCACGGTGGTCTCTCCCTCAGGCGAAGGCGGGCGCGGGACGGGTGTCGGCGGGCGGCTGGGTGGGCGGCCGGCCCAGGGCCGGATCGGCCGCGCCCCGGGCGGCGTGCCGGGCCAGCAGCACCCAGTTGGCCACCGCCAGGGTGCCAAGCAGCAGGCTGAAGCCGATCAGCGAGGCGAGCATCACGCCGGCGTCGACGCCGGAGACGGCCTGTTCGGTGGGGAGCAGACCGTAGGCCACCCAGGGCTGCCGGCCGACCTCGCGGGCGATCCAGCCGAGGATCACCGCGACGAACGGCAGCGGCAGGGCGAGCAGGATCAGCCAGAGCGGGAAGCGCAGCCGGATCGCCCAGTCCCGCCAGAGCAGCGGGAGCAGCAGCCAGAGGGCGCCGAGGGTGAAGCCGATCAGGATCATGAAGCCGAGCCCGACGCTGGCCAGCACCGGCGGGGTGTAGTCGCCCTCGCCGAACCGGGTGGTCCACTCGGTGACCAGGGCGTCCGCGTCCGGGTTGCCGCCGAACTTGGTGGGCTGCACCTGCCCCACCGGCCCGAACTGGGCGAAGCCGAAGCCCTGCACCATGGTGATCGACAGCGCCGAGGTGACCAGGCCGATCCGCAGCGAGGTGCGGAACAGCGCGTGGTCGGGGGTGCGCCGGATCAGGTGCCAGGCGCTGACCGCGGCCATCAGCATCCCGCCGACCAGCAACGCGGCGAAGACCACGTGGCCGAAGGCCATGCCGAGGCTGGGGTTGGTGAGTAGGGCGGTGAAGTCGGTGAGGTGGGCGATCCCGTCGCGCAGTTCGTAGCCGACCGGGTTCTGCAGCCAGGAGTTGGCCACCATGATCCAGAACGCCGAGGCGTACGCGGTGAGCGCGACCCCCCAGAGCAGCGCGAGGTGGACGCCCTTGCGCAGCCGGTGCCAACCGAAGATCCACATGCCGAGCAGGGTGGACTCGAGGAAGAACGCGACCAGCGTCTCGATCGCCAGCGGGGCGCCGAAGACGTTGCCCACGTAGCGCGAGAGGCCGCTCCAGTTCAGCCCGAACTGGAACTCCATCACGATGCCGGTGGCGATGCCGAGCACGTAGTTGATCACGTAGAGCTGACCCCAGAACCGGGTCAGCCGCCAGTAGACCGGCTTGCCGGTCAGCACCGCGGTCGTCTGCAACCCCACGAGCAGGGTGACCAGGCCGAGGGTGACCACCACGAAGAGGAAGTGGATCGAGGTGGTGGTGGCGAACTGCAGTCGGGCGAGGAGGAGGGTGTCCATGGCCGGCTCTCCGTACTGTCGGCTCACTTGTCGTAGTGAGCCTACACGTAGATTACCTACGCATAACTACTACGCCACGTCGTAGGAAAGTTTACGACATGGCGTAGTAGTTTGGGGGAGTGCGGGCCGAGCGGTCAGGTGAGGAAGAGCGAGATCGGCAGGGCGACCAGCGTGCCGGCCACCGCCAGGGCGACGCCGCCGAGCAGCCGGGCCGGCTGGTCGGCGACCAGCAAACGCTGCACCCGGACGTCCAGGTCCCGGTCGCCGAGCCCGAGCGCGCCCGCCGGGGTGATCCGGTGTCCGGCCGCGGCGAACCGGCGCAGCGCGCGGCCCAGCGCCTCCGGGTGCGCCTCCCGGGCCTTGTCGTCGGCGCGCATCTCGACCAGCAGGGCGACCCGCTCGTGGATCTCGCGTACCCAGCCGAACCAGGGCAGCGTCCGGCAGAGCGCGGTGAACGGCAGCAGCACCAGGTCGTGCCGCTCCTCGGCGTGCGCCCGCTCGTGCGTCAGCACCGCCGCGAGTTCCGCGCGGTCCAGCAGGCTCAGCGTGCCGGCGCTGACCACCACCTGCGGCTTGACCCCCGGCAGGCAGTACGCCGCCGCGCTCGGGTGGTCGAGCACCAGCGCGCCGGGGGCCGCCGGGTCGTTCCGGGCCACCAGGGCGAGTAGGTCCCGGTGCCGGCGCTGGGCGCGCACCGCGCCGAGGATGGTGCGCACCGTCGTGGTCAGCAGCACCGCGCCGATGCCGAAGCCGACGCCGACCAGGCTCAGCTGGACCGCCCCGAGCCCGGGCGGCAGGGTGCCGTGGACCAGGTCGCCGCCCAGCGCCACCAGCGCGCTGCCGGTCGGCCGGTCGTACGGGGCCAGACCCACCGCGATCGGGAGGCCCATCTCGGAGAGGCCGAGCGCCAGCCCGATCGCCTGCCAGCAGACGATCGCCACCCGGGGGCTGCGCCAGGTCCAGGTGGAGCGGGCCAGCACCTGCGCGGTCGCCAGGCAGGCCAGCATCGACGCGGCGAAGTGCAGGGCGTACGCCACGGCCGCCGCCCTACCGGTCCGCGGCCTCGTCGGCGACGGGCGCGCGGGCGACCCGGTCGGTCGGTGCCTCGACCCGGTCGGTCAGCTCGCCGGTCGCGGCCGGCACGCCGCCGGCGGCCTCGGCGGCCAGCGCGGCGCGTAGCACCTCGGCCTCGGTGCCGGTCACCGAGCGGGCGAAGCGCACCAGCGCGGCGTCCCGGCTGCCGCCGAGGTCGAGCGCGTCGAGCATGAGCTGGGCGATGTACCCCTCGCGGCTGGCCGCGGCCCGGTAGCGCCAGGCCCGGCCCTCCCGCTCGCGCTGCACCATGCCCTTGCCGGCCAGCCGGTCCAGCACGGTCATCACCGTCGTGTACGCCAGTTCGCGCCCGGCCAACGCGTCCGCGACCTCCCGCACGGTGACGCCGTCCGACGCGGCGGGAACCGAGTCCCACAGCACGTCCATCACCGCACGTTCGAGATCACCCAGCCGAGTCACACCGCAATCCTACCCCCGGTAGTAGACCCCCGCCCCGCCCCCTCCACGCCCATGGGGCTGGGCGCAACTTCGGGGAAAGTGCGGCCTCCGGATGCGCCGAGGCCGCACTTTCAGGGATGTTGGCGTGGGCGCGGCTGCCCGAAACCAAGAGGTCGGGCCGGCTCACACCCCCTTGGGGTGCCAGACGGTCTTCGTCTCCAGCAGCGACGTCATCCGCGCGAGACCCGGGTCGCCGAACCAGTCGTGGTCGGCCGGCACCGGCCGGAGCACCCGCTTGAGGTTCTCCGCCGCCTTGACCTCGAGGTCGGTCGCCAGCTCCGGGTCGGTCACCCCGGTCAGGTCGATGGCGTTGACGTCCATGTGCCCGGCCAGCGCCGGCACGGTCTCGGAGAGCCGGCCGGTCAGGATGTTGACCACACCGCCGGGCAGGTCCGAGGTGGCGAGCACCTCGGCCAGCGTCACCGCCGCCAGGGGCTCGGCGGGCGAGGCCGCCACCACCACCGTGTTGCCGGTGACGATCGCCGGGGCGATCACGCTGACCAGGCCGAGCAGCGCCGGCCGCTCCGGGGCCACCACGGCGACCACGCCGGTCGGCTCCGGCGCGGAGAGGTTGAAGTACGGGCCGGCGACCGGGTTCGCGCCGCCGTACACCTGGGGGAGCTTGTCCGACCAGCCGGCGTACCAGACCCAGCGGTCGACCGCCGCGTCCACCTCGTCGCCGGGCACGCCGAGCGCGACGAACTGCTCGCGCCGGCCCTCCAGCATCTCGGCGGCCCGGTAGAGGATCTGCCCCCGGTTGTACGCGGTGGCGCCCGCCCAGCCCTTGACCGCGGCGCGGGCGGCGACGACGGCGTCCCGCGCGTCCTTCCGAGACGCCAAAGACACGTTCGCGTCCTGCACGAGATACGACCGTCCCGACTCGCTGCGTGGGAACTTCCCGCCGATGAAGAGCTTGTACGTCTTGCGTACCGCGACCCGCTCAGACATTGAGGTAGCCCTCCAGCCCGTGCCGGCCGCCCTCGCGACCGTAGCCCGACTCCTTGTAGCCGCCGAACGGCGAGGTGGGGTCGAACTTGTTGAACGTGTTGGCCCAGACCACCCCGGCGCGCAGCCGGTCGGCCGTCCAGAGGATCCGGGAGCCCTTGTCGGTCCAGATCCCGGCCGACAGCCCGTACGGGGTGTTGTTCGCCTTCTCCACCGCCTCGGCCGGGGTGCGGAAGGTCAGCACCGACAGCACCGGCCCGAAGATCTCCTCGCGGGCGATCCGGTGCGCCTGGGTGACCCCGGTGAAGATGGTCGGGGCGAACCAGAAGCCGCGCTCCGGCAGCTCGCACGGCGGCGACCAGCGCTCCGCGCCCTCCGCCGACCCGGCCTCGGACAGCTCCCGGATCCGGGCCAGCTGGGCGGCCGAGTTGATCGCGCCGATGTCGGTGTTCTTGTCCAGCGGGTCACCGACGCGCAGCTGGGCCATCCGCCGCTTGAGCGACTCGAGCACCCGGTCGGCGACGTTCTCCTGCACCAGCAGCCGGGAGCCGGCGCAGCAGACGTGCCCCTGGTTGAAGAAGATGCCGTTGACGATCCCCTCGACCGCCTGGTCGATCGGGGCGTCGTCGAAGACGATGTTGGCGGCCTTGCCGCCCAGCTCCAGGGTGAGCTTCTTGCGGGTGCCGGCGACCGAGCGGGCGATGGCCCGGCCCACCTCGGTGGAACCGGTGAAGGCGACCTTGTCCACGCCCGGGTGCTCGACCAGCGCCCGGCCGGTCTCGCCGGCGCCGGTGACGATGTTGACCACGCCGGCCGGCAGGTCGGCCTGCTGGCAGATCTCGGCGAAGAGCAGCGCGGTGAGCGGGGTGGTCTCGGCCGGCTTCAGCACCACCGTGTTGCCCGCCGCGAGGGCGGGCGCGATCTTCCAGGCCAGCATCAGCAGCGGGAAGTTCCACGGGATGACCTGCGCCGCGACGCCGACCGGCTTCGGGTCCGGCCCGAAGCCGGCGTACGGGAGCTTGTCGGCCCAGCCGGCGTAGTAGAAGAAGTGGGCGGCGACCAGCGGCAGGTCGACGTCGCGCGACTCCTTGATCGGCTTGCCGTTGTCCAGCGACTCCAGCACCGCCAGCTCGCGGGAGCGCTCCTGGATGATCCGGGCGATCCGGTACAGGTACTTGGCCCGGTCCCGGCCCGGCATCGGGCCCCAGACCTTGTCGTACGCCGCCCGGGCGGCCCGGACCGCGCGGTCGACGTCACCGGCGCCGCCCTCGGCGACCTCGGCGAGCACCTCCTCGCTGGCCGGGTTGATCGACTTGAAGCTGCCGCCGTCGGTCGGGTCGACGAACGCTCCGTCGATGAAGAGCCCGTACGTCGGCTTGATGTCCACCACCGAGCGGGACTCGGGGGCGGGGGCGTATTCGAACATCGGCTCTCAGTCCAGGGTGAAGTAGTCGGGACCGGAGTAGACGCCGGTCGTCAGCTTGGTGCGCTGCATCAGCAGGTCGTTGAGGAGGCTGGAGGCGCCGAACCGGAACCAGTCCGGGTCCAGCCAGTCCGGGCCGACGGTCTCGTTGACCATCACCAGGTACTTGACGGCGTCCTTGGTGGTCTTGATGCCGCCGGCCGGCTTCACGCCGACCTGGCGACCGGTGGCGGCGCGGAAGTCGCGCACCGCCTCCAGCATCACCAGCGTCACCGGGGGCGTGGCCGCGACGGGCACCTTGCCGGTGGAGGTCTTGATGAAGTCGCCACCGGCCAGCATCGCCAGCCAGGAGGCGCGCCGGACGTTGTCGTAGGTGGCCAGCTCGCCGGTCTCCAGGATCACCTTGAGGTGGGCGTCCCCGCAGGCCTCCTTGGTGGCGACGATCTCGTCGTACACCTCGGAGTAGCGGCCGGCCAGGAAGGCGCCCCGGTTGATCACCATGTCGATCTCGTCGGCGCCGGCCTCGACGGCGGCCCGGGTGTCGGCGAGCTTGACCTCCAGCGGCGCCTGGCCCGACGGGAAGGCGGTCGCCACGCTGGCCAGGTGCACGCCGCTGCCGCGGAGCACCTCGGCCACGTGCGGGACCATGGCCGGGTAGACGCAGACGGCGCCGACGTGCGGGCAGGACGGGTCGGCCGGGTCGGGACGCAGCGCCTTGGCGGCGAGCGCCCGCACCTTGCCCGGCGTGTCCGCGCCCTCGAGGGTGGTCAGGTCGACCATCCGGATGGCCAGGTCGATGGCCTTGGCCTTGGCGGTGGTCTTGATGGAGCGGGTGCCGAGCTGTGCCGCCCGCTGCTCCGCGCCGACCTGGTCCACGCCCGGCAGGCCGTGCAGGAAGGTCCGCAGAGCGGTCTCGGATCGTCCCAGCTCGGAGAGATCCGACCGGGCCGACGTCGCTGTCGCCGTCATGTCTGGAAGTCTACGCATCCGCCCGGTCAGTGATCTTGGTCACGCCGTCGGTCGGTGAGCGGGATCGCTGGTCCGCCCGCACCCGCAGTGCCCGGGCCGCCGGTTCGGTAGGTTGAGCGACCGTGGACGTACTCGTCATTGACCATCCGCTCGCCCAGTCGCGGCTGACCGCCATGCGGGACGCGCGCACCGATTCCGCCAACTTCCGCGCGGCGCTGCACGAACTCACCACCATGCTGGTGTACGAGGCGGCCCGGTCCTTCCCGGTCGAGCGGTACCCGGTGCAGACCCCGGTCACCGGCACCGAGGGCACCCGGCTGGCCAACCCGCCGCTGCTCGTGCCGGTGCTGCGGGCCGGGCTCGGCATGGCCGACGCCGCGCTCGGGCTGCTGCCCGAGTCCTCGATGGGCTTCGTCGGGCTGGCCCGCGACGAGGAGACCTACGAGCCGCGCGCCTACATGGAGTCGCTGCCCCGGGACCTGGCCGGGCTGCCGGTGCTGGTGCTCGAGCCGATGGTGGCCACCGGCGGTTCCCTCGAGCACTCCTGCCGGCTGCTCGCCGACCGGGGCTGCACCGACATCACCGTGCTCTGCGTCCTGGTCGCACCCGTCGCCATCGAACGGCTGGAGCGGTCCGGCCTGCCACTGCGCCTGGTCACCGCCTCGATCGACGAGGGCCTCAACGACCGGATGTTCATCGTCCCCGGTCTCGGCGACGCCGGCGACCGCCAGTTCGGCGGCATGCCCCGCTTCTGAACCCCGCCGGGCGCGCCCCACGCCGAGTTCGTGCGTGGGGTGCGCGCAGCCGCTAGCGTCTCGGGCCATGACTGGTGTTGCGCTCGCCGAAGAGCTGCTCCTCCTCGCCTACGACGACGAGACCGGCAAGGCGACCATGCCGAGGATCAGCCTCGACCTGGGGATGGCCGCGGCGGTGCTGATCGAGCTGGCCCTCGCCGGCCGGATCGCGTACTCCGACGGCTCCCTGACGGTGGTCGACCCGACGCCCACCGGCGAGCCGGTCGCCGACGCCGTCCTCGAGCGGATGGCCGCCGACACCCCGCACTCCGCCTCCTCCTGGGTGCAGCGGCTGCGGCACGGCCTGCGCGACCGCATCCTCGGTGACCTGTGCCGCCAGGGCGTGGTGCGGGACGTGGACGAGACCGAGCTGGGCTTCATCCACGTGCACCGGTACCCGGTGGTGGACCGGTCGGTGGAGGCGGACACCCGGCGCCGGCTGGCCGAGGCGCTGACCGGCACGGCGGCGCCCGACGAGCGCACCGCCGCGCTGGCCACCCTGGTCGCGGTGCTCCGGATGGAACCGGCGCTCGGGATCAGCGCCGAGGCCGCCGAGGACGCCCGCCGCCGGCTGGCGGAGATCGCCAGCGGCGCCGGCTTCTCCGGCGAGGTCAGCCTGGAGGACTCGGTGGTCCGCCCCTCCGTCGGCCTGGTCGTGGTCGCCCTGGGCCGGGCGGTCGACGCCGCCCTCGGCCCGCGCCGCTGACCCTTCCGCCCCGCCCTCCCGGTGCGCCCGCGACGGTGGCCGCGCCGCGGGCGTCCCGGCTAGAGCCCGAGCGCGGCGGCGATCTCGGCGCGGAGGGCGGCGACGGCCTCGGTTGCCCGGGCGCGCGCCGCGGCGACGTCGCCGTCCGCGACCGGCTCGACCACCTCGAGGTACGCCTTGAGCTTCGGCTCCGTGCCGGACGGCCGGATCACCACCCGGGCGGCCTCGGTGCGCAGGATCACCACGTCGGCCTCGGGGAGCAGGTCCTGCGTCGTGGTGACCGGGTGGCCGAGCAGCGCGGTGGGGGTGGCGGCCCGGATCCGGGCCATCGCGGTGGCGATCTCGCGCAGGTCGTCCACCCGCACCGAGAGCTGGTCGGTGTGGTGCACGCCGAACTCCGCCGCGAGCTCGTCCAGCCGGTCGGTCAGCGTCCGGCCCTGCGCCTTGAGCCCGGCGGCCAGCTCGGCCACGGTCAGCGCGGCGGTGATGCCGTCCTTGTCGCGTACGTGGTCGGGGGCCACGCAGTAGCCCAGCGCCTCCTCGTAGCCGAAGACCAGCGGCGCGCGCCCGCCGCCGGCCCGGACGATCCACTTGAACCCGGTCAACGTCTCGTCGTACGGCACGTCCCGGGCGGCGCACATCGCCCGCAGCAGGGACGACGACACGATCGTGGTGGCGTACAGGCCGGTCACCCCGCGGCGCATCAGGTGGTCGGCGAGGAGCACCCCCACCTCGTCACCGCGCAGCATCCGCCACCCCGCCGCCGCGTCCCGGACGACCACCGCGCAGCGGTCCGCGTCCGGGTCGTTGGCGATGGCGACGTCCGCGCCGGTCGACTCGGCGAGCGCGACCAGCCGGTCCACCGCCCCCGGCTCCTCGGGGTTGGGGAACGAGACGGTCGGAAACGCCGGGTCCGGCTCGGCCTGCTCCGGCACCACCCCGGGCACCGGGAAGCCGGCCCGGGCGAAGGCCGCGGTGAGCACCGCCGCGCCCACCCCGTGCAGCGGGGTGTACGCCACGGCGAGGTCCCGCGGCCCGTCCGGCGCGATCACCGCGGCGGCCCGTTCCACGTAGGAGGCCACCAGGTCGTCGCCGAGCACCTGGCCGGGCGGGCCGAGCGGCACCTCGGCCAGCGGGCCGACCGCCCGGATCGCGGCCTCGATCCCGGCGTCGGCCGGGGGCACGATCTGGGCGCCGGCGCCGAGTCCGCCGCCCAGCTCCGCGCCCAGGTAGACCTTGTAGCCGTTGTCCTGCGGCGGGTTGTGACTGGCGGTCACCATCACCCCGGCCACCCCGCCCAGGTGCCGCACCGCGTACGCCAGCACGGGGGTGGGCAGCGGGCGGGGCAGCAGCAGCGCGGGCCGGCCGGCGCCGGTGGCCACCTGGGCGGTCCGCTCGGCGAACTGGCGGGAGCCGTGCCGGGCGTCGTAGCCGATCACCAGGGGGCCGGTGCCACCCTGGTCGGCGAGCCAGCCGACCAGCCCGGCGGCGGCCTGGGTGACCACCGCGAGGTTCATCCCGTTCGGGCCGGCGCGCAGCGGGCCGCGCAGCCCGGCGGTGCCGAAGGTGAGCGGCCCGGCGAACCGGTCGGCCAGCTCCGGGGCGCTGGTCGGCAGCCGGTCGAGCATCGCCTGCAGCTCCGCCCGGCTGGTTGGGTCGGGGTCGTCGTGGAGCCAGCGCCGGGCTTGCTCGCGAATGTCGTCGATGTCAGTGGTGTCCGCCGGCATGCCTCTTGATAGCACGCCGGCGGATCACCCCATCGGCTTCCCCCGGCCTCAGCCGGCCGAGGTCAGCTGGAACGTCTTCACCATCTCGTCGAAGATCGGCTTGCTCTCCTCGAACTTGCCGTCGGTCGAGGTGAGGTAGAACGAGTAGGCCTTGCCGTCGCTGACCACGCCGCGCCAGACGCCGTGCCGCATGGTCTCGCCCTCGCCGCAGGTGTATTCCAACTCGGCCGCCGGCTTGCCGGCCAGCGTCGTCTCGGTCAGCGACACCTGGGCGTACGGCTCGACGCACGACTTCGACCGGGTCTTCAGGCCGTTCTCGGCCACCTCGGCCCAGCGCATCGAGTTGCTGCTGAACTTCTCGGTGATCAGGCGTACCTTGCGGCCGTCGTCCTCCGGGTCGACGTAGTCCGTGTAGCTGCCGGCGCTCGCCTTCTTCCAGCCCTTCGGCACCATCACCTGGACGCCGCGCGCCGAGTGCTCCTGCATCTCGACGCCCGGCCCGGCCGGGGCGGTGGCGGTCGGCTGGGCCTGCGGGGTGGGCGGGGCCGGGTCGTCGCCGCCGCTGAACAGGGCGACCGCCCCGATCAGCAGCACCACGGCCAGCCCGCCGGCCGCGGCGAGCTGGACCTTGCGCGGCCAGCCCTTGACGGTGGTGACCAGTTCACCGCCGACCCGGCGGACCCGGTCGAGCGGAGCGTTGCCCGCGCCCGGCGCGGTGGCCGGCGCGGTCCACGGCTGGCCGGTGCCGGGCACCGACCACTGGCCGCCGCCGTAGGTGCCGCCCACCCGTTGGGTGGCGTCCGGCGCGGCGGCGTAGGGCACCGCCTGGGTGGCGTCCGGTCGGGCGCCCCAGGTGACCCGCTGGGTCGCGTCGGGCTGGCCGGCGCCGTCCACCCGCTGGGTGGCGTCGGCGCCGCCGTAGGTGCGCCCGGTCGCCGGCGGCATCGCGCCGGTCGGCGTGTGCAGCGGGCCGGCCAGGGCGTCCGCGCTGGTCTGGTCCATCGCGGCGGCGCTCGGCGCGGCGGCCGGCTGCGGGCGTTCGCCCCGGCGCAGGGCGGCCAGCCGGTCGGTCAGCGACTCACCGGGGGCGAGCATCGCCCGGCCGCCGATCTGCCCACTGGGCTTCGGCTCCGGCTGGGCCGGCGGCGGGGTCGGCACCGGCCGCTGGACCGGCACCACCGAGTAGGGGTCGGTCACCGAGTTCACCGCGGTGGCGTTGCTGGTCAGCGGCCCGGCGAGCAGCTCGCGCAGCATGGCCCGGGCGGTGTGCACGTCCAGCCGGCGGGCCGGGTCCTTCTCCAGCAGGCCCATCAGCACCCGGGTCAGCGGGCCGCTGCGCTGCGGGGTGGCGGGCGGGTCCTCGACCACCGCGTGCATGGTCTCGATCGGGTCGCCCTTGTCGAACGGGGGCCGCCCCTCGACCGCAGTGTAGAGCGTCACGCCGAGCGAGAACAGGTCGCTCGGTGGGCCGAACTCCTGGCCCATGGCCCGCTCGGGGGAGATGAAATGCGGCGAGCCGAGCACCATTCCGGGCGTGGTGAGCTGCACGTCGGTGGGCATCCGGGCCACCCCGAAGTCGGTCAGCACGCAGCGGCCGTCGGAGCAGATCAGCACGTTGGCCGGCTTGACGTCGCGGTGCAGCACGCCGATCGCGTGGGCCACCTCGAGCGCGCCGAGCAGCGCGATGCCGATCTTGGCGACCACCCGGGGCGCGACCGGCCCGTCCTCGATCACCATGTCGGCGAGGCTGCGGGCGTCCAGCAGCTCCATCACGATCCACGGCCGGCCGCCCTCGGTGACCACGTCGTAGACCTGCACCACGGCGGGGTGCTGGATGGCCGCGGCGGCCCGGGCCTCGCGCAGGGTGCGCTCGTACATGGCGTCACGGTCACTGGGGGCCAGCCCCGGCGGGAGCACGACCTCCTTCACCGCGACGTCCCGGCGCAGGAGTGTGTCTGTGGCACGCCAGACCGTGCCCATGCCGCCGTTGCCCACCGCCGACCGCAGCGAGTAGCGACCACCGATGGTGGTGCCGGGTGCCGCGCGTCCGGTCGGGGGACTGACTGGTCCGCCGCTCCACGTCGGGATCTGAGTCACAGAAAAGCCACCGGGGGAATTCGAGGGGGCTGGGACACAACCCCCCTATCTTGCTGGTTCCGACGCCCGATGCGAAAGCCGACGCGACGGACGTTTACCGAACTCGACGGTCTGTGCCCGATCGTTCACCTTCCGTCGATGTCCGCCGACGCAGTGTGCGGAATCCCTCACCCGGCGGCGCGTGCGCTCGTCCTACCATCCGGGGATGAACGAACGGCGGTCAAGCGAGTCCGGTTTCCCGATCAAGGGCGTCTACACGGCGGCCGACCTCCCCGAGGACCTGGACTCCCGGCTCGGCGGCCCGGGCGAGTACCCGTACACCCGTGGGGTCTACCCCACCATGTACACCTCCCGACCCTGGACGATGCGCCAGTACGCCGGCTTCGGCACCGCGACCGAGTCCAACGCGCGCTACCACCAGTTGCTGCGCGCCGGCACGATGGGCCTCTCGGTCGCCTTCGACCTGCCGACCCAGATGGGCTACGACTCCGACGACCCGATCGCGCACGGCGAGGTGGGCAAGGTCGGGGTGGCCATCGACTCCATCGAGGACATGCGGCTGCTCTTCGACGGCATCCCGCTGGACAAGGTCTCCACCTCGATGACCATCAACGCGCCCGGCTCGGTGCTGCTGCTGCTCTACCAGCTGGTCGCCGAGGAGAACGGGGTGCCGGGCTCGGCGCTCAACGGCACCATCCAGAACGACATCCTCAAGGAGTACATCGCCCGGGGGACGTACATCTTCCCGCCGAAGCCCTCGCTGCGGCTGGTCGCCGACACGTTCGGCTACTGCCGCAAGGAGGTGCCGAAGTGGAACACCATCTCCATCTCCGGCTACCACATGGCCGAGGCCGGCGCGACGCCCGCGCAGGAGATCGCGTTCACCCTGGCCAACGGCGTGGAGTACGTCCGGGCCGCGCTGGCCGCCGGGCTGGCGGTGGACGACTTCGCCCCCCGGCTGTCGTTCTTCTTCGTCGCCCGCACCACGCTGCTGGAGGAGGTGGCGAAGTTCCGGGCCGCCCGGCGGATCTGGGCCCGGCTGATGCGCGACGACTTCGGCGCCAAGGATCCGAAGTCGATGATGCTGCGTTTCCACACCCAGACCGCCGGGGTGCAGCTCACCGCCCAGCAGCCCGAGGTGAACCTGGTCCGGGTGGCGGTGCAGGGGCTGGCCGCGGTGCTCGGCGGCACCCAGTCGCTGCACACCAACAGCTTCGACGAGGCGATCGCGCTGCCCACCGAGAAGGCCGCCCGGCTGGCGCTGCGGACCCAGCAGGTGCTGGCGTACGAGACGGACCTGACCGCGACCGTCGACCCGTTCGCCGGGTCGTACGTGGTCGAGGCGATGACCGCCGAGCTGGAGGCGGCGGCGAACGAGCTGATGGACCGGGTCTTCGACCACGGGTCGGCGGTGGACGCGATCGAGGCCGGCTTCCAGAAGCGGGAGATCGAGCAGTCGGCGTACCGGATCGCCCAGGAGATCGACTCGGCGGAGCGGGTGGTGGTCGGGCTCAACCGGTTCGCCATCGACGAGGAGGAGCCGTACGAGCCGCTGCGAGTCGACCCGGCGATCGAGGCGGCGCAGGCCGAGCGCCTGGCCGGGCTGCGCCGCTCGCGGGACGCGGGCGCCGTGGAGCGGGCGCTCGCCGAGCTGCGCGCCGCCGCCTCCGGTACGGAGAACGTGCTCTATCCGATGAAGGAGGCGCTGCGGGCGCGGGCCACGGTCGGCGAGGTCTGCGGGACGCTGCGGGAGGTCTGGGGGCTGTACCGCCCCTCCGACCGGTTCTGACGCTTTTCTGATCCCGCGGCCACCGGGGGCGCCCACCCGCGTCGCCGGTGGCCGCCGGCGTCCGCGCCGCAGGTCGGCACGGCGCTACAGTTCTAAGCAGGTTCCCCGCCGCCGATCGGCGGCGCAGGCGTGGAGCGGGCCGGCGACGCCGCCGCGGTCCCGCGTTCCCCGGGGCGGCGCGGCCCACCGGTCGCGGCGTGTGCCGGGAAGGTTTACGGGTACCCCGACCGGGTGATCGGGGACGCACACCCTGTGCGGTCGGATGGTGCCCGCCCGTGTGAACGTCGGCGGATGCCTCATTGCCGAGAGTGGTCGGGTAATTGTCGGAGTGTCAGTTCATTGAACCGACTAATGCGACAATTCGGAACAGCGGCCCGGTAGTCGGCGCCGACTTCGTGACCCGCGAAACGGTTACGCGTTGTAGGAGGTGTGGGGCAGATGACGGCGTTCGACCGCGATCTACCTGCTGTCCCGCAGATCTACGACCGCTCTCAGCAGGGCATTCGTGACGCTGTGCGCTCCGATCACTACCGTAAGGAGGTTGCGCAGCGTCACCGCCGGAGGTCTAGGCTGTCTGCTGTTCCTGATGATCCATCCATCTCTAGTGATCGAGAATTCGACGTGACGAGTGCGTTGACGCTGCCCACGGGCAGCCAGCTGGCGTCGTCCTGGCCGGAGGCGCCGACCGGGTCCCTACCCCTGCCCTTCGAGCTGGATCACCTTCTCGCCCTCCGGGTACCCGGGCTCATCGCCACCCGCCGTCACATCCACTCGCACCCCGAGCTCTCCGGCGAGGAGTTCGAGACCGCGGCGCTGGTCGCCCGGGAGCTCTCCCTGGCCGGGCTGAACCCCCGGATGCTGCCGAAGGGCAACGGCGTCATCTGCGACATCGACGGCCGCCCGGACGGCCCGGTGATCGCGCTGCGCGCCGACATCGACGCGCTGCCGCTGACCGACGTGAAGGACGCGCCGTACCGCTCGACGGTCGACGGGGTCTGCCACGCCTGCGGCCACGACGTGCACACCTCGATCATGCTCGGCGTGGGCATGCTGCTGGCTCAGCTCGCCGACCTCGGCGAGCTGCCCGGCCGGGTCCGGCTGATCTTCCAGCCCGCCGAGGAGATCCTGCCCTGCGGCTCGCTGGAGGTGATCGAGGCCGGCGGCCTGGACGACGTGGTGCAGATCTTCGCGCTGCACTGCGACCCCAACCTGCCGGTCGGGCAGATCGGCCTGCGGGTCGGCCCGATCACCGCGGCCGCCGACAACGTCACCGTCCGGCTGACCGGGCCGGGTGGCCACACCGCCCGGCCGCACCTGACCGTCGACCTGGTCGACGCGCTCGGCCGGCTGATCACCGAGGTGCCCGCGCTGGTCAGCCGCCGGGTGCCGGCCAACAGCGGGCTGCTGCTGGTCTTCGGCCACGCCTCGGCCGGCACCCGGTACAACGTCATCCCCTCCGAGGCGTGCGCGGCCGGCACCCTGCGGGTGATGGACCGCGACACCTGGGAGCTGGCTCCCAAGATCGTCGGTCAGGTGGTCCGGGACGTCATCGCGCCGACCGGCGCCACGGTCGACCTGGAATACCTGCGCGGCCGCCCGCCGGTGAGCAACGACTCCCGGGCCATCCAGGTGCTGACCTCCGCCACCACCGCCGCGCTCGGCGCGGAGGGCGTCGCCGAGACCCCGCAGAGCATGGGCGGCGAGGACTTCTCCTGGTACCTGGAGTACGTGCCCGGCGCGCTGGCCCGGCTCGGCGTTGGCCGCTCCGGGCCCAACGTGGACCTGCACCGCGCCTCGTTCGACGTGGACGAACGGGCCATCCCGGTCGGCGTACGCGTCATGGTGCAGACCGCGCTGCGGGCACTGGCGGCGGCGCGCTGACCGGCGGCGCCGGCTGGCGATGACGCCGCCGGCGCAGCACCACCAGCAGCACCGCCAGCGGTACGCCGAACGCGATCAGCCAGGGCAGCAGCGCACCGAGCACGGTCAGCAGCAGCGTCATCGAGGCGAGGAAGACCTTCCAGCCGCTCTCGAGCCCGACCAGGAAGCCGAGCTCGGTCTCCTTCTCCTCGGCAGGGCTGACGTCCGGCCCGACCAGCGACACGGTGATGGTCGAGAGGGCGCTGAGGTCGGCCAGCCGGCGCTTCTTCGCCTCCAGCGAGGCGAGGTCGGCCTCTCGGCGGCCCAACTCGTTCTCCAGCGACACCAGTTCGGTGATCGAGGTGGCCCGGGCGAGCAGGCGGCGGGCGCTCTCCACCCGAGCGCGCTGGCTGGTGATACGGGCGTCGAGGTCGATCGTCTCGTCGGTGACGTCCTCCGTCCTGATCTCCCGGCGCTGCTGCCGGCCCAGCTTCGCGAGTTCGTCGACGACCTCGTTGAACTTCGCCGCCGGCACCCGCAGCTCCAGGTCCGCCACCGCGTCCGCCGCCGAGTGTTGCCGCTGGTCACCGCCGACGAAACCGCCGGCCCGGGTGGCCGCGGCCACCGCTTCCCGCGCGGCGGCGTCCACATCGTCCACCTGCACCCGCATGGTTCCGGTGTAGATGATCGCCCGCTGGTCGATCCGCAGGTCCGGTGCGCCGGCGCCGGCCTGCTCCGGCGCGCCCGGGCCGGCCTTGTTCTGTTCCGCCGCGGCACCCGCCTCCTGCCCGGCCGGCGCACCGGCCGCCGAGTCCCGGGCGTCGCCGGAGTCACCGCCTCCGCTCCCGCAGCCCGCGAGGGCGAGCAGCGCGACAAGTCCCGCCGCGACCAGGGCCGTCCCACGGCGACGTGCTCTTCGTCCGTCCATCCCCGTTCCTCCTCAACCGCCCCGCTGCGGGGCGATACCTCAGACGCGACGCGTCGGCACGTCGGTTCCGGCAGACTGCGCTCAGTACGTCACGATTCGATAATCGAGGAGTCACGATGCAGCTCACCAAGTACGCCCACTCCTGTCTCCGGGTGGAGCACGACGGGGGAGTGCTGGTCATCGACCCGGGAGTGTTCAGCGATCCGGCGGCGCTCGACGGGGCGGACGCGGTGCTGATCACCCACGAGCACCCCGACCACGTCGACGTCGAGACGCTGGTCCGCCAACTCGACCGGCGCCCGGTGCCCGTGTACGGGCCGTCCTCACTCGCCCGCACCCTCGGCGACGCGGCCGAGGCGCTGGAGCCGGTCGAGCCGGGTCAGTCGTTCATCGCCGCCGGCGTGGCGGTCCGCGCCCACGGCGGCCGGCACGCCGTCATCCACCCCGACATCCCGGTGGTGGACAACCTGGCGTACCTGGTCAACGACGTGGTCTACCACCCCGGCGACTCGCTGGTGGTCCCCGACGACGTGCAGGTCGACACGCTCTTCGCGCCGATCCACGCGCCCTGGTCGAAGTTCTCCGAGGTGGTCGACTTCATCCGGGCGGTCGCCCCGCGGCGCGTCTTCGCGCTGCACGACGGGCTGCTCAACGACAACGGGTTCGCCGTGCTCGACCGGCAGTACACCGCGCTGTCCAACTGCGAGTACCAGCGGTTGGAGCCGGGCACCAAGATCGACGGCTGAGGCGATGGCCGGCCCCTCCCGCGACCTCGTCCAGCAGCTCTACAGCACGCCGCCCGACCGGTTCGTCGCCGCCCGCGACGCGGCCGCCGCCGAGGCCCGCAAGGCCGGCGACCCGAAGACCGCCCGGGAGATCGCCAAGCTGCGCCGCCCCACCGTCGCCGCCTGGTTGGTCAACCTGCTCGCCCTCCGCCGGCCCGAGCTGGTCGCCGACCTGGCGCAGCTCGCCGAGGCGCTCCGCTCCGCCCAGCGCGAGCTGCGCGGCCCCCGGCTGCGCGAGCTCTCGGCCCAGCGCCGCGCGGTGGTCGGCGCGCTGGTCGCCGAGATCCGCAAGCTGGCGGCGCAGACCGAGGGGGCGCCGCCGGCCGGGAAGCTGCCGCTGGCCGAGATCGAGGCGACCCTGAACGCCGCGCTCTCCGACACCGAGGTGGCCGAACAGGTCCGCGCCGGCCGGCTGCTGCGGGCCACCAGCTACGCCGGCTTCGGCGAGGTGCCCCGGCCGCAGCTGCGCCTGGTCACTGGCGGGGAGGAGGCCGAACCCGAGCCGCCCCGCCCGGAACGCGGCCGCCCGGACCGGGCCGCCCTGCGCGCGGAACAGGCCGACCGGGCCGCCCGGGCGGAGCGCGAGCGGCGGCGCCGGGCGCTGGAGAAGGAGCTGGCGAAGGCGCGTACCGACCAGGAGCGGGCGGAGGCGGAGCTGGCCGGCGCGGCGGCGGCCGAACGCGACGGTGCCGCCGCCCTGGACGCCGTCGAGGCGGAGCTGGCCGAGCTGGAACGCCGGCGGGCGGTCGTCGAGCAGGAGCTGAGCCGGTCCAAGCTGGCCCGACGGGCGGCCGAACGGACGCTCACCGCCGCCCGGCGCCGCACCGGCGAGGTGGAGGCGGCGGTCGAGGCGCTGGACGCCGAAGAGGGGGCTGCCGAGGGAGGTCGAGGCAGGGCAGACTGAACCGGCGATGAGCGGACGGCGGGGAGCGGGCGGATGACGCCGGAACAGGTTGCCGCGGCCAGCAAGCCGATCGTGCTCGAACTCGGCGACGCCTACACCCGGTGCCCCACCACGCTGCGCCGGGCCCGGCTGCTCGGCATCTCCGGCTGGGCGTTCTACATCACCGGCCGGGCCGGTGCGCTCGGGGACGTCCGGGCCGAGACGGCGGCCGCCGCGCTCGGCTTCATCGAGCCCGACGCGGTGGCCGACGGCTGGGACGCCGCCGCCCGGACGGTCCGGCCGATCGAGGTCGCGGTCGCCAGCCTGGCCGAGTGCTGCCGCTGGGGCGACGAGCGGCTCGGCACCGCCCCCGGCGTGGAGCGCCTCGCCGACCTGCTCGAGCGCGCGGTCCTCGCCGCCGACGCCAGCGGCATGCCGCTCTTCGCCGCCTGGCGGGCGGTGACGGTGCCGGGGCGGACGCCGGGCGCCCGGGCCGCCGCCGGGCTGCGCCTGCTCCGGGAGCACTTCGCCGGGGCGCACCTGCTCGCCGTACGGGCCAGCGGGATGAGCCCGCTGGAGGCGGTGCTGGCCGGGCCGGAGGGAGAGGCCGGCGCGCTGGCCTGTGGCTGGCCGCCGCCGTACCCGCCGGTGGGGCCGTTGGTGCGGCGCCGGCTGTGGGCCGAGGCGGTGACCGACCGGCTGACCGCCTCGGCGTTCGGGGCGCTCGGCCCGGCCGACGGCACCGCGCTGCTGGAACTGCTGGCCGCGACCCGGGCGCACCTGAGCCCCCGGTAATTCGGCGGCGCATCCCGGGCCGGCCTGTCAGGATCGCCCCCGTGATTCTCCCCGCCGGCTGGACCGCCCGCCGACCCACCCTCGACGACGTCCCCGCGATCCTGGCGGTGGTGCACGCCGCCGACACCTTCGCCGTCGGCTACCCCGATTTCGACGCCGACGACGTGCGGGACGCGCTCACCGCGCCCTTCGTCGACCCGCAGCGCGACTCCTGGCTGGTCACCGACCCCGAAGGCGTGGTGGTCGGCTGGGCGATCCTGGCCAACCCGACCGGCGTGGGCCGCGAGTTCGTCGAGGTCTACGTCGACCCGGAGCGCGGCGAGGGGGTGCGCGCCCCGCTGCTCGCCCGGCAGCTCGACCGGATCGCCGAACGGGCCGCCGAGCGGGGCCGGCCGGCGCTGACCGTGCGCACCGCGGTGTTCGCGCCGGAGACGCGCTGGGCGGCCGAGCTGGCCGAGGCCGGGTTCAGCCGGGCCAAGCGGTACGTGCGGATGCGTCGCGAGCTGGCCGACCTGCCCGCCGAGCCGCCGCTCCCGCCCGGGGTGACGGTCCGGCCGCTGCGCGCCGACGACGAGGCCGACCTGCGGCGGTTCCACCAGATCTACGACACCGCGTTCCGGGACACCCCGGACTACGAGCCGGCCGGCTTCGACCGCTGGCGCGAGGCGCTTCCCGCCCACGGCAACCTCTGGGACGAGTGGTTCGTCGCCGAGGTCGACGGGGTGCCCGCGGGGGCGTTGCAGTCCTCGGGCCAGGCGCTGGAGCAGGACGAGGGCTTCGTGCGGACGTTGTCGGTGCTGCCGGCGTACCGGCGGCGGGGGGTGGGCGCGGCGCTGCTGTGGCGGGCCTTCACCGGCTATGCCGCGAAGGGTCGCAAATATGCCGGGCTCGGCGTCGACCTGACCAACCCGACGGCCCCAGTGACGCTCTACCGGTCGGTCGGGCTGCGCGAGGTGCGCTGGACGGACATGTACGAGCTGGTCGTGCCGGCCGCCGGTGTGTGATTGACGACGCCGCACGGGGTCGGCTCGTCGGGCCGCCCCGGCCGGTAGCAGACTGTGGGTCGTGGGATACGCGCTACGCCGACGCGGTGCCGGTGGGGCGGGACCGCAGCTCGGTGACGTAGTCGTCCGGCGCGCCCGCCTTCTCGGCGGCGTTCGCGATCTCCGAGAGATACCACGAGGTGGGCAGGCCGCCCTCGTAGCCGTCGAAGACGTAGATCCACGCGGTGACGTCCCCGTCGAGGGCGGAGACCCGCACGTGCAGCTTGCGGTACGTGCCGGCGGTCACGCCCTCGATCTCGTCGAGCTGGGCGGCGTCGTACGGGTGGATGTCGTAGAGCGCCACGAACACCCGGTCGCCGGGGGACTCGACGACGGTGCTGACCGCGCCCTCCCAGCCGATCACGTCCTCACCCGCGAAGGTGAGCCGCCAGCCCTCCAGCCAGCCGGTGCCCACCATCGGCGAATGCGGACAGTAAGCGCGCATCCGGGCGGGGTCGAGGTTTGAGCCATAGGCGGCGTAATGACGCACGGCGATGACGATAGCCCGGCCGGCGGGTGGGGGAGAATACGACGGTGCGTGTCGGACGCGTTCGGGAGAAGAAAGTCACTGTGAGCATCGACGAAGGGCGAGCGCTGTGAGCCGGATCGTGATCATCGGAGGCGGACCGGCCGGCTACGAGGCGGCACTGGTCGCCGCCCAGCTGGACGCTGATGTCACCGTGGTGGAGGCCGAGGGCGCCGGCGGGGCGTGCGTGCTGTCCGACTGCGTACCGTCGAAGACCTTCATCGCCAGCTCCGAGGTGGTGACCGGCTACCGGGACACCGAGGAGTTCGGCGTGCACTCCGACGGGCTGGAGGCGGTCACCGTCGACGCCCGGGCGGTGCACGAGCGGGTCAAGCGGCTCGCCCTGGCCCAGTCCGCCGACATCCACGCCAAGCTGCTCAAGGCCGGGGTGACCTTCATCGCCGGCAGCGCCCGGCTCGGTGAGGACACGCTCGGTCACACCCACCGGGTCGTCGTCACCCCCGCGGACGGTGGCGCGGAGTACTCGATCGACGCGTCGACCGTGCTGGTGGCCACCGGCGCCACGCCGCGCCAGCTGCCCACCGCCGTACCGGACGGCGAGCGCATCCTGACCTGGCGCCAGGTGTACGACCTGCCCGACCTGCCCGAGCACCTGATCGTGGTCGGCTCCGGCGTCACCGGCGCCGAGTTCGCCAGCGCCTACCTCGCGATGGGCGTCCAGGTGACCCTGGTCTCCAGCCGCGACCGGGTGATGCCGCACGAGGACGCCGACGCGGCGATGGCCATCGAGCGGGTCTTCCGCAACCGGGGCATGAGCATCCTGAACAACTCCCGGGCCGACGCGGTCCGCCGGACCGCCGACGGTGTCGAGGTCGAGCTGTCCGACGGTCGCAAGGTGCACGGCTCGCACGCGCTGATCGCGGTCGGTTCGATCCCGAACACCGCCAACCTGGGCCTGGCCGAGTACGGCGTCGAACTGGCCCGGGGCGGTTACGTCACGGTCGACCGGGTCTCCCGCACGAACGTGCCCGGCATCTACGCCGCCGGCGACTGCACTGGGGTGCTCCCGCTGGCCAGCGTGGCCGCCATGCAGGGCCGGATCGCGATGTGGCACGCGCTCGGCGAGGCGGTCCGGCCGCTGCGGCTGCGGACCGTCGCGGCGAACGTCTTCACCGACCCGGAGCTGGCCACCGTCGGCGTCTCCCAGGACGAGGTCGACGCCGGCAAGGTCCCGGCCCGGCAGGTGATGCTGCCGCTCTCCGGCAACGCCCGGGCGAAGATGGCCGACCTGGCCGACGGCTTCGTGAAGCTCTTCTGCCGGCCGGCCAGCGGCCAGGTGATCGGCGGCGTGGTGGTCGCCCCGAAGGCCAGCGAGCTGATCCTGCCGATCACCATGGCCGTGGAGAACAACCTGACGGTCAACGAACTGGCCCAGACCATCACCATCTACCCGTCGCTGTCGGGCTCGATCACCGAGGCCGCCCGCCAGCTCATGCTCCACGAACTCGAGTGACCGGCGGTCAGTCCCAGAAGCATTCCAGGCCGCCGTCGAGGGTGACCGCCTCGGCGTCGACGCAGAACCGCTCGGCGGCGGCGCGCAGGTCGGCGTCGATCCGCGGCGCGTAGATGCTCTCCAGCGACGTGCGGTAGTCGGGGCGGTCGGGGCTCACCACGTAGCCCGCGGCGCGGACCTGCGGGTGTTCGCAGAGGAACCGGAAGATCTGCCACACCGTCGGCGCGGCGTTCTGCCGCTCGTACGGGTCGGCGAAGCGGGCCTCGATGAGGGCGGCCAGGTCGGCGGCGTCGAGGTCGCCGAAGGAGGCGATCCCGCCGGTGTACGGGTCGGCGGGGTCGATGCCGATGAGGCTGTCCCGCCGCTCCGAGTCCCGGTCGTACGGGAAGTCGCGCCGCTGCGCCGGTGCCGGTGCGGCGCACAGGCGGGGTGGTCCGGCCGAGGGCGGGGCGGGCGGACTCGCGCCAGCCGGCGTACCGGTCGCGGTGGACGCCGGCGCGGAACCGGCCGCCGCCCGGTCCGCAGACGAGCCGGGGCCACCGCAGCCGGCGAGGGCGATGACCAGGCCCAGGCCCGTTGCGATCCGTGCCGTCCGCACCGACTCGTCCGCCCTTCCGCCGCTAGCCGCCGTGCCCGTGATCTTGTCGCATCGGGCGGAGCGGGAGCCTAGCCGGTGCCGTGCGGCGCCGTTGCCCCGCCCGGACGTGCCATAGCGCCACCGTGGCAATCAGGGCCACCTCGGTGACGATGAGGAGCCGTTCGACCAGGCCGATCAGGAGGCGGTCGCCGGGGTAGGCCGACCAGACCATCGCCGCCGCCAGGGCCAGGCTGGCCAGGGCGAACCCGCGGATCCAGCGGCCGGCGCCGTCCGGCAGTCGCCGGGCGAGCAGCCAGCCGGCGAACGGCAGCGTCAGGAAGGCGACCACCGAGGCGTACCGGTGGACGTACGCGGCGGTGTCCATGGGCAGCCCGGGCTCGTTGGTCGGCACGACCGCGGCCAGCAGCAGCCCACCGACCCACGCCACCAGCAGCACCTCCGCCAACCGCCCGGGACCGGGCCGGTCGGCGACGGGCGGCCCGGTCACCCGGCGCAGGGCGGGCAGGAGCACGGCGGTGGCCACCGCCAGCACGACCATGGCCACGTCGATCACGCCGCCCCGGTCGGACACGGCGAAGTCGCTGACGGTCAGCGACCAGGGGTTCAGGTCGTCGTTCATCTCGAGGTGACCGATCACGGCGAGCAGCGCCGCCAGGGCGATCCCGCCGAGGGCCAGCAGGCCACTGTTCCGGGTTCCAGGCATGCCTCAGCCTGTCGCCGAGGACACCTCAGACGGATCCGGGACGACCACCGAGATCGATCCCGGGGGCGACCCCTAGAGGTTGTGCTTGATCGACTCCGGGTCGCCGATGTGGCGGTGTCCACGGGGTCCGGAGACCGCCACATCGCCGACGTGGCGCGCGGAGACCCGATGTCCGCTCAGTCGGTGGCCTCGGCGGGGGTGTGGTGCCGGGCGCTGAGCACGGTCATCGCCCAGCCGGCCGCCGCGAATCCGGCCGCCGCCGCCCCGGCGACCACGGCCAGCCGCCAGGCCGATCCGGTCAGCGCGGTCCCGCCGAGGTGCCCCACCAGCGCGCCGTACGTCGCCCAGGCCAGCGCGGCCACCGCCTCGTAGAGCAGGAAGAGCCGGTACGGGTACCGGCTGCGCCCGGCCGAGAAGCAGGCCGCCATCCGCCCGCCCGGCACGAACCGGCAGAGCAGGATCACCAGCGGGCCGGGTCGGCGCAGGCCTCGGGTGACCCGGCCGGCGACCCGTCGGGCCCGGCCCGGTCCGGTATGCCGGGGCGGCCGGCGGCCGGGCGCGCCCCGGCCAAGCAGGTAGCAGGCCAGGTCGCCGGCGAAGACGCCGAGCGCGCCGACGGCGATGGTCAGCGGCAGGTTCAGCCCGCCGTACACGGTGAGGGCGCCGCTGGTGATCATGATGACCTGGGTGGGGATCACCGGCACGAAGGCGTCCGCGACCAGCAACCCGAGCAACGCGAGGTACGCCCAGGTCGGCGACGCGACCTCAGTGAGTAGTTCGGGCACGACTGCCACCTCGCCGGACGGGGCCGATTGGGTGTACCGAGCCTGACGTCGTGTCCGGCGTCACGGGGGACGGCCCTGGCCTGGGGTGACCGTCGACACGACCACGCCACCGTGGATCCAACGACCGGTCGGCCAGGAGGTTACGGGCGCTCGCGCGGTCGGCGGATCGGCGGGCGTCGGCGTACCGTTGTCGGCGCGCGGCCCAGCACCGTCGGGTCCCCCGTCCCTGACGACGGGCCGCCGCGGGCCGCCGGCAGGTCCCGTGCCGGCGGCCCGCCCCCTGCCCCCGCCCGTCCGGCCGCGTCCCGCCGGGAAATGCGGGTGCGATCTGCGTCGCGGCCGGCGTACCGTCGCGGCATGCGCAGTGCGGAGCTGACCACGACGCCGGGAGACCCCGGCGCGCCGCACTGACACATCCGTCGACGAGGCCCCGGGGCGATCCGCCCCGGGGCCTCGTGGCGTTCCGGACCGGCTCGCCCGTGGGGCGTACCCGATCAAGGAGCGCGACATGATCGACCACCGCAGGCTCGGCCGGGAGCTGGACCTGTTCGTCTCCGACCCGCTGGCCGGCGCCGGGCTGCCGATCTGGCTGCCGGCCGGCGCCGCCGCCCGGCACGCCGTCGAGGAGTACGTGCGGGAGCTGGAGCGCCGGGCCGGCTACCGGCACGTCTACTCCCCGCCGCTGGGCAAACGGCAGCTCTTCGAGATCTCCGGCCACCTCGACTACTTCGCCGAGGACATGTTCCCGCCGATGCGGCTCAGCGCCGACGACGAGTTCGTGCTCCGGCCGGCGCTCTGCCCACACCACGCCCTGGTCTACCGGGCCCGGGGCCGCTCCTACCGGGAGCTGCCGCTGCGGATCGCCGAACTGGGCGGCATGTACCGGGCCGAGCGCTCGGGGGTGCTCGGCGGGCTGTCCCGGGTCCGCGCCATCTCGCTCAACGACGCGCACAACTTCTGCGCCCTGGAGCAGGTGGGCGAGGAGGTCGCGGCCATCCTCGGGCTGATCCGCGCGGCGCACGCCGCGCTCGGCGTCCGGCCCGCCGGGTTCCGGCTGTCGCTGCGCGGGCCGGATCAGCGCTCGTCGGGGACGACGCGCAGTGGGCCCGGGCCGAGGAGCTGCTGCGGGAGGCCCTGGCCGGGGTGGAGTACGCCGAGGCGCCCGGCGACGCCGCCTTCTACGGACCGAAGATCGACATCCAGATCGCGGACGCCGCCGGCCGGGAGTCCACCCTGTCCACCGTGCAGCTCGACTTCGACAAGCCGGCGAAGTTCGACCTGTGGTACACCGACTCGGACGGGTCGCGGCGCCGGCCGGTGATGGTGCACCGGAGCCTGGTCGGCAGCATGGAGCGGCTCTTCGCGTACCTCATCGAGGTGCACCAGGGGGCGTTCCCGGCCTGGTACGCCCCCGTCCAGCTGGTGGTGCTGCCGGTCGACGACGGGCAGGCGGAGGCGGCCGACCGGTTCGCCGCCGACGCGCTGGCGGCCGGGCTGCGGGTCGAGGTCGACGCCGCCGGCTCGCTGGGCGCCCGGGTGCGCGACGCCGCCCGGCGCCGGGTGCCGTACGCCGCGGTGATCGGGCCCCGCGAGGCGGCCGACGGGCTGGTCTCGCTGCGCCTGCGCGACGGCCGCGGGCTGGACCCGATGCCCGCCGCCGGCGCGCTCGGGCTGATCGCCGGCGTGGTGGCCGCCCGCTCGGCCGACCTGCTCGGCCCGGGCTGAGCCCTCGCCGGTTCCGGCCGGGGCCGGGTCGCTTCCGGTCCCGGCCGGGCCTGTTCCGGCGCGGGCCGGGGCGTCCGGCCATACCGTGTGGGTCAGGAGGAGATCGTGGCCCAGGCAGCTGTCGCGCACCGGACCGTCGAGGTCGACGGGATCGGCGTCTTCTACCGGGAGTCCGGGCCGCCGGACGCCCCGGTGGTGCTGCTGCCGCACGGCTACCCGTCCTCGTCGTTCCAGTTCCGCAACCTGCTGCCCGCGCTCGGCGACCGGTGGCGGGCGATCGCCCCGGACCATCCCGGCTTCGGGTACAGCGACACCCCGGACCCGGACCGGTTCGGGTACACCTTCGACGCCTACGCCGACCTGCTGCGCCGGTTCACCGAAGTGCTGTCGCTGACCCGCTACGTGATCTACCTGCAGGACTACGGCAGCCAGTTCGGGCTGCGGCTGGCGATGGCCACGCCGGAGCGGGTCGCCGGCCTGGTCATCCAGAACGGCGACATCTACCCCGACCAGCACGGCCCCAAGTACGAGCCGCTGAAGCGGTTCTGGCGCGACCCGACCGACGAGGGCCGGGCCCGCCTCGCCGAGGCGGTCAGCGAGGCGGGCTTCCGGAGCGAGTTCGTCGGTGAGCTGCCGGACCGGTTGGTCGACCGGGTCAGCCCCGACCTGTGGCGGCTGTCCTGGGCCCAGGTCGAGGCCGAGCCGGCGCGGCGGGCCAACCTGGTCCGCCTCCTGGCCGACCAGGGCAGCACCGTCGCCTGGTTCCCCCGCCAGCAGGAGTACCTGCGCGCCCACCGGCCGCCGACCCTGATCGTCTGGGGTCCGCACGACGGCTACATGCCGGCGGGCGCGGCGCAGGCCTACCTGCGGGACCTGCCCGACTCGGAACTGCACCTGCTCGACGGCGGGCACTGGCTGCTGGAGACGCACCTCGACGAGGTGGTACGCCTGCTGCGGGACTTCCTCAACCGGGTCCACCGCTGACCGTCCCGACTACCCCGCGACCGGCGCGGCGTCGACCTGGTCGTCGACCACCGGTTGGGCGAACTGGGCCTGGTACAGCCGGTGGTACGCGCCGCCGGCGGCGAGCAGTTCCTCGTGCGTGCCCTGCTCGACGATCCGGCCGTCCTCCATCATCAGGATCAGGTCGGCGTCCCGGATGGTGGAGAGCCGGTGCGCGATCACGAAGCTGGTCCGGTCCGACCGCAGCGCGGCCATCGCCCGCTGGAGCAGCACCTCGGTACGGGTGTCCACCGAGCTGGTCGCCTCGTCCAGGATCAGCAGCGACGGCTCGGCGAGGAACGCCCGGGCGATGGTGATCAACTGCTTCTCGCCCGCGCTGACGTTGCTGCCCTCCTCGTCGATCACCGTGTCGTAGCCGTCCGGCAGGCTGCGCACGAACCGGTCCACGAAGGTCGCCCGGGCCGCGGCCAGGATCTCCTCCTCTGCCGCGTCCGGCCGCCCGTAGGCGATGTTGTCCCGGATGGTGCCGCCGAAGAGCCAGGTGTCCTGGAGGACCATCCCGATCCGGCCGCGCAGCTCGTCCCGGCGCATCGTGGTGATGTCCACCCCGTCCAGGGTGATCCGGCCGGCGTCCAGTTCGTAGAAGCGCATGACCAGGTTGACCAGAGTGGTCTTGCCCGCCCCGGTCGGCCCGACGATGGCCACCGTGTGGCCGGGCTCGGCCACCAGCGACAGGTCCTCGATCAGCGGCTTGTCCGGGGCGTACCGGAACGACACGTGCTCGAACTCGACCCGGCCGTGCGGGTCGCGTACCCGGGCCGGCTCGGCCGGGTCCGGGCTCTGCTCCTCGGCGTCGAGCACCGCGAAGACCCGCTCGGCCGAGGCCACCCCGGACTGGAGCAGGTTGGCCATCGAGGCGACCTGGGTCAGCGGCTGGGTGAACTGCCGGGAGTACTGGATGAACGCCTGCACGTCGCCGAGGCTCATCGCTCCGGTGGCCACCCGCAGGCCGCCGACCACGGCGATCGCCACGTAGCTGAGGTTCCCGATGAACATCATCGCCGGCATGATCATCCCGGAGATGAACTGGGCGCCGAAGCTGGCCCGGAACAGTTCCTCGTTCTTGGCCGCGAAGGCGGCCTCGACCTCGCGCTGCCGGCCGAAGACCTTGACCAGCTCGTGACCGGTGAACGCCTCCTCGATCTGGCCGTTGAGCTGGCCGGTGTGCGTCCACTGGGCGATGAACTGCTGCTGCGACCGCTTGGCGATCCGCTGGGTGACCAGCACCGACAGCGGCACCGCGACCAGGGCCACCAGGGCCAGCAGCGGCGAGATCCAGAACATCATGGCGAGCACGCCGACCACGGTCAGCAGCGAGGTGAGCAGCTGGCTCAACGTCTGCTGCAGGCTCTGCGAGATGTTGTCGATGTCGTTGGTGACCCGGCTGAGCAGCTCACCGCGGGGCTGCCGGTCGAAGTAGGGCAGCGGCAGCCGGTTGAGCTTGTCCTCCACGTCGGCGCGCAGCTTCAGCACGGTCCGCTGCACCACGCCGTTGAGCAGCCAACCCTGCCACCACAGCAGGAGGCTGGCGGCGAGGTAGAGCCCGAGCGCCAGCAGCAGCACCCGGCCCAGCGCCGCGAAGTCGATGCCAACGCCGGGCACCACGTCCATCCGGGCGAGCATGTCGGCGAAGCTGTCGTTGCCGGCCGCCCGGGCCGCGGCCACCGCCTGCTCGGCGGTGGTGCCCGCCGGCAGTTGCCGGCCGATCACCCCGGTGAAGATCAGGTCGGTGGCGTGGCCCAGCACCTTCGGCCCGATCACGCTGAGCCCCACGCTGACCACCGCCAGCGCGATGATCGCGGTCAACTGGAGCCGGTGCGGCCGGAGCCGGCCGAGGAGCCGCCGGGCGGACGGGCCGAAGTTCATCGACCGCTCGGTGGGCATTCCCGCGCCCGCCCAGGGCGGTCCGCCGCGTTGCCCGCCGCCGGGCAACCGCTTCGGCGCCGGCGCGTCGGCGGCCGGCTTCTGGGCGGGTACGTTCGCCCTGCGCTCGCTCATGCCGCCACCTCCGCGCTCTGCTGCGAGGCGACGATCTCCGCGTAGGTCGGGCAGGTTTTCAGCAGTTGTTCGTGTCGGCCCACTCCGACCACGCCCCCGTCCTCCAGCACGATGATCTGATCGGCGTCGACGATCGTGGAGACCCGCTGGGCCACGATCACCACGGCGGCGTCGGCGGTGACCGGCCGCAGCGCCGCCCGCAGCCGCGCGTCGGTGCCGAGGTCGAGCGCGGAGAACGAGTCGTCGAAGAGGTAGATCTCCGGCCGGCGGACCAGCGCGCGGGCGATCGCCAGCCGCTGCCGCTGCCCGCCGGAGACGTTGGTGCCGCCCTGCGCGATCGGGGCGTCCAGCCGTTCCGGCATCGCCTCGACGAAGTCCCGCGCCTGGGCGATCTCCAGCGCCGACCACAGCTCCGCGTCGGTGGCGTCCGGGTTGCCGTAGCGCAGGTTGCTCGCCACGGTGCCGGTGAACAGGTACGGCCGCTGCGGCACCAGGCCGATCCGGCGCCACAGCTCGTCCGGCGCCAGTTCGCGGACGTCCACCCCGTCGACCAGCACCGCGCCGGCCGTCACGTCGACCAGCCGGGGGATCAGCGACAGCAGCGTGGTCTTGCCGGCGCCGGTGCTGCCGATGATCGCCGTGGTCGTCCCGGCGGCGACCCGGAACGAGATGTCGCGCAGCACCGGCTCGGCCGCGCCCGGGTACTGGAACCGCACCCCGCGCAGCTCCAATTCGCCCCGCGTCGGCACCTCGGTGACCCCGCCCGCCGGGGGCAGCACCGACGAGTCGGTGTCCAGCACCTCGACGATGCGTTCGGCGCAGACCGCCGCGCGCGGCACCATCATCATCATGAAGGTGGCCATCATGACCGCCATCAGGATCTGCATGAGGTACTGCAGGAAGGCGGTGAGCGCGCCGACCTGGATCGCCCCGGCGTCCACCCGCTGCGCGCCGAACCAGAGCACCGCGACGCTGGAGACGTTGAGCACCAGCATCACCATCGGGAAGATCAGCGCCAGCAGCCGGCCGGTGCGCAGCGCGGTCGCGGTCAGGTCGGCGTTCGCGGCGGCGAAGCGGCGCGTCTCGTACGGCTCGCGGACGAACGCCCGGACCACCCGGATGCCGGTGATCTGCTCGCGCAGCACCCGGTTGACCGTGTCGATCCGGGTCTGCATAAGCCGGAACCCGGGCACCATCCGGCGGATCACCAGCCCCAGCGCGACGGCCAGCACGGGTACGCAGACCAGCATCAGCCAGGAGAGGCCGACGTCCTCGCGCAGTGCCATGACCACGCCGCCGACGCTCATGATCGGGGCGGCCACCAGCATGGTGCAGCTCATCAGGACGAGCATCTGCACCTGCTGGACGTCGTTGGTGTTGCGGGTGATCAGCGACGGCGCCCCGAACCGGGCGACCTCGCGGGCGGAGAACCGGTTGACGTGCGCGAAGACCGCGGCCCGCACGTCCCGCCCGAAGCCCATCGCGGTACGCGCGCCGAGGTAGACCGCCGCGATCGCGCAGACGATCTGCACCAGGCTGACCAGCAGCATCCACATGCCGGTGCGCAGGATGTAGTCGGTGTCGCCGCGGGCCACGCCGAGGTCGATGATGTCGGCGTTGAGGCTGGGCAGGTAGAGCGAGGCCATGGTGCCGACGAACTGGAGCAGCACCACCGCGGTCAGCGGCCGGTGGTAGGGGCGCAGGCTGTCGCGGAGCAGTCGGATCAGCACGCCGGGCCTCCCGGCACGCCGGCGGTGCCCGTCATGGGTGGTTCCTCTCCACTGCCGATGACCTCCAGCAGGAACGCCCGGATCACGGCGGCCTTCGCCGGGTCGGCGTCGACCGAGGTGAGCGGAGGATTGGACTGGATCAGGGTGGTGACCGCCGCCAGCCGCTCCCGGCCGGTGGGGGTGATGGCGAGCCGGACGCTGCGCCGGTCGCTCTCGTCGCGCTGCCGCTCGACCAGCCCGTCGCGTTCGAGGGTGTCGATGATTCCGGTCAGGGTGGCTGGCCGGACGAAGCACCGTTGGGCGACCTCGCCGTGCGGCAGCGCGCCGTCCTTGTCGAGCGTCATCAGGGTGACCATGCCGGCCTGGGTGAGGTTGAACTTCTCGGCCAGGAAGCGGTTCCACCTCTGGCTGACCACATGGCCCGCGACCACCAGAAGGCGACCGATCGGCACGTCGTTGAGGGTGACCAGGTTCACGAGGCTATGTTAGCCCCCTGATTGTCAGGACCCAAACGAAATAGCGGCGGCCACGCCGACGAAGAAGACCTGCTCCACCGTCCGCGGCCCGAGGGGAGTCGCCGGCCGACCCCCCAGGGTCAGCCCGCGCCGCACCGCCGAGACGTTCGCCGGGAACATGGCCAGCATCAGCAGGGCCAGTCCGGCCGCCGCCCAGCGGGCGGTCGCCGGCAGCAGCAGCCCGACCGCGCCCACCAGCTCCAGCACCCCGGTGACCGCGACCAGCAGGTCGGGCCGGGGCAGGGCGGGGGGCACCATCGCGATCATGTCCGCCCGGTAGGCGGGGGCGAAGTGCGCGACACCGGTCACCACGAACATCAGCGCCAGCCCCACCCGCAGCGCTGGATGCCAGCCGTCGAGCGCACCCACGCCCAGCAGCCCGGCCAGCCGGGCGAGCGCGGTGCCGGCGACGAGCGCGATCAGTGGAGCCATCGGTACCTCCCAGGAAAGCCAATCTTGTCGACGACAAGATTGCCCCTCCGGGTGCCATCTTGTCAATGGCAAGTTAGGATTCCGGGATGACCGGCACACGTGGCTACCATCACGGCGACCTGCGGCGGGCCCTGCTCGCGGCAGCGGTGCAGGCGATCGAGGAGTCCGGCGTCAGCGCGCTCAGCCTGCGTGACCTGGCCCGCCGGGCGGGTGTCTCGCACGCCGCGCCGGCACACCACTTCGGCGACAAGGCCGGGCTGCTCACCGCGCTCGCCGTCGAGGGCTTCGACCTGCTGGCCGACCGGTTGCACGGCGCCGGCGACGACATGCTGGAGGCCGGTGTCGCGTACGTCGATTTCGCGGTCGGGCACCGCGCCCACTTCGAGGTGATGTTCCGCCCGGAGCTCTACCGGGCCGACGCCGCCGAGGTGCGGGCGGCCAACGAGCGGGCCCGCACGGCGCTCTACGCGGGGGTGGCGGCGCTGCCCGGCCGGCGGGCGCGGGGCGCCGACCCGGGGCGGGACGCGCTGGCCGCCTGGTCGATCGTGCACGGCTTCGCCACGCTCTGGCTCTCCGGCGCGCTGCCGGCCAGGATCGGCGACGACCCCGGGGAGGCGGCCAGGGAAGTGATCGCCCGCCTCTTCGCCTAGCCAGGGTAGACATTGACGAAGGTGACGGCCTTACTGTAAACAATGTGCACCGATGCCTCGCGGAGGTGCCCATGCGACGGTCCGTCCTGCTCGTGGTGGCCCTGCTCGTCCTGATCGCGGCGGCCCCACCGGCCGTCGCCGGCCCGGCCCCGGCCGTCGCCGGCCCGGCCCCGGCCGGCGCCGCACCCCCGGCCGGCATGGCGACCCAGGCCGCAAGCCCGGTGCAGATCTACGGTGCGTGGCACTGCGGCAACGACTTCTGCACCTGGGGCACGGTCCGCAGCGTCGCCGAGTTCGACGCCCAGAACCACTGGCTGGTCGACCGGGGCGACGGCCACCCCTCGGTCAACCTGGTCGTGCTCAGCTTCGTCAACCCGCTGGCGCTGCTGCGGCAGACCACCGACCAGGCCACCCTCGACGGCGTGCCGCGGGGGATGACCCCCGAGATCGTCAACTACTTCACCTCGCGGGGCATCCGGGTCATGCTCTCCATCGGTGGGATCACCTACACCGACGACTGGGACGCCGCGCTCGCCGAGAACCCGACGCTGTTCGGCCAGCGTGCCGCCGCGGTGGCCACCCGGCTCGGCGTCGGCATCGAGATCGACTACGAGCAGAACACCGATCCGAACCTGACCGCGCTCCAGGCGTTCATCGACGCCTACCGGGCCGTGCACCCGTACGACGCCACCGGCACCCGGCCCCAGGCCCGGCTCACCATCGACGTGGCGGCCGGTGACCGCTGGCTGATCGCGCTGAACCGCAAGGCGACCGCCGACTGGCTGCGCACCGACCGGCCGGTGCTCGACTACGCCAACGCGATGGTGACCGCCCGGCCCGCCTCGGCGAGCAGCGCGCAGGCCAACTGGCAGGAGCACGTCGACGGCAAGCCGCAGTACAGCCCCCCGGTGCCGCCGCTGGCCCCGGCCAAGTTCACCGGCGGCATCTACATCGCCTACGGCGGCCGGCCGCTGCCCGAGTGCGTCGGCTGGGCCGCGTCGGTCCAGCGGGCCACCGCCCCGTACGTCCAGACGGTCGCCCCGAACGGCGCGGGCACGACCGCCGGCATGCTCGGCTTCATGTTCTGGGCCGCCGAGCGCCCCTCCACCCGCGGCATCGGCACGGTGCCGCCGTATACCTGCGAGGGCGGGGTGGGCGCCGGCGCCTCCGCACTGGCCGTCCCGGTGCCGATGCCGCCGCTGCGCCAGAGCTGATCGGTACGACGCCCGGCCGGGCGCCGTACCGATCACGGCGGCGGGCTCACCAACTGGTGGGCAGCGGCATCCCCTCGGTGTAGCCGGCGGTGCTCTGCACGCCGACCACGGCCCGCTCGTGGTACTCCGCGAGGTTCCGCGCCCCGGCGTAGGTGAAGGCGCTGCGGACCCCGGCGATGATCTCGTCGATCAGGTCCTCCACGCCCGGCCGGTTCGGGTCCAGGTACATCCGCGCCGAGGAGATGCCCTCCTCGAAGACCGCCTTGCGGGCCCGGTCGTACGCGCTGTCGTCGGCGGTGCGCGCGCTGACCGCCCGCGCCGAGGCCATCCCGAAGCTCTCCTTGTAACGCCGCCCGTCAGGCTCGGTGTAGAGGTCGCCGGGGGACTCGTAGGTGCCGGCGAACCAGGAGCCGATCATCACGTTCGACGCGCCCGCGGCCAGCGCCAGCGCCACATCCCGCGGGTGCCGGACGCCGCCGTCGGCCCAGACGTGCCGGCCGAGGTCGCGGGCCGCCGCCGCGCAGTCGAGCACCGCGGAGAACTGCGGCCGGCCCACCCCGGTCATCATCCGGGTGGTGCACATGGCGCCCGGGCCCACACCCACCTTGACGATGTCCGCACCCGCCTCCACCAGGTCGCGTACGCCCTCGGCGGTGACCACGTTGCCGGCCGCCACCGGCACCGCCGGGTCCAGCTTGCGGACCGCCCGCAGCGCGGAGATCATCCGCTCCTGGTGCCCGTGCGCGGTGTCCACGACCAGCGTGTCCACCCCGGCTTCCAGCAGGGCCGCCGCCTTGCCGGTGACGTCCCCGTTGATGCCGATCGCCGCGGCGATCCGCAGCCGCCCCCGGTCGTCGACCGCCGGCTTGTAGAGCGTGGCGCGCAGCGCGCCCTGCCGGGTGAGCACCCCGACCAGCCGCCCCTCGGCGTCGACCACCGGGGCGAGCCGGCGCCGGCCCGCCGAGAGCCGGTCGAAGCCGGTCCGCGGGTCGGCGTCCGCCGGGACGGTGTGCAGTTCGGTCGACATCACGTGGCGCAGCTGGGCGAACCGGTCGACGCCCACGGTGTCCGCCTCGGTCACCACGCCCAGCGGCCGGCCCGCCGGGTCGACCACGATCACCGCCCCGTGCGCCCGCTTCGGCAGCAGGTGGATCGCGTCACCCACGGTGTCGGTCGGGCCGAGGGTGATCGCGGTGTCGTGCACCAGGTGCCGCTGCTTGACCCAGGCGACGACGTTCGCCACCACCTCGATCGGGATGTCCTGCGGGATCACCGCGATGGCGCCGCGCCGGGCGACCGTCTCGGCCATCCGCCGGCCGCTCACCGCGGTCATGTTCGACACCACCAGCGGGATGGTGGTGCCCGTACCGTCGCCGGTGGCCAGGTCGACGTCGAGCCGCGAGCCCAGGTCGGAGCGGGCCGGCGCCATGAAGACGTCGTTGTAGGTCAGGTCGTGCGCGGGGACCGCGCCATGAAGGAACCGCACCCGGCCATCATCCGCGACCGGCGGCCCGCCCGCCCCCGGTGGTCACGGAAAACACTCCCCGGCCCGGTCAGCCGAGCAGCAGCACGACGGCCAGCGCGGCCATCACGACGGCGATCACGCCGTCCAGCAGCCGCCAGGCGACGGTACGGGCGAGCAGCGGGGCCAGCCGGTGCGCACCGACGCCCAGCGCGGTGAACCAGACCACGCTGGCCAGCGCGGCGCCGACGCCGAACACCCAACGGTGCGGCTGCTGCTGGGCGATCCCGCCGAGGAGCAGCACGGTGTCCAGGTAGACGTGCGGGTTCAGGTAGGTGAAGGCGGCGCAGGCGAGCAGGGTCGCCCGCAGGGTGGCCGGCGGGCGTTCGGTGGGCAGCAGCGCGCCGGGACGCAGGGCGCGGCGGGCGGCGAGCGCCGCGTAGCAGAGCAGGAACACCGCGCCGCCCCAGCGGATCGCCGTCAGCAGCCCGGGCCGCCCGGTCACCAGCGTGCCCACCCCGGCGATGCCGGCGGCGATCAACAGCGCGTCCGAGGCGGCGCAGGTGAGGACCACGGGTACCACGTGCTCGCGGCGCAACCCCTGGCGCAGGACGAAGGCGTTCTGGGCGCCGATGGCGACGATCAGCGCGATGGACATGGAGAACCCGGCGACGGCGGAGGTGAGCACGTCACGACGCTAGAGCCGCCGCCGACCATCAGTCCAACTAAACATTCTGACGCGGCTTAAGCTGAATTTATGAACGGACTCGACTCGGCCCAGCTGCGTACGCTCGCCGCCGTGGTCGCCGAGGGCAGCTTCGAGGCGGCCGCCCGGCTGCTGCACATCACCCCGTCCGCGGTCAGTCAGCGGGTCAAGGCGCTGGAGGAGACGGTCGGCCAGGTGCTGGTCCGCCGCACCCGGCCGTGCGCGGCGACCGAGGCGGGCCGACCGCTGCTGCGGCTGGCCGGCCAGCTCGCGCTGCTGGAACGGGAGGCGCTGGCCGACGCCCGGGGCCCGCTGACCGGCGGGGGGCGCACCCGGGTGGCCGTGGTGGTCAACGCGGACTCGCTGGCCACCTGGTTCCCGGCCGCGCTGGCCCGGCTGCCGCAGCGGTCGGGGCTCTTCTTCGACCTGCGCCAGGACGACCAGGACCACACCGCCGAACTGCTCCGGGACGGCTCGGTGACGGCGGCGGTCACCGCCCAGCGGGAGGCCGTGCAGGGCTGCCGGGTGATCCGGCTCGGCGCGATGCGCTACCGCGCGCTGGCCGCTCCGGAGTTCGCGGCGGCCCACTTCGCCGACGGGCTCACCCCGGCCGCGATGGCCACCGTGCCGCTCGTGGTCTTCGACCGCAAGGACCGGGTGCAGCACCGGTTCCTGCGCGCGGTGGCCGGCCGCCCGCTGGAGCCGCCGGTGCACTACGTGCCCTCGGTGCCGGCCTTCAGCGAGGCGATCCGGTTGGGGCTCGGCTGGAGCCTGGTGCCCGAGCAGATCGCCGACGCCGACCTGGCCGCCGGGCGCTGCGTCGACCTCGCCCCCGGCCGGCACCTGGACATCCCGCTCTACTGGCAGCACTGGCGGCTGGAGTCGGACGTGCTGAACGCCCTCACCGCCGCGGTACGCGAGGTGGCCGCCGAGACCCTGCGCTGAGGCCGCACCCGTCGGCGCGACGGGAGGGGGTCCGCCGGCTCAGGCGATGGTGCAGATGGTCGCGCCCGCCGTGATCACCGCACCGACCTCGGCGCCCAGGCCGCTGACCGTGCCGGCCTTGTGCGCGTGCAGCGGCTGCTCCATCTTCATCGCCTCCAGCACCACGACCAGGTCGCCCTCGGCCACGGTGTCGCCGTCGGCGACCGCGATCTTCACGATGGTGCCCTGCATCGGGGAGGTGAGCGCGTCGCCGCTGACCGTGGCACCGGCCTTCGCGCCGCCACCCCGGCGGGCCGGCTTGCGGGCGGCGGGCACGGCGGTGGCCGTACCCCCGCCGAGGCCGGCGGGGAGCGTGACCTCCAGCCGCTTTCCGCCGACCTCGACCACGACGGTCTCCCGCTCGGCCGGCGCCTCGGCGGCGCCGGCGGCGGCGGTGAACGGCGGGACGGTGTTGTCGAACTCGGTCTCGATCCACCGGGTGTGCACGGTGAACGGCTCGGCGGTGAACGCCTCGTCCCGCACCACGAGCCGGTGGAACGGCAGCGCGGTGGCCATCCCCTCGACCGTCATCTCGTCCAGTGCCCGGCGGGCCCGCTCGATCGCCTCGGTGCGGGTCTCGCCGGTGATGATGACCTTGGCCAGCAGCGAGTCGAAGTTGCCGCCGATCACGTCGCCGGCCGAGATGCCGGTGTCCACCCGTACGCCCGGGCCGGTGGGCAGCCGCAGCGCGGTGACCGTGCCGGGGGCGGGCAGGAAGCTGCGGCCCGGGTCCTCGCCGTTGATCCGGAACTCGATGGCGTGCCCGCGCGGGGCCGGGTCCTCGGTGAACCGCAGCTTCTCGCCGTCGGCGATCCGGAACTGCTCGCGGACCAGGTCGATGCCGGCGGTCTCCTCGGTGACCGGGTGCTCGACCTGGAGGCGGGTGTTCACCTCCAGGAAGGAGATGGTGCCGTCCGCGCCGACCAGGTATTCCACCGTGCCGGCGCCGTGGTAGCCGGCCTCCCGGCAGATCGCCTTGGCACTGTCGTGGATCTGGGCGCGCTGCGCGTCGGTGAGGAACGGCGCGGGGGCCTCCTCGACCAGCTTCTGGTGCCGCCGCTGCAGCGAGCAGTCGCGGGTGCCGACCACGATCACGTTGCCGTGCTGGTCGGCCAGCACCTGCGCCTCGACGTGCCGGGGCTTGTCCAGGTAGCGCTCGACGAAGCACTCCCCGCGGCCGAAAGCGGCGACCGCCTCGCGGGTGGCCGACTCGAACAGGTGCGGGATCTCCTCCATGGTGCGGGCCACCTTGAGCCCGCGCCCGCCGCCGCCGAAGGCGGCCTTGATAGCGACCGGCAGGCCGTGGTCGACCGCGAACGCGATCACCTCGTCGGCGTTGCCGACCGGGTCCGGGGTGCCGGGGACCAGGGGCGCGCCGGCGCGCTGGGCGATGTGCCGGGCGGTGACCTTGTCACCCAGGTCGCGGATCGCCTGCGGCGTCGGGCCGATCCAGGTCAGCCCGGCGTCGATGACCGCCTGGGCGAAGTCGGCGTTCTCGGAGAGGAACCCGTAGCCCGGGTGCACCGCGTCGGCGTCGGCCTTGGCGGCGACCTCCAGCAGCTTGTCGATGCGCAGGTACGACTCAGCGGCGGTGTCCCCGCCGAGGGCGTACGCCTCGTCGGCCAGCGTGGCGTGCAGGGCGTCCCGGTCGGAGTCCGCGTAGACCGCGACGCTGCCCAGGCCGGCGTCCCGGCAGGCACGGATGACGCGGACGGCGATCTCGCCGCGGTTGGCGATGAGTACCTTGCGCACCTTGGTGACTCCTCCCGGAGGGTTACTGACCGGGAGTGTATCGGCCACTCTGACGGCCCTAACGATCGCTCAGTGTGGGATGCCGCACTGTCCGGAGGCGCCTTAGTCAAACTTGCTTATTACGCTTGACCGGTGTCTGCCACCCGAATGATGATCCTCGGTCTGGTTCGCTGGATGCAGCCGGTGCACGGCTACGACGTCCGCCGCGAGCTGCTCAGCTGGAACGCCGACAAGTGGGCCAACGTGCAACCGGGATCGATCTACCACGCCCTGCGCAAGCTGACCGAGGAGGGGCTGCTGCGCGAGGTCGCCATCGAGCAGGTGGGCGCCCGCCCGGCCCGTACCAACTACGAGGTCACCCCGAAGGGCGAGGAGGAGTTCGAGACGCTGCTGCGCGGGCTCTGGTGGCGGCTGGACGAGCCGCCCGACCCGTTCGCGGCCGCCTTCTCCTTCCTGCCGGCGATGCCTCGCGAGGAGGCGGCGGCGGCGCTGCGCAACCGGGCGAACCTGATGCGCGCCGGTGTCGAGTGGATGCGGACGTCGTTGAACTCTGACTGGATGCGCGAAACCAAGCCGGTGCACGTGGGCTGGATGTTCGAGCTCTGGACGGCCCGGTCGGAGGCGGAGATCGCCTGGTGCGAGCGGATCGCGGAACGGATCGAGTCGGGGGTGTCGTACCTGCCTGATGGACTCGAACGGGCGGAGGGTTGGGATGGCTGGGAAGAGCGCCTGCCACCACGGCAGCCGGGCGTCGAATAATCAACGTTGACCAAAAAAGCTATATCGCGTTAGCCTCGTCGCGGCACACGGGGGAGCGCGCCGTCCGGCGTCCGTCCCCATGGGACAGCCGGCCGGCCGCTGCCGGCCCGGACGACCAGGAGCAGAGATGATCGAGACCAGAGGGTTGCGGAAGTCGTTCCGCTCCCGTGCGGGTCGGGAGACCAAGACCGTCGACGCGGTGCGCGGGGTCAACCTGCAGGTCGCCGAGGGCGAGATCTTCGGCTTCCTCGGCCCGAACGGCGCCGGCAAGACGACCACCCTGCGGATGCTGGCCACGTTGATCGAGCCGGACGGCGGGGAGGCCAGCATCGCCGGGGCCGACCTGCGCAAGGACCCGGCCGAGGTGCGCCGCCGGATCGGCTACGTGGCCCAGGGCGGCAGCACCTGGGACGAGTCCACCGCCCGCGAGGAGCTGGTGCTGCACGCCCGGATGTACGGCATTGGCAAGGCCGAGGCGCACCGCCGGGCCGCCCGCGCCCTGGACGCCTTCCAGCTCACCGAGTTCGCCGACCGCAAGTGCAAGACCTACTCCGGCGGCCAGCGGCGGCGGGTGGAGATCGCGCTCGGCATCATCCACGAGCCGAAGATCGTCTTCCTGGACGAGCCGACCACCGGCCTCGACCCGCAGAGCCGGGCGCACATGTGGGACGAGATCCGGCGGCTGCGCACCGAGGGCATGACCGTCTTCATCACCACCCACTACCTCGACGAGGCCGACGCGCTCTGCGACCGGATCGCGATCATGGATCACGGCGAGGTGGTGGCCGAGGGCACCCCGGCCGACCTGAAGCGCGAGATCTCCGGCGACGTCGTGCTGCTCGGGCTGGACGTCGCGGCCACCCCGCAGGCCGCGCAACTGCTCGACAGCGAGCCGTACGTCAACAAGCTGGAAACCGCCGACGAGGGCGGGCTGCGGCTCTACGTCGACGAGGGCGCCACCGCCATCCCGCAGATCCTGCGCCGGGTGGACGGCGCCGGCCTGGCGCTGAACTCCATCGAGCTGCACCGGCCCAGCCTCGACGACGTCTTCCTGACCAAGACCGGCCGCTCGCTGCGCGAGTCCTGACCCCCATCCGGAGAGACCTCATGAAACTCGCCCGTGACACCTGGCTGATCTTCCAGCGCCAGCTCCAGCTGCTGCTGCGCAACCCGGTCTGGGTCTTCGTCGGCGTCTTCCAGCCGGTGATGTACCTGCTGCTCTTCGCCCCGCTGCTGAAGCCGGCGCTGAACGCGCCCAGCCAGGCCGAGGCCTACAAGATCTTCGTACCCGGCCTGCTGGTGCTGCTGGCCATCTTCGGCGGCCTGTTCCAGGGCTTCGGCCTGATCGCCGAGCTGCGCGCCGGCGTGATCGAACGCTCCCGGGTCACCCCGGTCAGCCGGCTGGCCCTGCTGCTCGGCCGCTCGCTGCGCGACGTGGTCTCGCTGATCGTGCAGGCAGTGATCATCACCCTGCTCGCGCTCCTGTTCGACCTGCGGGTCTTCATCGGCGACCTGCTGCTGGCGTACCTCATGCTCGCCCTGATCGCGCTGATGACCTCGGCCGTCTCCTACGGCGTGGCGCTCAAGGTCAAGAGCGAGGACGCCCTCGCCCCGCTGATGAACACCGTGGCGCAGCCGGTGCTGCTGCTCTCCGGCATCCTGCTGCCGCTCACCTTCGCGCCCGGCTGGCTGCAGGGCATCGCCGACTGGAACCCGTTCTCCTGGGCGGTCGACGGCACCCGCGCGCTCTTCGCCGGCGATCTCGGCGACGAAAGGGTCTGGCAGGGGCTGACCATCATCGCGGTGCTGGCCGCGGCCGGCGTCTTCTGGGCCGCCCGCCAGTTCGCCCGGAGCGTCCGCTGACCAGAGAGTTGCCTCTCACCGAAGGTGGGGCACCGGTCGAGCGCTTGTAGCGTAAGGCCGGTGCCCCATCTCACCCGTGACCGGCTCACCTGGCTGACCTACGCCCAGCTGGGTCTGTGGGGCTTCTTCCTCTACGGGTTCGGCCCGGTCGTCCCGCTGCTCCGCGACGAGCAGGGCACCTCGGCCGCCGTCGCCGGCCTGCACAGCACCGGCATCGCGATCGGCGCGCTGACCGGCGGTGCGCTCTTCGCGCCGATCGCCCGGCGGTTCGGCCGGGGAGCGGCCATCTGGCTCGGCCTGGCCGGGGTGGCCGTCGGCGTCGCCGCCCTCGGCACCCTCCGTGCCCTGCCGGCCACGCTCACCGCGGTCGCCGTGATCGCCACCTTCGGCATGATGGTGATCAGCGGGGTCAACGTCGTGCTCACCGCCCGGCACGGCCCCGCCGCACCGGCCGCGCTCACCGAGGCCAACGCCGCCTGCGCCGGCATGGGCATCCTCGCCCCGCTGGTGATCGGCACCAGCGTCGACGCCGGGTGGGGGTGGCGACCGGTGATGGCCGTCGAGGTCGGGCTGATCGCGCTGGTCGCGCTCGCCGCGCTGACCTTCCGCGTGCGCCTGCCGGAGGCCGCTCCCGCGCCCGCCGCTCGCCCCACGGCCGCCGCCGGCCCGGACCGGCGACTGCCCCGCGCGTACTGGATCGCCTGGGTGCTGATGGCGGTCACCGGCTCGATCGAGGTGTGCCTGTCGCTCTGGACCGCCGACGTGCTCCGCTCGCACGCCGGCATGACCGCCGGTGCCGCCTCGGCCGCCGTCGCGGCGATCGTCTGCGGGATGTTCCTCGGCCGGCTGCTCGGCGGCCGGATCGCGCTGCGGTACCGGCCGGTGCCGCTGCTGCTCGCGGCGCTGGGCGTGTCGCTGGCCGGGTTCACGGTGTTCTGGGCGGCCCCGATCGGCTGGCTCGCGGTTACCGGTCTGGTCGTGCTCGGCCTCGGCAACGCCCTGCACTACCCGCTGGCCATCTCGATCGCGCTCGCCGTGGCCGGGCCGGCCGCCGACCGGGCGGCGGGCTGGGCGTCGTACTCGATGGGGATCGGCTTCGGGATCGCGCCGGTGGCGCTCGGCCGGGTGGCCGACGGCGTGGGGCCGCACCTGGCGTTCCTGCTGCTGCCGGGCTTCATCGCGGCGGCCGCGCTGCTCGCCGTCCGCCTCGGTCGCGCGCTGCGCACCCCGCGTCCGGCGCAGGAGCGCGTGCCCACATCCGCGGGCGTCTGACCGGCCTTGCCGCGTGATCCACACAATGTCCCGGATGTCGCGGTTTCCGGGTAGGTCGGACACCGCAATATCCGGTATCCGGAGTGGATCGAGCCAGCCACGGCCGACCGGGGCCGCCCGTGGCCTGCTCAGTGCACCCGGGCCAGGGTCAGGCCGTCGGCGACCGGCAGCATCACCGCGTCCACCCGGACGTCGGCGAGCACCTCGTCGTTGAACGCGGCGATCGCCCGGTCGTCGGCGTTCTGCGGCGCGATCACCCGGCCGCCGCGCAGCACGTTGTCCACCGCGATCACGCCCCCCGGGCGCATCCGCGGCACCAGCTCGGTCCAGTAGATCGGGTAGCCGGTCTTGTCCGCGTCGATGAAGGCGAAGTCGAGGTACCGCTCGTGGGGCAACTCGTGCAGCCCGTCCGCGGCCGGCCCGATGCGCAGCTCGATCCGGTCCGCCACGCCCGCCCGATCCCAGTACCGCCGGGCGATGCCGGTGTACTCCTCAGAGATGTCGAAGCAGGTCAGCCGCCCGCCCTCGGGCAGCCCACGCGCGATGGCCAGCGACGAGAGCCCGGTGAACGTGCCGACCTCCACCGCCTGCCGCACCCCGAGCAGCCGGGTGAGGAAGGTCAGGAAGGCGGCCTGCTCCGGCGCCACCTGCATCTGGGCGTGCTCCGGCAGCGCCGCCCGGGTCTCCTCGGCCAGGTCACGCATGATCTCGTCCGGGGGGGAGCCGTGCGCGACCAGGTAGGCGTGCAACTCCTCGGTGAGCGGGATCGACTTGGTGGTCATGACCGGACGCTAACCGAGCGGTTCGACGGTCTGGTTGCCGGGCGCGACCTTCGTCCACAAATCGGTGATCCGGAGTTCGAGTTCGGCGAGCAGGCGGCGCAGCAACGGCAGGCTGAGCCCGACGACGGTGCCCGGGTCGCCCTCGATCCGCTCCACGAACGGCCCGCCCAACCCGTCGATGGTGAACGCGCCGGCCACCGCCAGCGGTTCACCCGTCGCCACGTACGTCGCGATCTCGTCGTCGCTGACGTCCGCGAAGTGCACGGTGGTGGACGCCACCGCCTCCGCCCGGCGGCCGGCCACGATGTCGATGAGGCAGTGCCCGCTGTGCAGCACTCCGCTGCGCCCGCGCATCCGCTCCCACCGCCGGGTGGCGTCCGCCGCGTCCGCCGGTTTGCCGAGGATCTCGCCGTCGAAACCGAGCACCGAGTCGCAGCCGAGCACCAGGGTCCGCTGGTCGTCGGTCGGCCGCAGCCGGGTGAGCACCGCCTGGGCCTTCATCCGGGCCAGTTCCAGGCACAGCTCCTCGGCCCGGTCGGTGACGACGAGGGACTCGTCGACCCCGCTGACCAGCACATCCGGTTCGATGCCGGCGGCTTGGAGGCTCTTGCGACGGGCGGGGCTCGCCGAGGCGAGCACGAGACGAAGTGGCGTGGAGTCTGGCACCTCGCCGACGTTACCGGGCACCGCAGCCTGGCGTGGGCCGGCCGGCCGGGGCACCGCTGAAGCACTGCGGGGCAGCCGGTCAGCGGCTGATGCGCGGCGGTGGATCGTCGCCCCGCCGGCGGTGCCGCGCGACCAGCACCCACGCCGCGCCGGCCGCCACGATCACACCGAGGGTGGCCCACCCGCGCGCGGTCGCCCCGCTGTCCCCGTCCTCCTCCGGTTGAGCCGCGGCCGTAGGGGTCGGGGCCGCGTCGGCGGGCGCGCTCGCCGTCGCCGATCCGAAACCCAGCGGCGGTACGTCTGCCGTTAGCGCCGCCACCAGGTCGATGACCCCGTACCCGTACTCGTCGTCGCGCCCCCGTGGACCCTTGTCGACAGCGGTAGCCGTGAGCCGATGCGCCACCTCGGAGGCAGGCAGGTACGGGTACTTGGACCGGATCAAAGCCGCCGCCCCCGCTACGATGGCAGTAGCACTGGAAGTTCCGGTTCCCTTGGAGTAGTTACCGTTATAGCTGGTGCTGTAGATATCGGTTGCTGGAGCCGCAACATCGATTTCGGGACCTTTGACGGAGATGGCGGCGTGGTTCCCAGTCTGATCTACACCTGCAACCGAAATGACCCCGGGATGAGATGCCGGATGTCCCACCTCGGCGGCTTGTGGCCGGTTTCCGGCACCTGCCACCACGACGATGTTCGCTGCAATGGCAGCATCAACCGCACTTATGAGGCGTTGGCTCGCCGCTCCTGTACTGGAGATACTGACGACATCTGCACCTTGCGCAATGGCATATTCGATGCCCGATGCTAGGTCGTCTGCTTCGCCGAGGTTAACTGCAGTAGAAACCATGATCGGCAGGATTCTAGCTCTAGGAGAAATGCCTAGGGCGCCCAAGTTCTTGCCGCGGCCATGAGCGGCGATTAGACCAGCCATCGCAGTGCCATGGCTGTTGTTATCCACGCGTCCGTCACCCCCGCCCCCGGGTATGACGTCGACACCTGGTAGCAGATCGCTCCGCAAGTCTGGGTGAATCGCAACGCCGGTATCCGGGACGGCCACGATGACTCCCTCACCTTGGGAGATATGATGAGCCTCGCTTACCTTCAGGTAGCGTAGGTGCCATTGATCGCCACGTATGCGCGAGATGCCATCAGAAGTGGGGGCCGGGCTAGTAGACCTGCCGTGGACGGGTGCCGCCCCTGTTAGAGCAGCCGGCAAGGCGACCAGTATCGCAAGAAGACCCCGACTGACGATCCGCCTCACCTATCGAAACCGATAGCGGGTCCAGGGTCGATCGGACGATCTTCGTCTGGCGGGCGTACCACCGGCGTTACGCCACGGTCAGTTTCCCACGGGTGATCTGGATCCCAGGGGCGTGATCCGTCGTTGCCCGGTTCGGGCCGCCCTGAGCGGCCGTTGGGCCCAGCGCCGCTCATGCCGGAGAAGCCCGGTACTCCAGGAGACCCTCCCATTGGAGCCAAACCGTGCGCCGCCCCGAGGCCCCGACCGCCGCCTGGACGCGAGCCTGCACCACCGGTCGGGGCTGTCCCTGCACCGCCTCCACCGATCACACCCCCAATTGGATTAACTCGCCTTGGCTGTGAATTGGTTGCACCTGGCTGGTTCAGCCCCATGCCCGGTACTCCGCCAATCAATCCACCGGGCGGCATCGGTCGCGGTGGAGTCGGGTGCGGAATGCCGCTGGCTGGCCGGGTTACGTGACCGGGGGAACCTGGTGTCAGGCCAGGTGCCCCTGGCGGCCTTCCCCCGGTACGGATCGTCGGTGGTAGCCCAAGCCCGTTGGTTGGGCCTAGCGCAGGAGGCGGAGCCACGACGGACTGCCCGGCGTTAACAGGCCCGGGTGCGAGGCCGGTGCCAGCCCTGCCAAGCACTGGGCCTACGCCCGGCTTGGGCGAGGTAGACACCGGTCGGGTTGTGGTGGTGGTGCGGCCACCAGGTGGGGCGCTGACTGTCCCTACAGGTACGGGCACGATTGGCGGAATGATCGGTGCGGCAGTTGTACCCGCGTAGACGTCGGGGTCGTTCGCCTGAACTCCGGGACGGGGTGGCGGGGGAGGTGGTTGGCGGAGCATTACCTGGGCGTGTTGGAGTTTGCCGCTGAGGCCGTACATGATGCCGCGCGCCTGGACGTTGAGCTGTTCCAGGTCGGCGTCCGTCACCGGTTGGTCCGGCACCCGGCTGCCCATGGCCGCCTTCGGATCGGCGGCCGTCGCCTCGTACGCCCGCTTCTGCTGGAGCTTGACCGCGTACTCCTGGTAGAGCTTTTCCAGCTTGGCTCGGCTGCTGCCGATGGCCTGGGTGGCGGCGGAGAGGGCGGTGTAGTTGGTGCCGGCCGCGTCGTGCGTGCGTCGCACCTTGTCGATCAGCTCGTCCAGCTCGCGCAGGTAGGCGCGTGCGGCCTCGTTGGTCTCCGGCGGCCACGCCTCGGCCAGGCCGCGCCGGTATTCCTGGAGCCGGCTCAGGTGGGTCTGGGCCAGGTCGCAGACCTTGCGCCAGCCGGCGACCTGCTTCCAGTGGTTGGTGGTGTCGTGGTCCTGCAGGCAGGCCCACATGCTCGCCACGTCCATCAGGCGCCAGTCGGTGAGGCCGGACGTCCGGCCGTTGCCCCGTTCGATCACGGCAGCACCACCGGCCCGCCCTCCGGCCCGGTCGGATCTCGCAGCGCCGGCGCCGGAGCGGTTGGCGCGGTCGGGCCCGGGGCGGCGAGCGCCCGCTCGACGTCGACCACCCGGGCGGAGGAGAAGGCGTCGGAGCCGGCGTACTGCTCGGCCACGGTGCCGGCGGCGGCGGCGAGGTGCCCGGTGGCGCCGCCCACGCCCCACACCATGTCGGCGGTGGCCTGCTGGGTCTCGTGGTGCGCGCGCAGGAAGTCGACCAGCTCGATGAAGGCGTCCGCCGGGTTGGGCAGCTTCGCCGTCATGTCCTCGGCGATGTACGACAGGTGCGGTGCGTAGTTGCGCTCCACCTCGGCCTGGAGCTTGTCGGCGAACTCGCGCATCTTGCGGATGTCGGCCTCGATGCCGCCGTAGCCGCGGAGCCAGGACGCTGGGCGGTCCTCCTCGGGGATCATCGACCCTCCCTACCTGTTACGGCGCGGTTTCCCTGAGTGAGGTTAATGGCTGCACGACGGCGGCGGCAGCCCCAACGCCGTGGACATCGGTCACCCGGCGGCCGGGGCACCGCGATCGAGCTGCGGTGATCCGTACCTGGAAAAGTCAGCGGGGCAGGCCGGAGGCGCGCCACGCGCCGGGGCCGGCGACCGGGGCCGCGCCGGCCGGTCGCGCGCTGCGCGCCCAGGCCGAGACGGCGGCCGGCGCGGGGGCGGCGGCCGGCCGGGACCGCACGGCGATCGCGCCCACCAGGGCGGCCAGCTCCTCGGCGGTCGGTACGCCGCGGACGACCCGGAACAGCGGCTCTTCGGCAGACATGCCGTCAGCGTACGCGTCCAGAAGTTGACCTACGCCGCACAGTGGCGTGCCGCCGGTGTGACTGTCGTGGCAGCCGGGTACCGTCTCTGCGATGTCGAACGCGCTTCCCCAACTCGTCGCCGACCGATACCGGCTGATATCGCCGCTCGGTCAGGGCGGCATGGGTCGGGTGTGGAAGGCGCGCGACGAGGTGCTGCACCGGGACGTGGCGATCAAGGAACTGGTCCCGCCGCCCAGCCTCACCGACGACGAACGTCGCGAGATGCGGGAGCGTTCGCTGCGCGAGGCGCGGGCCATCGCCCGGCTCAACCACATCAACGTCGTCCGCATCTTCGACGTGCTGCGCACCGACGGCGATCCGTGGATCGTCATGGAGTACGTGCCGTCGAAGTCCTTGCAGGACACTCTCGCCGAGGACGGCCCGGTGCCGCCCGCCCGCGCGGTGGAGATCGGGCTCGGCGTGCTCGGCGCGCTGAAGGCGGCGCACAAGGCCGGCGTGATGCACCGGGACGTGAAGCCCGGCAACGTGCTGCTCGGCAACGACGGCCGGGTGGTGTTGACCGATTTCGGCCTCGCCACCATCCCCGGCGACCCGAACGTCACCCGCACCGGCATGGTGCTCGGTTCACCCGCGTACATCGCGCCGGAACGGGCCCGCGACGGCACCGCCGGGCCGGAGGCCGACCTCTGGTCGCTGGGCGCCACCCTCTACGCCGCGGTGGAGGGCAAGTCGCCGTACGCCCGGCCGTCGGCGATCGCCACGCTGGCCGCGCTCGCCACCGAGCCGATGCCGCCGCCGAAGAACGCCGGGCCGCTCAAGCCGGTGCTCAACGGCCTGCTGCGCAAGGACCCGAACGAGCGGATCACCGCGGAGGTGGCCGAGCGGCTGCTGCGCCGCGCCGGCGGCAGGCGGTCGCGGACCATCCCGCTGCTCGACGGCGTACGCCGGCCGGGGCCGAACGGCCCGCGTGAGCCCCGGCCGCCGCTGGTGCCCGCGCCGCGGCCGGCGGAGGAGCGCCGCGACCAGCCGGTCAGCCCGCCGGCGCCCCGGGCGCCGCTGGCGCAGGCCGCGGCCGCCGGTGCCACCGCCGAGGACGCCACCGCGAAGGTCCCGGCCGCCTCGGACGTCGCGCCCACGGCGAAGGTCGAGCCGCCGACCAGCGTGGACGCCGGCCCCACCACGAAGGTGGACCCGCCGGCCGCCGGTGGCGGGCCGGCCGAAAAGCGCAAGCCGGTGAACCCGACCTCCGTCATGCCCGCCCCGGTGAGCCCGCCGTCCGGGCGGGCGCCGGTGCTGCCCGCCGAGGGTACGAAGCCGGATAACACCCGGCGCAATGTGCTGATCGGCGTCGTGGTGGCGCTGCTGCTGCTCGGGCTCGTGGTGGTCGTCCCGCTGCTCAACAGTGGGGACGACAAGACGCCGCAGGCGGATCCGACCGGCGGGGCGGCCACGTCGGCCCCGGCGCCGCAGACGTCCGCGCCGGCCCCGCCGCCGCCGACCAGCGCCGCCCCCAGCGCAACCCCGTCCGTGTCGCCGTCGGCCGGCCTGGTGCTGCCGGCGGGCTGGAAGCTGCACAAGGATCCGGTCGGTTTCACGCTGCCGCTGCCCGAGGGCTGGACCCGCAGCAAGCCTAATGGCAACACGGTGGTGTTCCAGGAGCCGGGCGGGGTCCGGGAACTGCTCGTCCAGTGGACCAGCACGCCGAAGTCGGACGCGTACGCCGACTGGAAGCGAATCGAGCCGGCGCGGAAGAACATCGTCAACGACTACGAGTACATCGACATCGTGCGGTGTGACTTCTGGAAAACGTGCGCGGACTGGGAGTGGCGGGAGACCCGCGACAACACTCGGATCCGGGTTCGCAACCGCGGCTTCGTCACGGCCAGCAACCGCGGCTACGCCCTCCGCTGGGAGGTCGCCGACAAGGACTGGCAGGCCAACCTGCCCAACTTCGACCTGATCGCGAAGGGCTTCGTGCCCGACCGCAAGGACTGATCCGCGCAACTCCCGTCCGGCGCCGCATCGAGCACGTCATCGTAGGTGGATGGACGACGGGGAACGCGAGCAGGCGCTGCTCACCGCCCTGACCACCGAGCATTTCGTGCTCCAGACCTCGCGTAGCGCGACGGTCACCGAGTCGGTGGGCCGGGCGACCGTCTTCCTGTCCATGCTCTCCGCCGCGCTGATCGGGTTCGGTTTCGTCGCCGACAGCGCCGCGTTCGTCCGGCCGTACCTCGGGGCGGTGCTGCCGACGCTGGTGGTCACCGGACTGCTCACGTTCCTGCGGCTGGTGCAGAACATGGTGGAGAACGAGCTGGACCTGGCCCGGATCCAGCGCATCCGGGCGTACTACCACCGCCGGCTGGCGGGCGAGCACGACTTCTTCGCCGACGCGGTGCAGGGCGAGGGCATCATGCGGGCGACCTGGGCGGCGGTCGGTAACGCGCCGCGGCGGGCGCAGCTGCTGCTGACCACGGCGGCGATGGTCGGCGCGGTGAACGCGCTGCTGGTGGGGCTCGCGGTGACGCTGCTGGTCGGGCTCGCGGGGCTGTCGCCCGGGTCAGCGATCGGCGTCGGCGCCGCGCTGGCGCTGCTGGCCTTCGCCGCCCAGGTCGCCCACATCAACCGCGAGTCGATCTCCCAGCCCGGGTAGGGATTGTCAATTGACCGGCATGACCTGCCGATCTCCCGGGTACCTCAACCGGCACGACGGAAGGAGGTACGACATGGGTTACCGACGGAAGGACGCCCGGCCCCGGTTGGCACTGTGGATGCTCGTCGCACTCGGCGACATCGTCCTGGTCCTGGTCAGCGCCGGGCTGCCGGTGCTGGTCGCGCTGCTCAGCGTCGTGACCGTCACCGTCGCCGGAGTGGCTGTCTGGCGGCTGTCGCGGCGCGGCGCCCTCGCCCGCGAGGACGCCCCGGTTCCGGTGCCGGTGCTGGGCCGGCGACGGGTCTGACTCCGGACGGGTGGCGTGGCGGCAGCCGGACCGGTTGTCGACCGTACGGTCACAGCCGATCCCGCTGCCGCCAACTGCCTCCCTAGGCGGATCAGGTGTTGTTGGCCAGCGCGATCAGCCGGGTCCGGTCACCGTTCCAGTAGTTGCGGTCGACGTTGCCGGCGATGCCGGCGACGCTGCCGGTGCTGGTGTACTGCCAGAAGCTCCAGAACGGCGCGCCGGGCGGCAGGGTGCCGGGCGAGCTGGCCCACCGAGCGATCCACAGCGGGTGGTTGCCCCACGGGCCGCTCCAGCTGCCGGTGCAGGTGTTCCAGAAGCTGGTGGTGGTGTAGATGACCGCGTAGCGGCCGGTGCGGGAACGGTAGGTGTTGAGGAAGTCCTGCACCCAGTTCCGCATGCCGGTGGTGCTCAGGCCGTAGCAGTAGCCGCCGGCGTACGGGTTGGCCTCGAGGTCCAGGGCGGCGGGCAGGGTGCGGCTGTCGGCCGACCAGGCGCCGCCGTTGGAGGCCAGGTAGTTCGCCTGGACCGCGCCGGAGGAGATGTTCGGCCGGGCGAAGTGGTACGCGCCACGGATGACACCGGCGTTGTAGGCGGCCACGTAGTTCGTGTTGAACCTCGGGTCCTTGTAGCTGGTGCCCTCGGTGGCCTTGATGAAGGCGAACTGGATGCCCGCGTTGCGGACGCTGGTCCAGTTGATCGCTCCCTGGTAGTGGGACACGTCGATGCCGGGGACGGTGGCGGCCTGCGCGGGGGCCGCGGTGGCCACGAGCCCGGCCGCCGCGGTGGCGAGCACGGTGAGGCCGGCGGCGAGCAGTCGGCGCAGCGGTGATCTGGTACGGGTCATGGATGCCTCCAAGGACGCCGATGGAATTGACGCCTATCTTTGGAGGTAAATGCCCTCGATCACAAGAGGCACTAAAGAAATCTACATAGATATTGGACGTTGTATGGCCCTGCGCCCGGCACGCGATGGGCGCACGGTGTCGGGGTGGTTACCCTCGGTTCCCGCGCTCGTGGATTCCGGTCAGCCGGAGTTCAGCGCAGCGATGCGGGATCGAGGCGCCAGCGGAACGGCTCGGCCAGGCTGAACTCCTCGCCCGCCTTGGCGACCTGGTCCTCGACATAGTGGGCGCCGTCCAGCCGGAACAGCCGCAGCGAGTGGCTCGGGCCGTCCTGCTCGACCAGCAGGTACCAGGGGATCCGGGCGATGGCGTAGAGCTGCATCTTGACCAGCCGGTCGGCGGCCGCGTTCCCCGGCGAGACGATCTCGCAGACCAGGACGACCTCGCCGGCCTCCACCACGGTGCCCTCGTCGTCGGTGTCGGCAACGACCACGTCCGGGATGACGATCCGGTCGACCCCGAGCCGGACGTTGACCGCCTCGAACACCGCGAGCTCACCGGCCGCGGCTTCGACGCTGTTGGCCAGCTGCCGCGACACCCGCTGGTGCCGCTTGCTCGGGGCAGGGCTCACGATCAGGCTCCCGTCGAGCAGCTCGATCCGGTTCGGGGTCTCGCCCATGGCGAAGTAGTCGGCCTCCGTCCAGAGTCCGACGTGGTGCTCCAGGGGTGCCGCGCTCACCGGCGTTCACCTCCCGCTCCGATCGCCACCCGGTCAGTTTCACACGATACGAGCCGGCGGCCGGGGATCGACACCGGGAACGGGCCGGTAGGCTCGCGCCCCATGGTGTCGATCGACGGGTTGACCGGGCTCTGGGACCGCCTCTTCGGGGCGCAGCCGGATCCACCGCCGCTGCTGGTGCTGATCACCGCCGCCGTCGCCCTGGTGGTGGTCTCCACCCGATTGCCCTGGCGGATCGCCCGCAACGCGGTCACCATCGCGCACGAGGGCGGCCACGCGCTGGTCGCCCTGCTCACCGGCCGCAGGCTGCGCGGCATCCGGCTGCACTCGGACACCTCGGGGCTGACCCTCTCGGCCGGCCGGCCCACCGGCCCCGGGATGATCCTCACCCTGCTCGCCGGCTACGTCGCCCCGCCGCTGGTCGGCCTGGCCGGGGCGTGGCTGCTCGGCGGCAACCGGATCACCCTGCTGCTCTGGGTCGCCGTGGCGCTGCTGCTCGCCATGCTGGTCATGATCCGCAACGTGTTCGGGGTGCTCTCGCTACTGGTCACCGGCGGGATCGTGCTCGCCGTCTCCTGGTACGCCGAGCCGCAGGTACAGGCCGCCTTCGCGTACACCGGGGTGTGGTTCCTGCTGCTCGGCGGCGTCCGCCCGGTGCTGGAACTGCAACGGCTGCGCGGCCGGGGCCGGATGCCGGAGTCCGACGCCGACCAGTTGGCCGGCATCACCCCGCTGCCGGCGTTCTTCTGGGTGACCGTCTTCGCGCTGGTCAACCTGGCCACTTTGGCCGCCGGCGCGCTCCTGCTGGCCGGCCCGATCCTCACCGACGCCGGCCTCACCCTGTGAGCATCGACCGCGACGGCGAGGAGGCAGGATGACGGAGCTGACCGAGCGGCACCGGGCCGTGTACGACCAGATCGCGGCGGAGTTCGAGGCGCGGAACCGGGAGGTGCCGGCGACCTACCGGGCGCTGGTCGACGACTTCCGGGCCCGGGTCGACGGGCCGGTGCTCGACCTGGGCTGCGGGCCGGGGCGGGACCTCGCCTTCCTGGCGGAGCGGGGGCTCACCGGCATCGGGCTGGACCTGTCGGCCGGGATGCTGGCGCGGGCCCGCGCCCGGGTCGGCGCGCCGCTGGTGCAGGGCGACCTGCTCCGGCTGCCGTTCCGGCCGGCCACCCTGGGTGGCGTCTGGTGCTCAGCGGCGCTGCTGCACCTGCCCAGGGCCGACGCGCCGGCCGCGCTGGCCGGCGTCCGCCGGCTGCTGCGACCGGGCGGCCCGCTGCTGCTCAGCCTGAAGGAGGGCGACGGGGAACGCTGGGAACGCCGGCACGGCGAGGCGGTCGAGCGGTTCTTCGCCCGCTACCGCCAGCCGGCAGTCGGGGCGTTGCTCACCGGCGCGGGCCTGGCCCCGCTGCGTTGGGAGCGGAACATCTCACCGGTCGGCGATACCTGGCTGGCCTGCCTGGCCGTCGCCGCCGGCTGAGGCGGCCGGGCGTACCAGGCAGAATGGGGCCCGTGCGGTATGTGATCATCGGAGCGGGCGCGGTCGGCGGCACCATCGGCGTACGGCTGGAGGAGGCCGGCCACGACGTCACCCTGGTGGCCCGCGGCGCGCATCTGGACGCGATCCGGCAGCGGGGTCTCACCCTGCGCCAACCCGAGCGTGAGCAGACCGCCCGGCTGCCCGCCGTGGCCGGTCCCGACGACCGGCCGCTGGCCGCCGACACCGTGCTGGTGCTGACGGTCAAGTCGCAGGACACCGCGGGCGCGCTGGCCGCCTGGGCGGACGCGCCGGTGGCCGGCGGCGGTACGGCGGGGGAGCGGCTGCCGCTGTTCACCGCGCAGAACGGGGTGGCCAACGAGCCGGCGGCGCTGCGGCTCTTCGCCGACGTGCACCCGGTCTGCGTCTGGCTGCCCTCCACCCACCTGGAGCCGGGCGTGGTGGTGGCCAACGGTCACCCTCATCCGGGGATGCTGCACCTGGGCCGTTACCCCGCCGGCTCCGACGCGGTCGATCGGGCCGTCGCCGCCGACCTGACCGGTGCCGGCTTCGTCGCCCCGGTCCGGGACGACGTGATGCGCTGGAAGTACGGCAAGCTGCTGGTCAACCTCGGCAACGGCCTCCAGGCGCTGCTCGGCCGGGACATCCCCGACGACCTCGCCGCCCGAGCCCGTGCCGAGGGCGAGGCGGTGCTCGCCGCGGCCGGCATCGCGCACACCACCCGTGCGGAGGAGGCGGCCGAGCGGGGCGACCTGGTCCAGCACCGGCCGGTCGGCGGGGAGGCGCGGGCCGGCGGCTCCACCTGGCAGAGCCTGGCCCGCGGCGCCGGCTCGGCCGAAGCCGACCACATCAACGGCGAGATGGTCCTGCTCGGCCGGCTGCACGGCGTACCGACGCCGGTGAACGCGGCCGTGCAGGTCGCGGTGCGCCGCGCGGTGCGGGAGCGGATCCCGGCCGGCGAGTTCCCGCTCGCCGAGCTGGCCAAGTTGGTCGGCTGAGCCGGCAACCGGTGGCACCGGTCCGCGCGTGTCCCCTGCGACCGCCACGGGGGAGGTAACCAGGTGCCGGACGTCGACGGGTTCGACGAGTTCTACCGCGGCAGCCGGCAACGGCTGCTCGGCTTCGTCTACGTGCTCACCGGCGATCTCGCCGAGGCGCAGGACGCCGTTCAGGAGGCGTACATCCGGGCCTGGCAGCGCTGGTCGACGGTGAGCGGGTATGACGAACCGGAGGCGTGGGTGCGGGTGGTGGCGAGCCGGATCGCGGTCAGCCGGTGGCGCAGCCTGCGCAGCCGGGCCCGGGCCTACCTGCGGCACGGCGCCACCGAGAGCGTCCCCGGGCCGGACACCGACACCGTCGAGGTGGTCGCCGCGCTGCGCCGGCTGCCCGAGGAGCAGCGCACCGCGATCGCGCTCTACTACCTGCTCGGCATGCCGGTCGCCGAGGTGGCCCGGGAGACAGCCGCCCCGGTCGGCACGGTCAAGGCCCGACTCTCCCGGGGGCGGGCCGCGCTCGCCGGGCTGCTTGCCGTCTCTGATCTGGAGGAGGCCGCCGATGCGTGACGATCTGCTGGTCGTCGAAGAGCTGCACCGTCAGCTGCGGGACGTCCGCTGGCCGGAGCCGGCGGAGATCCGGGCCCGGGCCCGCCGGCGCAGCCGGCGCACCGCGGTGCTGGCGGCGACCGCGGTGCTCGCGGTGATGGCGGGCCACGCGTACGTGGCGCACGGGTGGCGGTCGCCGCCGCCGCCACCCGTGGTCGCCGCCACCCCCGTCCCGCCGGCGACCGTCGCGCTGGCCGAGGTCCCGCAGGAGGCGCTGCTCACCCCCGGGGACGTGCCGTTGAAGACCGGCACGCGACTCGGTGAGACCGGCCTGCGGGAGCCGGTGCGGGTCGACCCGATGCTGGAGTCCTGCGGCCGCGAGCAGGGCATGCCGTCGACCACGCCCACGTCCCGCTATTCGCGCTCGCAGACCCTGCTCCGGCCGGTGGCCGACCCGACGAGGCAGCACCCGGTGCTCACCCAGGACGTCTACCGGGTCGAACCGAGCCAGAGCCCGCTGGTCTTCGGCCTCGTCAAGCTGCTGCTGCACGCCTGTGATGAATGGCAGTCCAGCGGATCCGCCGTGCTGGACGGCCGGCTGGTGCCGACCGTGAACACGCACCGGTGGGAGATGTCGGTCAGCGATTTCGCCGGCGACGAGTCCGTGATGGTGCGCCACGTGTCGCTGGCGCCCCGCGACCCTACGGGCGGGAAGCCGGTGGCCGCGAACCCGCCGGTCGAGGTCACCATGGTGGTGCGCGTCGGCGACCTGGTCAGCGTGGTCGCGACCGGCCCGGAGACCCTGGAGGACACGGTTGACGGCGCCCGTCCCGGCGGCCTCAGTCACGCCGACCTGGAGGCGTTGGGCCGGACCGCGGCGCGCCGGATGTGCGCGGCGGCAAACCCGGCCTGCTGACCGGCCCAAATCCCGTCATGATCCGCGCAACGTCAGGGAAACAGTCGTCTCCCGCGACCGGGAGGGGACAACTTCCCCGACGTTGCGCGGATCTTGCGGCGCGCCGGCGCGGCCGCGCGGGGCGGCGGGGCGGTCGCGCGGGGCGGTGGGGCGTCAGAGCGGGATGTTGCCGTGCTTCTTGGGGGGCAGGGTCTCCCGCTTGGTGCGCAGCACGCGCAGGGCACGGACGATCTGGGCGCGGGTCTCGTGCGGCGGGATCACCGAGTCGACGTAGCCGCGCTCGGCCGCGATGTACGGGTTGGCCAGGGTGTCCTCGTACTCGGCGATCTTCTCCGCGCGCACCGCGGCCGGGTCCTCGGCGGCGGCCAGTTCCGAGCGGTAGAGGATGTTCACCGCGCCCTGCGCGCCCATCACCGCGATCTGCGCGGTCGGCCAGGCGAAGTTCAGGTCCGCGCCCAGGTGCTTGGAACCCATTACGTCGTACGCCCCGCCGTAGGCCTTGCGGGTGATGACGGTGACCTTCGGGACGGTGGCCTCGGCGTACGCGTAGATGAGCTTGGCGCCCCGGCGGATGATGCCGTCCCACTCCTGGCCGGTGCCGGGCAGGAAGCCGGGAACGTCCACGAAGGTCAGCACCGGGATGTTGAACGCGTCGCAGGTGCGCACGAACCGGGCGGCCTTCTCCGACGCGGCGATGTCCAGCGTGCCGGCGAAGTGCATCGGCTGGTTGGCCACCACGCCCACCGGCCGCCCCTCGACCCGGCCGTACCCGATGACGAGGTTCTGCGCGTAGAGCGGCTGGACCTCCAGGAACTCGCCGTCGTCGAGGACGTGCTCGATCACCCGGTGCATGTCGTACGGCTGGTTCGCCGAGTCCGGGATCAGCGTGTCCAGCTCCCGGTCGGAGTCCGTGACGTCGAGGTCGACATCCACGGAGTAGACCACCGGCTCGTCCAGGTTGTTCGACGGCAGGTACGACAGCAGCGCCTTGACGTACTCGACCGCGTCCTCCTCGTCGCTGGCGAGGTAGTGCGCGTTGCCGCTGCGGGTGTTGTGCGTCCGGGCGCCGCCCAGGTCCTCCATCGCCACGTCCTCGCCGGTGACCGTCTTGATGACGTCCGGGCCGGTGATGAACATGTGCGAGGTCTGGTCGACCATCACGGTGAAGTCGGTGACCGCCGGGGAGTAGACCGCGCCGCCCGCGCACGGGCCCATGATCAGGGAGATCTGCGGGATGACGCCGCTGGCCCGGACGTTGCGGAAGAAGATCTCGCCGTAGAGGCCGAGCGAGGCGACACCCTCCTGGATCCGGGCGCCGCCGGAGTCGTTGATGCCGATGACCGGGCAACCGATCTTCATGGCCAGGTCCATCACCTTGACGATCTTCTCGCCGAAGACCTCTCCGAGGGAGCCGCCGAAGACGGTGAAGTCTTGGGCGAAGACGCAGACCTGCCGGCCGTCGATGGTGCCGTAGCCGGTGATGACGCCGTCACCGTACGGGCGGGTCTTCTCCAGCCCGAAGTTGGTGGACCGGTGCCGGGCAAGCTCGTCCAGCTCGACGAACGAGCCCTCGTCGAGCAGCAGCTCGATCCGTTCCCGCGCGGTCTTCTTGCCCCGTGCGTGCTGCTTCTCGACCGCACGCGCCGATCCGGCGTGCACCGCCTCGTCGACCCGGCGCTCCAGGTCCGCCAGCTTGCCCGCGGTGCTGTGGATGTTGATCCCGGTCTCGGTAGTCACCCTGGGAATATAACGATGGTTCAGGCCGGTGCCGCTGTGCAGTACACCTCAGTACCCTCCGTCGACCCGGGCCGTAGGCTGACGGGATGCCGGGCTCGCCGTACACCGATCTGGACCGCCCGCCGCTGTCGGCGGCGCGGCTGCGGCGGGCGCTGGTCACCCCCTACGGCCCGTGGTCCCGCCTGGAGCTGCGCGCCGAGACGGGCTCGACCAACGCGGACGCGGCCGAGGCGGCCCGGGCCGGCGAGCCGGAGGGGTTGGTGGTGGTCGCCGAGCGGCAGACCGCCGGGCGCGGCCGGCGCGGTCGGGAATGGCAGTCGCCGCCGCGGGCCGGCATCGCGACCAGCGTGCTGCTGCGGCCGGGCGAGGCCGTCGCGGAGCGCCGCTGGCCGCCGGCGCCGGCCACCGGGTACGGCTGGCTGCCGCTGCTGGCCGGCGTCGCGCTGGTCGAGGCGGTAACCCGGCTGGCCGAGCTGGACGCCGGCCTGAAGTGGCCGAACGACCTGCTGGTCGGCGACGCGAAGTGTGCCGGGATCCTCGCCGAGGCGGTGCCGGCGGCCCGGCCCGGCGACCCGCCCGCGATCGTGCTCGGCATCGGGCTGAACGTCACGCTGCGCGCCGACGAGCTGCCGGCGAACCCGACCGGGCTGCCCGCCACCTCGCTGCAGCTGGCGGGCGCGTCGGCCACCGACCGGGACCCGTTGCTGCGGGCCCTGCTGCGCGCGGTCGCCGACTGGTACGACCGCTGGCGCACCGCCGGCGGTGACCCGGTGGCCAGTGGGCTGCGCGACGCCTATCTGGCCGCCTGCGTCACGGTGGGCCGGGAGGTACGCGTGCTGCTGCCGGACGCCACCGAGGTGACCGGCACCGCCACCGGCGTGGACCTGGAGGGGCACCTGCTCGTCGACACAGCGGCCGGCGAGCGCCGGCTCACCGCCGGCGACGTGCTGCACTTGCGCTGAGCCGGGCGGCTCCGGGGGACCACCGCGCGGCTGATGTCCGGGCGCGCGCTGACCGGTTACGGTCAGCGCGTCCGTTCCTGCGAGGAGGTTCCCGTGGCGTTCCCCGAAGACGTGCTCACCGAGGACGAGCACGTCGTGCTGCACCTGCACCCGCACTGGAAGGCGCTGATCCGGCCGGTGGCCGTGCTGGTGCTCGCCGTCGCCGCGGTGGTGGCCGGTGTGGCCCTGTTGCCGTCCGGCGGGGGTGGCTCGATCGCGCTCGCCGTGATCGGGGTGCTGGCCCTGGTGGCGGTGCTCTGGCTGGCGCTCTGGCCGTTTCTGGTCTGGCGCACCACGCACTACCTGTTCACCAACGAGCGGGTGCTGCTCCAACAGGGGGTGCTCTCCCGGGACCGGCGGGACATCCCGCTCACCCGGATCAACGACCACGCGATGAGCCAGCGCTTCGTCGAGCGCCTGCTCGGCTGCGGCACGCTGACCATCGAGTCGGCCGGCGAGCGGGGCCAGTCCGTGCTGCCCGACGTGCCCGGGGTCGGCCAGGTCCAGACGAAGCTCTACGAGCTGGTCGAGGCGCACCACGACAAGCACTCGCTCGGCGACTCCGAGATGCGCGAGATCCTCGCCGACCTCAACGAGGGCAAGCCCCTGCGCGACCCCACCGCCTGACCCCGCCCGGGTCCGGTGCCGACGAAGGGGCCGGACCCGGTCAGCGGCGCGGGGTGCGGGGGGTGGGTTGGAGTTCGGCGGCCAGTTCGGCCTCGAGCTCGCGGTCCAGGGAGGCGCCGAGGCCGGCGTCGAGCGGGACCGGTCGGCCCTGCAGCGGAGCGCCCGGTCCGTGCGCCGGCGCGGCGGCCGGGTCGCGCCGATCGCCGGACGGTGGCGGCTGGGCCTCCTCCAGCTCGGAGATCGACTCGGCCAGTTCGGCCACCGGGTCCATCTCGGCCATCGCGTCCCACTCGTCCCGCGGGATGCTGTGCCAGGTCGCCTCGGCCTCCGCCGGCGCGGGCTGGAAGACGAACGTGCGGTACGACCAGAACCGGAACAGCGTGGCCAGCAGCACGCCGCCGGTCTTTGCCACGTTCAACGCCAACAGGCTGGTCACGCCCAGGCCGTACTTGGCCGCGGCGAGCACGCCCAACTCGATGAGCAGGCCGGTCGCATTGAACAGGAAGAACAGGATGTATTCGCGTCGTAGGGCTGATTTCGGACGGTCGCGGTACGTCCAGTGACGATTCATCAGATACGACGTGATCGTCGCCACCACGGTGGCGATGACCGTCGCCTTCAGTTGCCCGTCGACAAAAACGGTGAGTGCCAGGGCATTGAACACCGCGTAATTGATGATGGTGTTGATGCCGCCGACGATGCCGAATTTGAGCGCCTCGTGGATGAACTTCTGCCAGCGCTCGGGCAGCAGACGGACAAGACGCATGCGGAACACCTTAGGCCAGTGGATGGGGCCGGCAGGGGCCGGCCGGACGAGTGGGCGGCAGGTCACGCCCCAGGTCGGTCGTGCGTCACTTCCGGAACGGCCGGAGTTCCCGCTGCCACGAAGACGAACCGTCGATACGACCAGAACCGGAACAGGGTGCCGAGCCCGGTGCCGACGATGAAGCTGGCGATGTTGTCCGCCAGCGGGGTCTTGAACACCTCCGGCCAGATGCTGCCGAGCCCGTACCGGCTCACCGCGAGGCAGGCGACCGTGATGCCCAGGCCCACCCCGTTGAAGAAGAAGAACAACGCGTACTCGCGGGCCGGGTTGGCCCCCCTGCGGTGCCGCCACGTCCAGAACCGGTTCCCCAGGAAGGCGACGGTGGCCGCGATGACGGTCGAGATGGTCTTCCCGATGACCGGCTCGACGTCCCGTACGCCCGTCAGGTAGTTGAACAGGGCGAAGTCGATGAGGAAGGCGATCCCGCCCACGGTGGCGAACTTGCTCAGCTCCCGGACCAGATGACCGAACCGGTCGAGCAGCGAGCGGACGAGACCCGGTCGGGTCTGCCGGGAGCTCGGCTCCCCGGTCATCGTCGCGGCCACGGAGCGAGCGTACCGGCTGCCGTCACCTCGCATGGGTAGCAACGGCGAGCCGCCTCGGCGGGTGCGATGTCGATGAGCGGAGCGTAACCGTCCGGAGGGGAATCCTGAGCCGGTTCGCGGGTATCAACCCGGGTGTGGGCCGGGTCGTACCGCGACGCCCGGCGGGTCCGGTGATCCGCCGCCGATCGAGGGTGCGCGACAGGATTTGCGTGAAACTGCGCGCGAAAGCGGGTATTAGCTCGTGATGCCGCAGCGTGGCCGTACCTTGTGCAGTTCTTCACAACCAGTACCACTGACTGGCGAGGTCCACCGGTTTACGCTGAGCCCAATCCCAGGTTTCCACGAAGGTGACGCATCGCGCCGCCGAGACTCGTGCATCCCATAGACCGGTCAGCGTCGACCACAAGGAGATGTGTCATGGTTGCTCCGGCTACCGTTCGGGGTATCGATCAGGCCCCGACGTCCCACCCCAAACTTCTCGCCTGGGTCCGTGAGGTCGCCGAACTGACCACCCCCGACCGGGTGGTCTGGGTGGACGGGTCCGACGAGGAATGGCGTCGGCTCACCGACGAACTGGTCGAGGCCGGCACCCTGATCCGGCTCAACCCCGAGAAGAAGCCCAACTCGTTCTACGCGCGGACCGACCCGACGGACGTCGCCCGGGTCGAGGAGCGCACCTTCATCTGCTCCGTCGACGAGGCGGACGCCGGCCCCACCAACAACTGGATGGCGCCGGCCGAGATGAAGCAGACGATGACGGAGCTCTACCGCGGGTCGATGCGCGGCCGGACGATGTACGTCATCCCCTTCTGCATGGGCCCGGTCGAGGCCGAGAGCCCCATGTTCGGCGTGGAGATCACCGACAGCCCGTACGTGGTCGCCTCGATGCGCATCATGACCCGGATGGGCTCGAAGATCCTCGAGGCGATGGGGAACGACGCCGACTTCGTGCACGCGCTGCACTCGATCGGCGCCCCGCTCGCCCCCGGCCAGCAGGACGTGTCGTGGCCGTGCAACGACACGAAGTACATCTCGCACTTCCCGGAGACCCGGGAGATCTGGTCGTTCGGCTCCGGCTACGGCGGCAACTCGCTGCTCGGCAAGAAGTGCTACTCGCTGCGGATCGCCAGTGTGATGGGGCGGGACGAGGGCTGGCTCGCCGAGCACATGCTGATCCTGAAGATCACCTCGCCGGAGGGCCGGGTCTACCACATCGCCGGCGCCTTCCCGTCGGCCTGCGGCAAGACCAACCTGGCCATGCTGGAGCCGACCATCCCGGGCTGGAAGGTCGAGACGATCGGTGACGACATCGCCTGGATGCGGTTCGGCCCGGACGGCCGCCTCTACGCGATCAACCCCGAGTACGGCCTCTTCGGCGTCGCGCCGGGCACCGACTGGAAGACCAACGCCAACGCGATGCGCACGCTCGACCGCGGCAACTCCATCTTCACCAACGTGGCCCTGACCGACGACGGGGACATCTGGTGGGAGGGCATGGGCGAGCCGCCGGCGCACCTGATCGACTGGAAGGGCAACGACTGGACGCCGGAGAGCGACAGCCTCTCCTCGCACGCGAACAGCCGGTTCTGCACCCCGATCACCCAGTGCCCGATCCTCGCCGAGGACTACTACGACCCGAACGGCGTGCCGATCGACGCGATCCTCTTCGGTGGCCGCCGCCGGGACACCGTCCCGCTGGTCACCGAGGCGCGCGACTGGGTGCACGGCGTCTACATGGGCGCGACGCTCTCCTCGGAGACCACCGCCGCCGCCTCCGGCGCGGTCGGCGTGGTCCGCCGCGACCCGATGGCGATGCTGCCGTTCATCGGCTACCACGCCGGGGACTACTTCCGGCACTGGATCGAGATGGGCAAGGGCGTCGACGGCGACGAGGCCAAGCTGCCCAAGATCTACTACGTCAACTGGTTCCGCAAGGACCCGGAGGGCAACTTCCTCTGGCCCGGGTTCGGCGAGAACTCCCGCGTGCTCAAGTGGGTCATCGAGCGGATCGAGGGCCGGGCCGACGCGGTGGAGACCCCGATCGGCATGGTCCCGGCGCAGGACGCGCTGGACGTCGAGGGTCTGGACATGACCCCGGAGGACGTCCGGATCGCGCTCAAGGTCGACCCGGAGGAGTGGCGCAACGAGCTTCCGCTGGTCACCGAGTGGTTCGAGAAGTTCGGCGACAAGCTGCCCGGCGTGCTCTGGGCCGAGCTGGACGCGCTGCGGGCCCGGCTGGACGCGGAGCAGCCGCGGAAGTAGGTGTGACGGTTGCCCGTACCGGGCACCATCGGATCCCATGAGGACGGCCGCCGAGACCGAGGTCCGGCGGCCGTCCGCCGTCCGGGCGCTGACCGCGCTGCTCGCGCTGACCGCGGCGGCCACCGTCGTGGTCGAGCTGCTGAACTGGTGGTACGCCCCGGAGCAGGGCTTCGGACTGGCCGTCCGGACCGGCTGGGCGATGCTGCGGTCGCTGGGCTTCCTGCTGCTGATCGGGCACGTCCGTCGCGGCCGGACGGTGGCCCGCCCGTTCGGGCTGATCCTCGCGGTGACCACGGTCTTCGCGGTCGGCCGGCTGGTCGTCCCCCGGCAGGGGGTGCCGCCACTGCCCGGGCTGGTCGGCTTCGCCGTGCTCACCGCGCTCTGCGCGAGCGTGGTCTGGCTGCTCTACCGCTCGTCGGCGCTGGCCGGGCACCTGGTGCGGCACCGGCCGCGGCTGGTCATCGACCGGGCGGGCATCTCCTGGCGGGAGACGCCGCCCCGGCGCCCGCAGGTCAGCGGCTGGCTGTTGACCAGCCGGGTCGCCGCCTTCACCTACAGCCCGCTGATGCTGGTCCCGGCGCTGGTGGCCGCCGCCGCCATCCTGGACGGCCGGCTGATCGCCGCGCCCGCGGTGCTGTTCTGGTTCGCCGCGGGCATCGCGACCAGCTACGTGGTGCTCTTCTGCACCGCCTTCCTCATGCGGGGCAAGCGGTGGGCCCGCACCCTGCTGGTCGTGGTCACCCTCGTCGTGCTCGCCGTCGACCTGCCGCTGTGCGGCTGGCTGCTCGGCGCCGACGGCCTGGTCCGGGACGGCGGGCCGCTGGTCGCGGCGGCCGGCCTGACCCTGTACGGCCTGTGGCGCGCCACCCGCGCCGAACACGCCACCCGCGCCGAGCCTGCCACCGCGGCCTGACGCCCGACTCCGGTTCGGGATCCTCGCGCCGCCCGCGCCGAGCCCGGTGCTCCCGGCCCGACCTGCCCGAGCCCGCGGCGGCCAGCCACCCTGCCGCTCGGCCTTTGCTCTGCTTCAATCCACGCAACACCCGCGACCTCCTTTCGGTGCGGTGGTTGAAGCAGAGCAAAGGGGCCGAGGGAGGGATCGGGCGTCGATCGCGGCCGGCCCGGCGACGGCCGCCGGAAGGAGGCGGGCGCGGTGAGCGACGAGTTCGACGTGGTGGTGGTCGGGGCGGGCCCGGCCGGGGCGGCCGCGGCGCTGGCGGCCCGCCGGTCCGGGGCCCGGGTGCTGCTGCTGGACCGGGCCGACTTCCCCCGGGACAAGGCGTGCGGGGACGGCATCGCCGCGCACGCGCTGGACGTGCTCGCCGACCTCGGGGTGCGCGACGCGGTCGCCGGGTATCCGCCGCTGCCCGCGTTGCGGCTGGTCGGTCCCGGTGGCGGCGCGGTGGCCCGGACGCTGCCGCGGCCGGCGTACACGGTGCCCCGGACGGTCTTCGACGCCCGGCTGGTGGCGGCGGCGGTGGCGGCCGGCGTGCGGCTGCGCCGGCACGCGGTGCGTCGGGTCGAGGTCCGCGCCGACCGCGTGGTGCTCGACGGGGAACTGGCCGCCCGGGCGGTGGTCGGCGCGGACGGCGCCGGGTCGGTGGTCCGGCGGGCGCTCGGGCACCCGGTGAACCCCGACCGGCACCTCGCGCTGGCCATCCGGGGGTACGCCCCGGCGCTGCCCGGCCCGCCCGAGCAGCTCATCGTCACCTCGGCGCCGCGCTGGCCGGCGTACGCCTGGTCGTTCCCGATCGGCGACGGCCGGGCGAACGTCGGGTACGGGGAGGTGCTGCGCGGCGAGCCGCTGACCCGGGCCCACCTGCTCGACCGGCTCGGCGCGCTGCTGCCCGGGACGGACCCGGGCGCGGTGACCGGTCTGCGCGCCCACCACCTGCCGCTGTCGACGCACCGCCCGTCGCCCGGCCGGGGCCGGGTGGTGCTCGCCGGCGACGCGCTCTCGCTGATCAATCCGTTCACCGGCGAGGGGATCTTCTACGCCCTGCTCTCCGGGGCGCTGGCCGGCGCGGCGGCGGCCGGGGCGCCCGAGCAGGCTGCCCGCCGGTACGCCGCCGCGCTGCGTGGCCGCCTCGGCACCCACCTGCGGCACAGCTCGGTCGCGGCCTGGCTGGCCCGGCGTCGCCGGGTGGTCGACGCGGCGGTCCGGGCGGCCACCCGCGACGACCGGGTCTACCGCACCATCGTCGAGCTGGGGCTGGGTGACGGCCGGCTGGATGCCCGTACGCTGGGCATGATCGGCATCGGTCTGCCGGCGTGGGAACGGGCTCCGGGGCCGTGATCGGTCCGGTGGGTCGCTACGCTGCAAGGTGATGACGCTGCGGAACCTTATCTACTCGGTGTACGAGCGCCGGCTCACGGCGAAGCTCGCGGGCAAGCCGGTGCCCCGGCACGTCGGCGTGATGTGCGACGGCAACCGTCGGTGGGCCAAGGAGATGGGCTTCGTCGACCCGAACGACGGGCACCGGGTCGGCGCCGCCAAGATCAAGCACGTGCTGGGCTGGTGCGATCAGGCCGGCATCGCGCACGTCACGCTCTACCTGCTCGCCACCGACAACCTGCGCCGGCCGGCCAGCGAGCTCGACCCGCTGCTGGAGATCATCGAGCGCCTGGTGGTCGAGTTGGCCGAGGAGGGCAACCCCTGGCGACTGCGCATGGTCGGCGCGCTCGACGTGCTCCCGGCGCAGACCGCCGCCTCGCTCAAGGCGGCCGAGGAACGCACTCGGGAGCGCAGCGGCGGGGCCGAGGTCAACATCGCGGTGGGCTACGGCGGCCGGCGGGAGATCACCGACGCGGTGCGCTCGCTGCTGCTGGAGCACGCCGCCGCCGGCGGCACCATCGAGGAACTGGCCGAGGTGCTGGACGTCGAGCACATCGCCGAGCACCTCTACACCCGCGGCCAGCCCGACCCCGACCTGGTCATCCGCACCAGCGGCGAGCAGCGGCTGTCCGACTTCATGCTCTGGCAGTCGGCGCACTCCGAGTTCTACTTCTGCGAACTCAACTGGCCCGACTTCCGGCACATCGACTTCCTCCGCGCCCTGCGCTCGTACGCCAACCGCCAACGTCGCTACGGCGCCTGACCCTCCCGCGCGCCCGGCCCGTTGGTGGGCGGCGGGGTGCGGTCAGGCCAGGTGCTCGGCGGCCTGGGTGAGGAAGTCGCCGAGGGCGGCGGGGGAGTCGATGGTGACGTCGGCGGCGGAGGCCACCTCGTCCCCGGTCTCCGGGTTGGCGACGGCGACGCAGACGGCGAAGAACGCCGGATCGGCGGCGCTCCGGGCGCGCAGCGCCGCGAACGCCTTGATGTCGGAGACGTCGTCCCCGAAGTACCAGGCCGCCCCGGCGTCCCGGACCACCTCGCCGATCACCATGCCCTTGTCCCGGTCGACCGGGGGCTTGAGCTCGAGCACCATCCGCCCGGCCTGCATCCGCAGCCCGAGCCGCTCGGCCTGGGCCCGGCCCCACTCCTCGACGACGGCGGCGAGCTGGGGCGCGGTGCGGTAGTGCAGCGCCACGGAGAGCCGCTTGTACTCGACCAGGGCGCCTGGCGGCAGCTCGGCCCGGGCCTGGTCGGCCAGCTCCGCCATGGTCGGCACCCAGGGCAGCGCGGCGGGTTCGGTCACCGTCCCACCGCCGGAGTGGCTGTGCTCCAGCCCGTAGAGGCCGTACAGGTCGACGCCGGTGAGCCCGCCGAAGTGGTCGCGGAGGAACTCCACCGGGCGGGCGGAGACGATCGCGATCCGCCGGACCGCCGGCGCGAGCGCCTCGATCGCCTCGATCACCTTCGGCGCCGGCAGCACCGCGGTCGGGTCGTCGCCCACCGGGGCCAGGGTTCCGTCGAAGTCGAAGAAGAGCACGGTCTCGGCCGCCCGGGGGGCGGTCGTTCGCCACGCCTGGTCGACGTCCAACGGGGTCCTCGGCTGCTGGTTGCCCAGATTCAACGGCGGCACGCGCGACAGCGTACCCCGGCTCCGAGGGGTCATTCCTCGGCCGGAAGAGCGACCTGGCGCGGTTCAGCTCAGCCTTCGGCGGCTCCCCGTCCCCGGCGCCCGAACGGCACCACGGCCGCCTCCTGGCCGTGGCTGAGCAGGTAGCCCTCCACGAAGCCGGTGTTGCGGTCGCCGGTGTGTGCCTCGATCTCGTTGAGTCGCGCCACCATGAACTCGGTGAGCGCGCTGACCCGGTCGTTCAGCCGGTCGTGCAGCTCGGCGATGACGGCCAGGATGACCGCGGTGCCGGCGGTGGTGAGCGCGAAGAGATTGACGAGCAGGGGAAGCTGCCCGCCGTCGACCGCGAGGGTCACCGCGTTCCCAGTCGCGCACAGTGTCAACGACACGGTGGCCACTACGACTGCCAACCATTTCAGGGTCATGGACAGACCCCTCCTTCTGTCCCGCAGGGCTGGGTTCGGCCTTGTCCCGTCCCCCCGCCGACGACGAGCCCAAGCAGTACGAATAGGGACGCTAGCGCGCCCGTTCCGGCCCCGGAGCGAAACGAATGAGTCTGACCTGCTGTTCTTTCGCTATCTGAGAACTAGCCGGCTTGTTTACCTCGTTTTCGGACATCGACCGGAAGGGTCGGCCGGTATGCGAGGTAACGAATGGTTTCCCGAATGTGGAACTTCTCCGCGTCGGAGACGTTGGGGTCGACCAGCCGGCGCAGCAACGCCTCGACGTCCGGGTCCATCGGCGGCGGGGTCGGCGTACTGCGCGGGCGGGCGGCCCGGTCCCAGCCGAGCGCGGCGAAGGCGTTGGCCGGATCGAGGCCCAGCCCCTCGCAGAACGCCACCACGCGTTCCGCCTCCGGGTCGCTGGCCCAGTCGCCGCGCACCCACCGGTTGATGGTCTGCCGGGAGACTCCGGTGCGTCGGGAGACCTCGGTGCCGCTCCAGGCCCGGGTGGCCCGCGCCTCGTCGAGCGCGCGGCGGACGAAGGTGGCGAAGGCGATCTTCCGTGCGTTGGCCGTCTCGGTCACCTCGTGACGGTACGGCCAGTTCGCCGCCGGTGGGCGGCCCGGCACACTCCTGTCACGTGGACGTGACGGGATCTTCAGGTTTGGCGTTAACGATCCAGCGCCGTTTTCGAGGGGTGTCACGCGGGCAGAATAGATGACCGTAGGTGCGGGGGTAAACGGACGAAAAGCTGATACTGTCACGCTCATGAGACAACCTACGGTGTGTCACGTGCTTGAGACGATCAGTGCTCACATGCGTCACGCCCCCGGCGCGAGGGGGGTGTGGTGACTGAGCTCGCTACCCGCGCCCAGGCCTTCGCCCTGATCGCCGACGGGGTGGCCGCGGGGCTGAGCGCGCCGTGGCGCCTCTACCTCGCCCGGGGCTGCCGGTTTCTCTCCCTCAGCGTCGCCGACCGGGCCGAGTGGAACGCCTGGCGTACCCACCTCGGCTGCCCGGAGCTCAGCGTGCGGGTGTACGACGCCGGGGGCGAGATCCGCCGCTCGTCGGCGGCCGAGGTGGTCCTCGACGGCTGCCGGATCAGCGTCGAGCTGGTCGAGGAGGTCAGCACGGACGACCTCGACCGGCTCCTGGTCGCCGATCCCGCCTCGGTCGAGCCGGAGGAGCGATGACCCGGTACGCGCGGCCGGCCGGAGCCGCCCGATGAGCCCCTTCCTCGCGGTCTTCCTCGTCCTCCTGCTCGGCTCGACGAGCTACGCGGCCGGGCGGCTGCACGGTCAGCTCAGCTATCGGATCGGCTACCGGTTCGGCTACCGGCAGGGCTACTTCGACGGCGACCGGGGCGCCTGGAACCGACGCCGCCGTGACGCCCAGGCGGCCATCGCCTCCGCGCTGTCGACCCCGCCGTCGACCACCCGGGTCAGTGCCACGGTGGTCCGTCCCGGCACCACGTACACCGGCTCGTCGTTCACGGCGCCGGCCGCTCCGGTCACCGGGCGGCACCCGACCGGCACCCTCGTCCGACGGACCGGCTGAGCCCGGTCGACGGGGTACCCGAGAGCCCCGCCGGCCGGACCCAGGGCACGGTGCGTCGTCCGCGGCGGACACGCACCGTCGGGGCCACGTCAGACCGGTGACGGTGGTCCCGCCGGCCGGGATGCGCGCAGGGGGCATGCATCCCGGCCGGTTCCGCCGTGCCCGCCCGCCGGGTCGCCCCGCCGTGCGTCGCATGCCCGGGGTCACACGTCGTTGACGGGAGCGTTACCAGAGATCCACGATCGCCCCCTAGCCGGGACGGTCGCACGCCGCTAGCGTCTAGGCATGGCCCGGGGTTGTCCCGGGTCAGCCGGCCCGCCCGGACCTGCGACCTCGCACACGGGGCCCGCATCCGACCCCGTGTCCCCGGGCACCGGACGAGGCGGAACGCGGGTGGCCGGGTGCCCATCCGCCGGAGCAGGCCTGTGACGACTCGCCGTACCACCGCCGGTGCCGACCAGACCCCGGCCGCGACTGCCACGACCCGCCGCGCCACCCGGAACCGCCGTACGGCGGCCGCCGCGCCGGCCGACCCCAAGGAGCCCCGACCAGCAGGCCAGGCCTTCGTCCTGGACACCTCGGTGCTGCTCTCCGACCCGGCGGCCTTCCACCGGTTCGCCGAGCACGAAGTGGTGCTGCCGCTCGTGGTCATCTCCGAGCTGGAGGGCAAGCGGCACCATCCCGAGCTGGGCTGGTTCGCCCGGCAGTCCCTCCGCATGCTGGACGAGCTGCGGGTGCGGCACGGCCGGCTGGACCGGCCGGTGCCCGCCAACGACGCCGGCGGCACGCTGCGGGTCGAGCTGAACCACACCGACGACGGCGTGCTGCCGCCCGGTTTCCGCAACGAGAGCAACGACGCCCGGATCCTCTCCGTGGCGCTGAACCTGGCCGCCGAGGGGCGCGAGGTCACCCTGGTCAGCAAGGACATGCCGCTGCGGGTCAAGGCCGCCTCGGTCGGCCTGCGCGCCGACGAGTACCGGCACGGCCAGGCCAGCGACCCCACCTGGACCGGGATGTCCGAACTCGAGCTGGCCGAGGAGGAGATCGGCCGGCTCTACGCCGGTGAGGTGCTCGACCTGGACGCCGCCGCCGGCCTGCCCTGCCACACCGGCCTGGTGCTGCACTCCGCGCGGGGCTCGGCGCTCGGCCGGGTGCTGCCCGACAAGACCGTACGGCTGGTCCGCGGCGACCGGGAGGCGTTCGGCGTGCACGGCCGCTCGGCCGAGCAGCGGATCGCCCTCGACCTGCTGCTCGACGAGTCGATCGGGATCGTCTCGCTGGGCGGCCGGGCCGGCACCGGCAAGTCGGCGCTCGCCCTCTGCGCCGGGTTGGAGGCGGTGATGGAGCGCCGCCGGCACAAGAAGGTGATCGTCTTCCGGCCGCTGTACGCCGTCGGCGGCCAGGAGCTGGGCTACCTGCCCGGCTCGGAGTCGGAGAAGATGTCGCCCTGGGCGCAGGCGGTCTTCGACACCCTCGGCGCGGTGGTGCACGAGAACGTGCTGGAGGAGGTCACCTCGCGCGGCCTGCTGGAGGTGCTGCCGCTGACCCACATCCGGGGCCGCAGCCTGCACGACGCCTTCGTGATCGTGGACGAGGCGCAGTCGTTGGAGCGCGGGGTGCTGCTGACCGTGCTGTCCCGGATCGGCCAGGGGTCGCGGGTGGTGCTCACCCACGACGTCGCCCAGCGGGACAACCTCCGTGTCGGCCGGCACGACGGGGTGACCGCGGTCATCGAGGCGCTGAAGGGGCATCCGCTCTTCGCGCACGTCACGCTCAGCCGTTCGGAGCGTTCTCCGATCGCCGCGATGGTGACGGATCTGCTGGAGGACATCCCCACCTGATGGCCGTTTCGTAGTACTTTGTCCGCATTTTTTTAGTGGCGCAAGTCACAATTGGGGCTCTTGGTTTCCCATCAGCCTCACTGTGCGCGATCGTGTCCCACGAGCGCCCACGCACCGGAAAGATCGTTGGTGATCGTTCGTCACACGGCGGACGCCCCGACGGTGCGGCCCGTCGAGCCGGTTTCCACCGGCGCAGGGCCGCCGGCGCTCACGGCGTGGACCGCCCGACCAGGGCGACTTCGTGCCGTGTCCTTGCCCCCGACGAAGGGACCACTTCGTGAGTCGGCTGTGGAGCCGGTTCGGCGCCCGCACGGCCGCTGTCGCGCTGCTCTCCGTGGGCGTTGCCGGCGGTTTCTACCTGGGCGAAGACCGGGAGACCCAGCAGCAGGGCCTGACCGCGCAGGCCGGAGCCGCGGTCGAGCAGGCCGAGTTCGACTACCAGCGCGAGCGGCAGGCCGCCCACCAGATGCAGTCCGCCAAGCAGCGGGCCGCCGAGTACCAGGCCAAGCTGCGGGCCGCCGCGGCCGCCAAGGAGGCCGCCGAGCGGGCCCGCGAGGCCGAGGCCGCCGCGGCGTCCCGGAAGAAGGCCCGGGAGGAAGCCGAACGCAAGGCGGCGGAGTCGAAGCCGTACGACGGGCCGATCCCGGCGTCCTGCGCCGAGTTCAGCGGCAACCGCGAGGTCGGGTGCGCGCTGATGCTCGACGCGGGCTTCGAGATCGACCAGTTCCCCTGCCTGAACAAGCTCTGGGACAAGGAGAGCGGCTGGAACCACAAGGCCGAGAACTCCTCCTCCGGGGCGTACGGCATCCCGCAGGCGTTGCCGGGCAGCAAGATGGGCTCGGTCGCCGACGACTGGCGGACCAACCCGGCCACCCAGATCAAGTGGGGCCTCGGCTACATCGAGGGCCGCTACGGCACCCCGTGCAAGGCGTGGGCGCACTCACAGGACGTGGGCTGGTACTGATCGACCGCGGTCGGCGGGGCGGGTGGCCTACCACCCGCCCCGCCGCCGTCTCGCGTCCGCGGTGCGGGCCGCGAGTGGCGGCGGCCGGCGATTGCTGATAGCCATTGGAGGGTGACCCTGCTCCCGGGAAGCGGCGACCCGCACCGGTTCGGCACCGAGGCGTTTTACGCCGCGCTCGGCCGGGCCTTCGTCGCCATGTGCGCGGTGGTGCCGTTCCTCTTCCTCGTCGAGGCCGCCGACCAGGGGTTGGCCTTCGGGCTCGACGCCGCCGCCGGCATCATCCCGCACCGCATCGACGGGCTGGACGGGGTCTTCTTCTCGCCGTTCCTGCACCACGGCTTCGACCACCTCTACAGCAACAGCATCCCGCTGATCCTGCTCGGCACCTTCGTGCTCGCCGCGGGGGCCCGCCGGTTCCTCTGGTCCACTCTGGTGATCGTGCTGGTCAGCGGGCTCGGCGTGTGGTTCACCGGCTCGTCCAACTCGGTGGTCGTGGGCGCCAGCGGGGTGATCTTCGGCTACCTGGGCATCCTGCTCACCCGGGGCATCGTCGAACGCAGCTGGTGGAACTTCGCGGTCTTCCTGCTGGTCGGCCTCCTCTACGGCTGGCAGCTGGTCGGCATCCTCCCGACCGACGAGCGGATCTCCTGGCAGGGCCACCTGTTCGGGCTGCTCGGCGGGGTGGTGGCCGCGATCGTCTTCCGGCGCCGCCGCCCCGACCTGGGTGGCCCGTACCACTCCGAGTCCTCGCTCACCCTGCCCTGACCAGGCCGCCGACGCGATCCGCGCGGCGGTGGGACGTGCTTGCCCGGACCCGCCGGCGGCCCTACCGTCGGGATCAGCACGCGTAGATCCGTGAGCGGAAAGCGACGGTACGCCCATGCGCGAGGTCGATGTCGCGGTGATCGGGGCCGGTCCGGCCGGTCTCTTCGCGGCCTACTACGCCGGCTTCCGGGGGCTCTCCGTCGCGGTGGTCGACGCGCTGCCCGAGCCCGGCGGCCAGATCACCGCCATGTACCCGGAAAAGCTGATCTACGACGTCGCCGGCTTTCCGGTGGTCAAGGGGCGTGACCTGGTGGCCAACCTGGTCGCCCAAGCCGCCCCGTTCGACCCGCTCTACCTGCTCGGCACCCGGGCCGAGAAGCTGAGCTACGCCGGTGAGCGTCCGGTGCTCGGCCTGGCCGGCGGCGAGCAGCTGAGCTGCGGCGCCGTCCTCATCACCGGCGGGCTGGGCAGCTTCACGCCCCGCCCGCTGCCGGTCGCCGAGCACTTCGTCGGCGCCGGGATCGTCTACTTCGTACCGCAGCCGGCCGAGCTGGCCGGCCGCGACGTGCTGATCGTCGGCGGCGGTGACTCGGCGTTCGACTGGGCGTCGACCCTCGAGCCGCTGGCCCGGTCGGTGACCCTGGTGCACCGCCGGGAGAAGTTCCGGGCGCACGCCGGCACGGTCGCCCGGGTGCTGGCGCTGCCGGTCCGGGTGGTGGTCAACGCCGAGGTGACCCGGCTGCACGGCGACGGCGTGGTGTCCGGTGCCGAGATCACCGTGCGCGGCGGCGCCGCGGAGACCCTGCCGGTCGACGTCGTGATCGCCGCGCTCGGCTTCACCGCCGACCTCGGGCCGCTCGCCGAGTGGGGGCTGCGGCTGGACCGCCGGCACATCGTGGTCGACAGCGCGATGGCGACGAACCTGCCCCGGGTCTTCGCGGCCGGCGACATCACCGAGTACCCGGGCAAGGTGCGGCTGATCGCGACCGGGTTCGGGGAGGCCGCCACCGCGGTGAACAACGCGGCGGTGGTCATCGACCCGAGCGCGCACCTCTTCCCCGGGCACTCCTCCGACGGCACCTGACGCGCCCGCGAGGGTCAGCGGGGCAGCCCGATCAGGTCGGCCATCAGGGCGATCTGGTGGTGGAAGTAGTCGTCCCGGTGCGGCAGCGTGCGGTTGATCCGGCCGAACAGCTCGAAGCTGATCAGCCCGAAGAGCTGGGTCCAGCCGGCCATGCCCCGGGCCAGCAGGGCCTCGGGCAGGCCGCCACCCAGCAGCGCGGCCATCTCCGCCAGGTCGGCGCGGAGCGGGCCGGCCGGCTCGGTGGCCGGCGGCGGGTCGATCCGGCCGGCGGCGCACCCGTCCCGGAGGATGCCGACCAGGACCAACGGTGGCCGCTGGGCCGGCCCGACGGTGTCGTCCGGGGCGGCGTAACCGGGCACCGGGCTGCCGTAGAGCAGCGCGTACTCGGCGGGGTGGGCGAGCGCCCAGCCGCGGGCCGCCCGGCAGGCCGCGTGCCAGCGTCCGCGCAGGTCGAGGCGGTCGCAGCCGGCGTCCGCCGCCTCCACCGCGGCGCCGAGCGCGTCGTACGCCTCGATGATCAGCGCGGTGAGCAGCTCGTCGCGGCTGGGGAAGTAGCGGTAGATCGCCGACGAGACCATGCCCATGTCGCGGGCCACCGCCCGCAGCGAGAGGTTGGCGCCGTCGGTGGCCAGGTGCCGCCGGGCCACCGCCTTGATCTCGTCGATCATCTCGGCGCGGACCCGGGCGCGGATCGAGGAAGCGGGCATGGGACCACTCTGCCACGAATCAGAGCGGCAATCAAAATAGAGAGCACTGCTCTTGACTGATCGGCGGGTGAGCGGTCATGCTGGTGTCGGCAAGCGAGAGCGGTGCTCTCAGTTCGTATCCCCGCTTCGAAAGGCATTCCCATGTCGCTGCACGTGATCGTCGGCTCCGGTCCGGTCGGTACGGCCACCGCCCGTCTCCTTGCCGAGCGGGGTGAGCGCGTCCGGGTGATCACCCGCCGGGGCGCCGGGCCGGAACACCCCGCGGTCGAGCGGGTCGCCGCCGACGCCGCCGACGCAGAGCGGCTCACCGCGCTCGTCGAGGGCGCGGACGCGCTGTACAACTGCGCCAACCCGGCGTACCACCGGTGGGCCACCGACTGGCCGCCGCTGGCCGGCGCGCTGCTCACCGCCGCCGAGCGGACCGGCGCGGTGCTCGCCACCGTCGGCAACCTCTACGGCTACGGGCCGGTCGACGCCCCGATGACCGAGCGCACCCCGCCCGCGGCCAGCGGCACCAAGGGCCGCGTGCGCAACCGGATGTGGGCCGACGCGCTGGCCGCCCACCGGGCCGGCCGGGCCAGGGTCACCGAAGTGCGCGGCTCCGACTACCTCGGCGTCGACGGCATGTCCCTGGCGATGCTGGTGCTGCCCCGGGTGATCGCCGGGCAGCGGGTCTTCCTCCCGGTCGACTGGGACGCCCCGCACACCTGGACGTACATCCCGGACGTCGCCCGTACCCTCGTCGCCGCCGCCGCCGACGCGCGAGCCTGGGGTCGGGCCTGGCACGTGCCCAGCCCGCCCGCCGCCGCCATGCGGGAGCTGGCCACCCGCGCGGCGGCGCTGGTCGGCGCGCCCGCGCCGAAGCTGACCCGGATGCCCTACCCGGTGCTCTGGCTCGGCGGCCTGGCCAACCCGTTCGTCCGGGAGCTGCGCGAGACCGCCTACCAGTTCGACCGGCCGTTCCTGATGGACTCGACCGCCGCCACCGCGACCCTCGGCGTCGAGCCGACCTCGCTGGACCGGGCGATCGAGGAGACCGTCGGAGCCCTGCGCCGCTGACCCGCGCCGCGCTCACCCGCCGCGAGCCCGTCCGGGCTCAGCGGCGGGGCGCCGGGCCGAGCGCGGTCACCAGCACCGCCACCAGGGTCAGCGCGGCGCCGATGAGGGTGGCCGGCCCCGGGTGCGACGCCTCGGTGGGCAGCAGCACGTCGAGCAGGACGGCGCCGACGACCTGCCCGGCGATGGTGGCCAGGCCGAGCAGCAGCACGCCGGTGAAGCGGACGATCGCGGCGGCGACCGCGATGAACACGATGCCGATCGGGCCACCCAGGTAGAGCCAGGGCTCGGCCGGGAACCCGCCGGCCGGGCGGCCGCGTACCGCCACGTCGACGGCGAACGTGACGAGCAGGGCCAGCGTGCCGGCGGTGAAGTTGACCAGGGTGGCGGTCAGCGCGCTGCCGGTGGCCACCCGCACCCGGCCGTTGACCGCCTGCTGCCAGGCGATTCCCACCCCGGCCAGCAGCGGCAGCACGGCCAGCGCCAGTGCGGCCGGATCGCCGAACCGGTCGCCGACAGCGAGCAGGACGGCGACCACGGTCAGCGCGGCGCCGGCCAGCCGCCGGCCGGTGATCGGCTGCCGGCCGGTCGGGCCGACCCCGGCCCGGTCCACCGCCAGGCTGCTCCCGGACTGGCCGGCGACCACCGCCACGGTGAAGACGGCCACGCCGAGGGCGCCGATGGTCAGGCCCTGGGTGGCCACGAGGAACGCGCCGCAGACCCCGCCCAGGCACTGCACCGGCCGCAGCTCGCCGGTGGCCAGCGCCCGCCGTAGGGCGGCCAGCCCCCGCCGCGCACCGGGGGTGGCGGGGACCAGCACCAGCAGCACCAGCAGACCCAGCCCGAAGGAGACCACCGCGGCGGCGATCCCGTCGGCCAGGCGTACGCCCAACTCGCCGTTGATCCGGGACTGCACGGCCACGGCGACCCCGGAGGCGGTCGCCAGTCCCACCCCGAGGATCCGGCGGCTCGCCGGCAGGACGGGTCGGACCGTCGTCCCGGCGGCGCTCACTCCTGCTCGGCCAGCGGGCGGCCGTCGAAGTCGACGGCCGAGTAGAGCGCCAGCTTCTCCAGCCGGTGGTACGAGTCGATCACCCGGATGGTGCCGCTCTTCGAGCGCATCACGATCGACTGGGTGTACGCCCCGCCCGCCCGGTAGCGCACCCCGCGCAGCAGGTCGCCGGAGGTGACCCCGGTGGCCACGAAGAAGCAGTTGTCCCCGGTGACCAGGTCGTCGGTGGTGAGCACCCGGTCCAGGTCGTGCCCGGCCGCGAGCGCCTTCTCCCGCTCCTCGTCGTCGCGCGGCCAGAGCTTGGCCTGCATCATCCCGCCCATGCACTTGAGCGCGCAGGCGGCGGTGATCCCCTCCGGCGTACCGCCGATGCCCATTAGCACGTCGACGTCCGACTCGCCGCGGGCGGCGGCGATGGCGCCCGCGATGTCGCCGTCGGAGATGAACCGGATGCCGGCGCCGGTCCGGCGGATCTGCGCGACCAGGTCGTCGTGCCGGGACCGGTCGAGGACGCAGACGGTTACCTCGGAGATGTCGGTCCCCTTGACCTTGGCGATCCGGCGCAGGTTCTCGGCCACCCCGGCGTTGATGTCCACCACGTCGGCGTAGACCGGGCCGACGGCGAGCTTCTCCATGTAGAAGACCGCGCTGGGGTCGAACATCGCGCCCCGCTCGGCGACCGCGAGCACGGCCAGGGCGTTGGGCATGCCCTTGCTCATCAGGGTGGTGCCGTCGATCGGGTCGACCGCGACGTCCACCTCCGGGCCGGTGCCGTCGCCGACCTCCTCGCCGTTGAACAGCATCGGCGCGTTGTCCTTCTCGCCCTCGCCGATCACCACGACCCCCCGCATCGGGATCGAGTTGATCAGCTTGCGCATCGCGTCGACGGCGGCCCCGTCGCCGCCCTCCTTGTCGCCCCGACCGACCCATCGGCCGGCGGCCATCGCCGCGGCCTCGGTGACCCGGACCAGGTCGAGGGCAAGGTTGCGGTCGAGATCCTGTGGGATCCGCGTCCTGGTGTTCGTCATGACGGCTCCTCCTCGCGACGGTGCGGGGTGGGTCGGCAGCGTTCGGTGTCGCCGCTGCCGGTTTGTCGCTGATCCTCACACGATGGCCGACCCGGCGCCGGGGCGGGGCGGTGATGGCCCGGATACCGCCGGTCGGGCGGTGCGGGAAGATGGCGGGGTGGAACCCGCACAGCCTGCCGACCGCGTACCCGCCGACTCGACCCCGCCGGACGGCCAGCCGCCGGTACGGGAGGGCGGCCGACCCCCCGCCGCCGCCCCGGCCGGCGAGCCGGCTCTGGTCGAGCCGGGCCCGGCCGCCCCCGTACCGCAGGGGGAGCCGGCGGCCGGCCCCGGCGCGCCGACCGTCGGCGCCGCGGAGACCGGGGAGGTCCCCGCCCCGCCGCCGCGGGTGGACGCGGGCAAGTCGGAGCGCTCGCCCAAGGACATGGCGATCTCGCTGCTGGTGCTGCTGATCCCGATCGCCCTGCTGCTCGCCTTCTACCGGGGCTTCCTCGGCGGCGACGAGCCGGTCACGGTCGACCCGGCGCCGGCCATCGAGTCGGCCCGGGCGGCCGACGCGTTCCCGGTGGGCGTCCCGGCCGATCTCGGCGACGGCTGGCGTACGGTCAGCGCCAACTTCCAGACCGTCGAGGGCGGGTCGACCCTGCGCCTGGGCTACCTCACCCCGGAGGGGCGGGGCGCCCAGCTGGTGCAGAGCAGTGTGCCCGCGGAGCGGCTGCTGCCGACCGAGCTGACCGACCAGGGGCAGCCGCAGGGGCAGACCGACCTGGGCGGGCGCACCTGGCAGCGGTACACCGCCCGGGGCAACGAGCAGGCGCTGGTGCTGCTGGAGCCGACCCGGACGGTGATCGTGGTCGGCGACGCGCGGGACAACGAGCTGCGGCACCTCGCCACCTCGCTGCGCTGACCCGCCAGCGCCCAGTTGGGAAACGGGGCGGCCGCGGCCGCCCCGTTTTCCGCGTTCCGGAGGCGGTTCTCGCAGGTCCGCCGCGGACCGGTGGCGCGCCCGGCAGGTGGCGCGGCTGCCGTCCCGGGTCACCCGGCCGGGGTAACCGGACAGACCGGTGATTGTGCGACGCGACGGCAGGGAACAGGAGAGGAGCGGACCCGGCCGACTCGGGCGGCTCGGGCCCGCGCGACGCAGCCGGCAGTGGTGCTGCGCCGCAAGGTTTCCGGCCGCCGCCAGGTGCGTCGGGTGACCCCCTTGGGAGACACAGATGACTGTTCGACGACTGAGCGCCGGTCTGGTGGCCGCCGCGTTGTTCACTCCCGGTCTCGCCGCCTGCAACGCCACCGGGACCCCTTCGGCGGGCTCGTCCGCCACCCCGACCGTGTCGGCGTCCGGCACCCCCTCCGGCGCCGCGTCCCCGGTGCCCGGTGACGCCAAGCAGGCGCTGCTCAACTCCACCCGCGAGATCAGCAACGGCAACTTCCGGTTCAGCATGTCCGGCGCCGGGTCCACCGCCGAGGGGCAGGTGCACGAGCCGAGCCAGAGCGCCGAGATGCGGGTGACCGTCGGCGCGCCGACCGACGACCTGTTCATGAAGCTCGACCTCATCCACGCCCGGCCGGACAGCTGGGTCAAGGTGGAACTGGGCGGCAAGACCGCCGGCAGCCTGCCGGCCGTGCAGAAGCTCAACCTCGGCAAGTACCAGCACCTCGACCAGACCCGGATCAAGGGCAACCGGAACCTCGGCTTCGACTTCGACAAGCTCGACCCGGCCGGTAGCGAGGTGCTCACCCAAGGCATCACCGAGGTGCGGCAGACCGGCGAGGGCAGCTACGCCGGCACCATCGACGTGTCGAAGGCCGCCGAGGCCGGCTCCATCGACCCCACGGTGATCACCGCGCTCGGCGCGCAGGCGCAGTCGGTGCCGTTCACCGCGAAGCTCGACCCGCAGGGGCGGCTCAGCGAGCTGGTGATCCAGCTCCCGGCCGCCGGCCAGAGCAAGGCGCAGGACATCCGGATCACGTACTCCGACTACGGCAACGCCGCCGCCGCCCAGAAGCCCCCGGCGGGCCAGGTGGTCGAGGCTCCGCCGGAGCTCTACAACCTCTTCAACTGAACCCCGCTCTGACGGTCATGCGGTTGTGGTGGGCGGCGACGGCCGGCGCGAAGCGCCCGTTACCGTCCACCACAACTCCATGCCCGGCAGGTCAGGAGGTGGCGTCCTGGCGGGCGGCGTCGATGCGGGCCCGGGCGCCGTCGAGCCAGCGCTGGCAGATCACCGCGAGCGCCTCGCCGCGCTCCCAGAGGGCCAGCGACTCCTCCAGCGACGTGCCGCCGGCTTCCAGCCGCTCGACCACCGACGCCAGCTCGGCGCGGGCCTGCTCGTAGCTGAGCCGCTCGTCGTTCTTCTCGTCAGTCATCGCTGCCATCCCACCACATCGCGCTTCCGACCCCGGGTCACCCGTCGACCGTGGCGGCCAGCTCGCCCTCGGCCAGTCGCACCCGCACCGGTTCACCCTTGCCCACCTCGGACGCGGCCCGCACCACGTGGCCGTCGGCGCGCTGCACGATCGCGTACCCCCGGTCGAGCGTGGCGGCCGGGGAGAGCGCGCGCAGCCGGGCCAGGGTGTGCCGCAGGTCCTCGCCGGCCGCGCCGAGGCGGTGGTCCAGGCAGCGCCCGGCCCGCTGGCGCAGCGCGGTCAGGTCGGTGGCCCGCTGGTCGACCATCACCTGGGGCCGGGCCAGCACCGGCCGGGAGCGGAGCAGGTCCAGCCGGTGCTGCTCCCGGTCGACCAGGTTGCGGACCGCCCGCTCCAGCCTCGACCGGGCCTGGCCGATCAGGCGTACCTCCTCGGCGAGGTCGGGCACGATCCGCTTGGCCGCGTCGGTGGGCGTCGAGGCGCGCAGGTCGGCGACGTAGTCGACCAGCGGCGCGTCCGTCTCGTGGCCGATCGCGCTCACCACCGGCGTACGGCAGGCGAAGACCGCCCGGCAGAGCGCCTCGTCGGAGAAGGGGAGCAGGTCCTCGATGCTGCCGCCGCCCCGGGCGATGATGATCACGTCGATGCTCGGGTCGGCGTCCAGCACCTTGAGCGCGTCGACGATCTGCGACACGGCGCTCGGCCCCTGCACCGCCACGTTGACGGTGCGGAACTCCACCGCCGGCCAGCGCCGCCGGGCGTTGGTCAGCACGTCCCGCTCGGCCGCCGACGCCCGGCCGGTGATCAGGCCGATCCGGTTGGGCAGGAACGGCGGGCGGCGCTTGCGGGCCCGGTCGAAGAGCCCCTCGGCGGCGAGCAGCTTCTTGAGCTTCTCCAGCCGGGCCAGCAGCTCACCGAGGCCGACCTGGCGGATCTCGTCGGCGCGCAGGCTCAACGTGCCCCGGGCGGCGTAGAACTCGGGCTTGGCGTGCAGCACCACCCGGGCGCCCTCGCGCAGCTCGGGCGCGCCGGCGTCCAGCACGTCGCGGTTGGTGGTGACGGTCAGGCTCAGGTCGGCCGACGGGTCGCGCAGGGTGAGGAAGACGGTGGTGGCACCCGGGCGGCGGCTGATCTGGGCCACCTGACCGTCCACCCACACCCAGCCCAGCCGGGCGATCCACGCGCTGACCTTCTGGCTCACCACCCGGACCGGCCACGGCTCCTCGGACGTGCTCCGCCCCACCTCGCCCGTACTCACCCGCCCACCCTACGGCCCACCCCCGACGGGGCCTTCGTCGATCATGGGGTTGGCGGCGATGTCGATGTCGAAGGATCACCGGTGCGCGGGTCCTCTCGTACCGGAATGTCCGTCTCCGGTGGCCGTGCGCGCTGCCGGTCCGCTCAGCCAGCCAGCCCCGGGCGGCGGCTGTGGCGACGGTCGCAGCCGCTGTGGGTCTCCGGGCCGGCACGTACGATGGGCGGGTGACTCAGGCTGAAGCGACTTCCCGGGCCGGCAAGCGCGTGCTCCTGGCCAAGCCCCGCGGCTACTGCGCGGGGGTCGACCGCGCGGTGCAGACCGTCGAGGAGGCGCTCAAGCTCTACGGCGCCCCGATCTACGTGCGCAAGCAGATCGTGCACAACAAGCACGTGGTGCGCACCCTGGAGGCCAAGGGCGCGATCTTCGTGGAGGAGAACGAGGAGGTGCCGGAGGGCGCCACCGTCATCTTCTCCGCGCACGGCGTGGCCCCCGAGGTCTACCAGCAGGCGAAGGCGCGCTCCCTGAAGGCGATCGACGCGACCTGCCCGCTGGTGACGAAGGTGCACCAGGAGGCCAAGCGGTTCGCCGCCGAGGACTACGACATCCTGCTGATCGGCCACGAGGGGCACGAGGAGGTCATCGGCACCTCCGGCGAGGCCCCGGAGCACATCCAGCTGGTGGACGGCCCCGAGGATGCCGACAAGATCACCGTCCGCGACCCGAGCAAGGTCGTCTGGCTCTCCCAGACCACGCTCTCGGTCGACGAGACGCTGGAGACGGTGGCCCGGCTCAAGCAGCGGCTGCCGTTGCTCCAGTCGCCGCCGAGCGACGACATCTGCTACGCCACCTCCAACCGCCAGCACGTGGTCAAGGAAATCGCCCCGGACTGCGACGTGGTGATCGTGGTCGGCTCGCGCAACTCCTCCAACTCGGTACGCCTCGTCGAGGTCGCCGTGGACGCCGGCGCGCGCGCCGGTCACCTGGTCGACTTCGCCGACGAGATCGACGACGCGTGGCTGGCCGGGGCCCGGACGGTCGGGCTGACCTCCGGGGCGAGCGTCCCCGACGAACTGGTCCAGGACGTGCTGACCCACCTCGCGGCGCGCGGCTTCACCGACGTGGAGGAGGTGGTCACCGCCAACGAGCGGCTGACCTTCTCCCTGCCGCAGGAGCTCAAGCGCGACATGAAGGCCGCGGCGGCCCGCGGCTGACGCCGGTGGCCGAGGCGCCGGCGGTGCCCGGTGCGGGACGGGTCGGCCGACTGCCGGCCCGGCCCGGCCCGGGAACGACGGCCGGCGCCGGTGCGTCCGATACGGGTATGAGGACCTTTCGGCTCGCCCTCTCCGCGCTGGTCATCTGCGCGGCGCTGAGCGCCTGCGGCGGCCAGGACGGCGGCGACGGCGCCCCCACCCCAACCCCGACGGGAGCGCAGCCGGTGACCAGCCCACCCCAGCCGGATCCGGCGAGCCCCAGCGGGTCGCCGAGCACCCGGGTCCCGGACGACCCGGTCGACCCGACGGTGCCCGACCCGCCGCCCCTCGGCACCACCCGCCCGGGCGGGCCGACCAAGCCGCCGCCGGCCGGTGACACCACGCTGACCGGCACGGTCACCGCCGGGGTGGAGCCCAACTGCGTGCTGCTCGACGGCTACCTGCTAATCGGCGGCCCGCGCGACGTGCTCACCGCCGGCGCGAAGGTGACCGTCACCGGCCGCGCCCAGCCCGGCATGATGACCACCTGCCAGCAGGGCGTCCCCTTCGTGGTCGAATCCGCCCGTCGCGGCTGACCGGGCCGGTCAGTCCAGCGGGGCGCGGCGCGGGGGAACCTCGGCGTCGGGGCCGTCGAGCAGCTCCGGCGCCTGGGGCTGCCGGGGCGCCAGCTCGATCTGCGCCGGCGCGGTCAGCTCCTGGTCGGAGACCCCCAGCTCGGCGAGCTTGCGCGCGCTGACCAGCACCCGCGCCTCCAGCGACCCCACCGCCCGGTTGTACGCGGTGACCGCGCCGCTCAGCGAGGCGCCGAGCTTGCCGACGTGGTCGCCCAGTGTGGACAGCCGACCGTAGAGCTCGCGGGCCAGCGAGTGCACCGCCACCGCGTTGCGGGCCAGTGCCTCCTGCCGCCACGAGTAGGCGACCGTACGCAGCAGCGCGACCAGGGTGGCCGGGGTGGCCAGCACCACGTTGCGGGCGAACGCGTGCTCCAGCAGCGTCGGGTCGCGCTGCAGGGCCACGTCGAGGAACGGGTCGGCCGGCACGAAGAGCACCACGAACTCGGGGGTGCTGTCGAACGCCGCCCAGTAGGACTTGGCGGCCAGCGCGTCGACGTGCCCCCGCAGGTGCTTGGCGTGCGCGTCGAGGTGGGTGTCGCGACCGCGCTCGTCGCGCGCCTCCATCGCGGTCAGGTAGGCGTCGAAGGGCGCCTTGGCGTCCACCACCACGGACCGGCCGCCGTGCAGCCGGACCACCAGGTCGGGGCGGACCCCCTGGTGGTCGGTGGCGGCGGTGACCTGCTCGGCGAAGTCGCAGTGCTCGAGCAGGCCGGCCGCCTCGACGATCCGGCGCAACTGGTGCTCGCCCCAGCGGCCGCGCACCTGGGGCGCCCGCAGCGCCGCCACCAGCTGCTTGGTCTCGGTGCGCAGCTCGCCGGAGACGGTGCTCATCGCGCGGACCTGCTCGCGCAGCTCGGCGTAGGCGTCGACGCGGTCGCGCTCCAGCTCGGCGACCCGCTGTTCGTAGCGGCGCAGCGTGTCGTGCAGCGGCGCCACCGCCCGGGCGACCGCCTCCTGGGACTGGGCGGTGGCCTCGTAGCTCAACGCCCGCATCGACTGCTCCAGCCGGCCCTCGCCCTCGCGGGTGGCGCGCAGCGTGGCGTCCAGCCGGGCGATCTCGGCGGCGGCGCGGGACCGGGCGGCGAGCCAGCCCAGGGCGCCGCCGGTGGCGAGGCAGACGACCACCACGGCCAGCGTCGAGAAGTCCACCACCGGAGCTTGCCAGACGAGTACGACTCAACCGGCGCGGGTACCTTCGTGCCATGGAACTTCTGCTGGTGGTGATCCTGGTGGCGTTGCTGCTGGGGGCGTTCCTGTGGTGGCGGCGGGAGACCGCGGCCCGGCAGGCGCGGGACCTGGCCGACGTGCGCGCCGACGCCCAGCGGTGGTACGAGCGGCTCGGCGGCCAGGTGATGAACCTGCACGGTGACGACCCGGCGGTCCGCCAGGCGCTGGTCGACGCCGGCGAGCGCTACAACGCCGCCGGCGGGCAGCTGGAGCAGGCCAGCACCGTCCAGCAGTACCGGCTGGCCCGGGAGACCGCGCTGGAGGGGCTCGCGTACGCGCGGGCGGCCCGGGTGGCGCTCGGCATCGACCCCGGCCCGGAGCTGCCCCCGTTGGCCGCCGCGGAGGGCGCCGGCCAGCTCACCAAGGAGCGCCAGGTCGACGTGCAGGGGCAGACGTTCAAGGCGGGCCCGCAGCCGGGCCGGGACACGCCCTACTACTACCCCGGCGGGCGGTTCGAGGGCCGGCCAGTGCCGGCGGGCTGGTACTCCACCCCGTGGTGGAAGACGGCGCTGGGCGCCGGCGCCGGCGTGCTCGGCGGCCTGCTGATCGCCGACGCGCTCTTTTCGCCGGCCTTCGCCGATCCGGGCTACGGCTACGAGGCGGGCTACCAGGAGGGCTACGCCGACGGCACCGACTACGGCGATCAGGGCGGCGACGTCGGTGGCGACGTCGGTGCCGACCAGGCCGGTGACGTCGGCGGCGGTGACTTCGGTGGTGACTTCGGCGGTGGAGATTTCGGCGGCGGCGACTTCTGAGCCTGCGGTCGCCTACCGGCTGAGCTGCCGGACCGTGCTTGCGCCCGGACCGTGCATGCGCGGCGGCGGCTTCGCGGTTGCGCCGGCGGCGGTCTCGTGCGGCCGGCGGACCACATTCAGGACGAGCCTGATACCTGGGAGGCATATGTACGACTCTCAGGTATCAGGCTCGCGGGCACGCCTGGTCGGCGAGGGCTCAGCCCGTGTTGCGCATGCCGGCGGCGATGCCGTTGACCGTGGTGAGCAGGGCGCGCTCCAGCGCGGTGCCGTCGCTCGGCGCGCGCCGGCCACCCGGGGCGGTGGCCACCGCCCGGCCGGCGGCGCCGGAGTCGCGGTACTGCCGCAGCAGCGCCACCTGGAGGTGGTGCAGCGGCTCCAGGTAGGTGTCCCGCACGGCGAGGGTGCGTTGGAGCACCGGCGAGCTGTCCAGCAGCGCGGGGGAGCCGGTCACCGCCAGCACCTCCTGCCGGGTCAACTCGTACTCCTGCTCGATCTGGTGGAAGATCGGGTGCAGCTTCTTCGGCACCAGTGTCTCGACGTACCGGCGGGCGATGCTGAGGTCGGTCTTGGTCAGCATCATCTCCACGTTGGACAGGAACGTGCGGAAGAAGTGCCAGTTGCGGTGCATCTCGGCCAGCACGTCCGCCCGGCCGGCGGCCCGGGCCGCGGCCAGCCCGGAGCCGACCCCGAACCAGCCGGGGACGATCTGCCGGGTCTGCGTCCAGCCGAACACCCACGGGATGGCGCGCAGCCCGGCCAGCCCGGCCCCGGTGTTCGGGCGCTTCGCCGGGCGGGAGCCGATGTTCAGCGCGCCGAGCAGCTCGGTCGGCGTCGACGCCCAGAAGTACGCCGGCAGGTCCGGGTCCTCGACCAGCGACCGGTACGACCGGAACGCCGCCTCGGAGACGAGCTCCATCGTCGCGTCCCAGCGTTCCAGCAGCTCGGCGGGCTGGCGCGGGGCGGTGTGCAGCAGCGTCGCCTGCAACACGGCGGCCAGGGTCAGCTCCAGGTTCTCCCGAGCCAGCGAGGGCAGCGTGTACTTGTCGGAGATGACCTCACCCTGCTCGGTGACCTTGATCGCGCCGTCCAGGGTGCCGTACGGCTGGGCCAGGATGGCCTCGTGCGTCGGCCCGCCGCCGCGACCCACCGTGCCGCCTCGGCCGTGGAAGAGCCGCAGATGCACGCCGTGCCGGGCGGCCACGTCGCGCAGCGCGCGCTGGGCCCGGTGGATCGACCACTGGCTGGTGGTGATGCCCGCCTCCTTGTTGGAGTCGGAGTAGCCGAGCATGACCTCCTGCACGTCACCGCGGGCGGCGACCAGCGCGCGGTAGGCCGGCAGTGAGAGCAGCTCGTCGAGCAGGTCGCCGCCGGAGTTCAGCTCGGCCGGGGTCTCCAGCAGCGGGACGAAGCCGATCCGGGCCCGGCCGCTGTGCACGTCGACCAGGCCGGCCTCGCGGGCCAGCACCACCGCGGCGAGCACGTCGTCCACGCCGAGGGTCATCGAGATGATGTACGACTCGATGACCTCGTTGCCGAACCGGTCCTGTGCCTCGCGGATGGTGCCGAACACGTCGAACGTCTTGCGCGTCGCCTCGGTGAGCGGGGTGTCCAGGGTGGACAGCGGCCGGCGGCCGGCCAGCTCGTCGGCGAGCAGCTTGGTGCGTTCCAGCCGGGTCAGCGACGGGTAGTCGGAGACCTCGCCGACGGCCGCGTAGAGCTGGGCCAGCACCGCGTGGTGCGCCTCGGCGTGCTCGCGCACGTCCATGGTCGCCAGGTGCAGCCCGAACGCGGAGACGGTGCGGATCGTGGAGGCGAGCCGGCCCACCGCGGTGAGCTGACCGGAGTTGCGGGCCAGCGAGGCGCGCAGCAGCTCCAGGTCGGCGATCAGCTCGGCGGAGCCGCGGTAGTCCCGGCCGGGTACGTGCGCGGTGCCCTGCCGCAGCCGCTGCCGGGTGTTGGCCAGCTTGGCCTTCACGCAGCGGGCCTTGAGCCGGTAGGGCTCCTCGGCGTTGACCCGGCGGAACCGCGGCGCCACCTCGGGCAGCGCGTCCAGGTCGGTGGCGAGGCTGGCGGAGAGGTCCAGCGACACCCCGCGCAGCCGGCGGGAGACGGACACCTCGTTGATCAGGTGGTCCATCGCCTTCTCGGTGGCCTCGATGCCGTGCTCGTGCTGGATGGTCAGCACGTCGCGGGTCACCGTCGGGGTGACGAACGGGTTGCCGTCCCGGTCGCCGCCGATCCAGGTGCCGAAGGTCAACGGCCGGGCCGTCGGCGAGGTCTCCACGCCGAGGGTGCGCAGCGTGTCGGCGAGGTCGTCGAGCACCTGCGGGGCGGCCTCGGCGTACAGGTCGCGCAGGTAGTAGATGGCGTTGCGGGCCTCGTCGGTTGGGTCCGGCCGGTCCAGCCGCAGCTCGTCGGTCTGCCACATCAGGTCGAGCAGCTCGGCCAGCCGGCGGTTGGCCGGTCCCTCGTCGCTGGCCCCGTAGAGGATCGCGTTCGCGGTCTCGGCGTCCAGCTCGTCGGCGATGGCCCGCAGCTTCGACAGGATCGACCGGCGGGCCGCCTCCGTCGGGTGCGCGGTGAACACCGGCCGGACCGCGAGCCGGCGGGCCACCGAGGCGATCTCCTCCGCCGGCACCCCGCGCTCGGCGATCATCTTGGCCGCCTGGTCCAGCCAGCCGCCCTGGATCGCCCGGCGGCGCCGCAGGTCGCGGGCCCGGTGCACCTGCTCGGTGATGTTGGCCAGGTGGAAGTAGGTGGAGAAGGCTCGGGCCAGCTTGGTGCCGGTGGTGACGTCCAGGCCACCGAGCCGCCGGGCGGCGGTGGGGGCGTCGGAGCGGACCAGCGCGCGGATCTCCTCGACCAGGTCGAGCAGCGGGCGGCCCTCCTGGCGGGCCAGGGTCTGGCCGAGCAGGGTGCCGAGGCGGCGGATGTCGGCCCGCAGGGCGGCGTCGGGGCCGTCGTGGTCGTGCTGGTCGGTCACGGTGCGCTCCTTACGCGAGTACGAAGGACAGCGCTGTCCGACTCCCTGGATCGTATCCGCGTGGCCCCGGCGGGAAGGAGGGGGTCCGAACCTCAGCCTAAGGCGGTTTTTGCCGGATTCCTGCGTCTTCGCCGGCCGGAAACCGCTCGACCAGCCAGTTAGCGTTCGATCATGACGTCGCTGAGCTATCCCCCCAAGCCCCGACCCGGCGACCGGGTCGCGGTCGTCTCGCCCTCCGCCGGCCTGCCGGGTCTCTTCCCCGAGGTGTACGAGCTGGGGCTGCGCCGGCTGCGCGAGGAGTTCGGCCTGGAACCGGTGGAGTATCCGACCACCCGGGTGATGGGCGCCGACCCGCGCGACCGGGCCCGGGATCTCACCGCCGCCTTCGCCGACCCGTCGATCAACGCCGTGCTGGCCACCGTGGGCGGCGAGGACCTGATCACGGTCACCGCGCACCTGGACGACGCGGTGCTGCGGGCCAACCCGAAGCCGTACTTCGGCTACTCGGACAACACCAACGTGCTCAACCACCTGCACCGGCTGGGCATCGTCGGCTATCACGGCGGGTCCGTGCTGGTGCACCTCGGCCGGCCCGGCTCGCCGCACCCGCTGACCGTCGACTCGCTTCGCGCCGCCCTGTTCACCTCCGGCTGGTACGAGCTGGCACCGGCCACGGAGTGGGGCGACCAGCCCAACGACTGGCGGGACCCGGCCACGTTGGCGGTCGAGCCGTTGATGTTCCCGGGCACCGGTTGGACCTGGCAGGGGCCCCGCCGGGTGGTCGAGGGACGTACCTGGGGCGGCAACCTCGAGGTGCTGAACTGGCTGCTCGCCGCCGACCGGGTCGCGCCGGTCGAGCAGCTCGCCGGGTCGATCTTCCTGGTGGAGACCTCGGAGGAGCTGCCGTCGGCCACCGAGGTCTACCGGATCCTGCGCAACCTCGGTGAGCGCGGGCTGCTGGCCACCTTCCCGGCGGCCGTGGTCGGGCGGGCCAAGGCGTGGGACTTCGAGCGGCCGCTCTCGCCCGAGCAGCGCCAGGTGTACGCCGCGGAGCAGCGGGCGGCGGTGACCCGGGCGTTCGCCGAGTACGCCCCGGACGCGGTGCTGGTCTTCGACGTCGACCTGGGCCACACCGACCCGCAACTGATCGTCCCGTACGGCGGCGAGATCCGCGTCGACGCCGTCGACCGCCGCATCTCGGTCCGCTACTGAGATCGACGGGCCCGACCCGACCCGCCGGCTCGGCGAGCTGGGCCCGGCCTCAAGATCCGCGCACTATCGGGAAGTTGCTGGCTCGGCACGGCGGGAGGCAGCAGCTTCCCCGAAGTTGTCGACCGTGTCGGGACGCGTGCGTGCGGGGCGCGGGTCAGGCGTCGACGAGGGCGAAGGCGCGCACCGGGAAGGTGCCCATGCCGGCGACCCGCGGCGGGGCGGCGGTGAACCGGAAGCCCTCCGGGGGCAGCTCAGCCAGGCCGGTGAGGTGTTCCACGATCGGGATGCCGGCGGCCAGCAGGGTGCTGTGGGCGGGGCGTTCGCCGCCGGCCGCCGGGCTTATGTCGTCGATGTTGATCGAGTCGATGCCGACCAGCGCCACGCCCGCGTCAGCCAGTGCCCGTGCGGCGTCCCCCGTCAGGTGGGGTGCCTCCGGCGCGCCGTACCGGTCGGTGCCGAAGTGCGCGTCCCAACCGGTGTGCAGCAGCACCGCGCGCCCGGCCACGTCGTACGGGGCCAGCATCAGCCGATCGATCGCCCGAGTGCCGGCGGGCAGCCGGACCACGATGCCGGGCAGGTCGGCGAGGCGGTCCAGTGGCATGCCGGACAGGTCGGCGCCGTCGGACCAGCGGTGCGCGGGAGTGTCCAGGTAGGTGCCGGTGTTGGCGATCATCTCGATCCGGGCCACCCGGAACTCGGTGCCCGGCGCGTAGTTCGCCCGGGACGCCGCGAAGGTCAGCCAGTCACCGATCCGCGGCGCCGGCCAGCCGGGCAGGGTGACCATCCCGTCGCTGATCACGTGGCTCAGCTCGACCAGCCGCCGCCCGGCGCCGGGCGCACCCGCACCGGCACCCGGCTCGGCGGCGGCCACGCCGCGACCGCCCTTGTGCGGCTCCTGGATGATCGTCTTGTTGCTGATCCGGACCTCGGCGACCATCAGCAGGCCGAGATGCCGGACCAGGAGCGCGCCCAGGTCCCCGTCGCTGATCTCCCGGCCGGGGATGTCCAGCCGGAATCCCTCTGTCCGCAGCCCGCCGCCGTTGGCGAAGCTCACCTCCGCGTCGAACTGCGCCCGCCACTGCTCCGTCATTCCAAGACCCGATCATGACCTCGCAGCACCCGTCAAGATCGCCCGCCGCCCGCGCGCTCTGGACGTGGGGCGGCGGGGCGTGGGGTGGCCCGCGTGCTCAGTTCCCGAGGCTGCGGTGCGGGAAGGGGGTGGGGTGTCGGCCGGCGGGGATAGGCTGGCAGTCGTGCACCCCCCGTCCGGCCGGACGAGGGGCATCTGTCGTGTGCCCGTCCACGCGTGCCGACTCCCCTGGAAGTGATCACATGCTCACCGGTCTGTTCTCCGCCGCCCTGGCCGACCCCGGGCTGGCCCGGGCGCGTGACCTGGCGCGCTCCGGTGCCGCCCAGGTCGACGGGCTCGACATCACCGCCCCGGCGGCGCTGCGCCCGTTCGCGGTCGCCGCCGTCGCGGCGGACGCCGACGGGGCCGGCGGGGGAGCCGGCCGGCCGGTGCTGGCCGTGACGGCCACCAGCCGGGAGGCCGACGACCTGGCCTCGGCGCTGGGCAGCCTGCTGCCGCCGGAGCAGGTGGCGGTCTTCCCGTCCTGGGAGACGCTGCCGCACGAGCGGCTCTCGCCCCGATCCGACACCGTCGGGCGTCGGCTGGCCGTGCTGCGCCGGCTCGCCCACCCCGACGCGGCCGACGCGCACGGGCGCACCGGCCCGCTGCGGGTGGTCGTCGCCCCGGTCCGGTCGCTGCTCCAGCCGCAGCTCAAGGGCCTCGGCGACCTGGTTCCGGTGCAGCTCGCGGCCGGCGACGAGGCCGACCTGGAGGACGTCGCGCGCCGGCTCACCGACATGGCGTACGCCCGGGTCGACCTGGTCACCAAGCGCGGCGAGTTCGCGGTGCGCGGCGGCATCCTGGACGTCTTCCCGCCCACCGACGAGCACCCCTCCCGGGTCGAGTTCTGGGGCGACGAGGTGGAGGAGATCCGCACCTTCGCCGTCGCCGACCAGCGCACCATCGAGCAGGTCGCCGGGCTCTGGGCGCCGCCCTGCCGCGAGCTGCTGCTCACCCCGGCGGTACGCGAGCGGGCCGCCGCCCTGGCCCAGCGGCACCCGGAGCTGGCCGAGATCCTCGACAAGCTCGCCGAGGGCATCCCGGTCGAGGGGATGGAGTCGCTGGTCCCGGCGCTGCTCGGCGACGAGAGCCTGGAGCTGCTGCTGGACACCATGCCGGCCGGCACCCACGTGATCCTCTGCGACCCGGAGCGGATCCGTACCCGGGCGCACGACCTGGTGCGTACCTCCGAGGAGTTCCTCCAGGCCAGCTGGGCCGCGGCCGCCACCGGTGGCCAGGCCCCGGTCGACCTCGGCGCCGCCGCCTTCCGCACCCTGGCCGACGTACGCGCCGCCGCGGCGGCGCTGCGCCAGCCGTGGTGGACGCTCTCACCGTTCGGCCTGGCCGAGGCGGCCGCCGCCCCGGCGCGCCAGCCGTGGGAGGACGAGCCGGAAGAGGTTGCGGTCACCCCGGACGACGCGATCTCGGTGACCCTGGCCGCCCAGCCGGCCCCGCTCTACCACGGCGAGACCGTCCGGGTGGTCGACGACCTGAAGCGCTGGGCCGGCGAGGGCTGGTCGATGGCGCTGGTCTTCGAGGGCCACGGTCCCGCCCAGCGGGCGGTCGAGGTGCTCCGCGACGCCGGTCTCGGGGCCCGCCTGGTCGAGGAGGTGCCGACCGCCCCGGCCCCGGGCGAGCTGCTGGTCAGCTGCGGCAGCCTGACCAGCGGGTTCGTCGACGAGGCGTCCCGGTTCGTGCTGCTCACCGGCAACGACGTCACCGGCGGGCGGGGCACCTCGACGCGCGACATGCGCAGGATGCCGAGCCGCCGCCGCAACACCATCGACCCGCTGGAGCTGAAGGCCGGCGACCACGTGGTGCACGAGCAGCACGGCATCGGCCGCTACCTCGAACTGGTGCAGCGCACGGTCAACGGCGCCAGCCGGGAATACTTGGTCATCGAGTACGCCCCGAGCAAGCGCGGCCAGCCCGGCGACCGGCTCTTCGTCCCCACCGACCAGCTCGACCAGCTCTCCCGGTACGTCGGCGGCGAGCAGCCCACCCTGCACAAGATGGGCGGTTCGGACTGGCAGAAGTCCAAGGCGCGGGCCCGCAAGGCGGTGCGCGAGATCGCCGCCCAGCTGATCCAGCTCTACGCGGCCCGCAAGGCGTCCAAGGGGCACTCGTTCGGCCCGGACAGCCCGTGGCAGCGGGAGCTGGAGGACGCCTTCCCCTGGCAGGAGACGCCCGACCAGCTCGCCGCCATCGAGGAGGTCAAGCGGGACATGGAGCAGTCGGTCCCGATGGACCGGCTGATCTGCGGCGACGTCGGCTACGGCAAGACCGAGATCGCGGTCCGGGCGGCGTTCAAGGCGGTGCAGGACGGCAAGCAGGTGGCCGTGCTGGTGCCCACCACGCTGCTGGTGCAGCAGCACTACAACACCTTCGCCGAGCGGATGAGCCAGTTCCCGGTGGCCATCCGGCAGCTGTCCCGGTTCCAGACGCCGAAGGAGGCCGAGCAGACCCTGGCGATGGCCGCCGACGGTACGGCGGACATCGTCATCGGCACCCACCGGCTGCTCCAGGCGGCGACCCGGTTCAAGCAGCTCGGCCTGGTGATCGTCGACGAGGAGCAGCGCTTCGGCGTCGAGCACAAGGAGCACCTGAAGTCCATGCGCGCCTCGGTCGATGTGCTGAGCATGTCGGCCACGCCGATCCCGCGCACCCTGGAGATGGCGATCACCGGCATCCGGGAGATGTCCACCATCGCCACCCCGCCGGAGGAGCGGCACCCGGTGCTGACCTTCGTCGGGGCGTACGACGACAAGCAGGTGGCCGCCTCCATCCACCGCGAGCTGCTCCGCGACGGGCAGGTCTTCTACCTGCACAACCGGGTGGAGTCGATCGACCGGGCGGCGCGGCGGATCCGCGAGCTGGTGCCCGAGGCGCGGGTCGCGGTGGCGCACGGCCAGATGGGCGAGGAGGCGCTCGAGAAGGTCATGGTCGGCTTCTGGGAGAAGGAGTTCGACGTGCTGGTCTGCACCACGATCGTGGAGTCCGGCATCGACATCCCGAACGCCAACACACTGATCGTGGAGCGGGCAGACCTGCTCGGCCTGGCCCAGCTGCACCAGATCCGCGGCCGGGTGGGCCGGGGCCGGGAGCGGGCGTACGCGTACTTCCTCTACCCGCCGGAGAAGCCGCTCACCGAGCACGCCCACGAGCGGCTGGCCACCATCGCCCAGCACACCGAGCTGGGCGCCGGCATGTACGTGGCGATGAAGGACCTGGAGATCCGGGGTGCCGGCAACCTGCTCGGCGGCGAGCAGTCCGGGCACATCGAGGGGGTCGGCTTCGACCTGTACGTGCGGATGGTCGGCGAGGCGGTGCAGGCGTTCAAGGGCGAGCGTCCGGAGGAGGAGGTCGACGTCAAGATCGACCTGCCGATCGACGCGCACCTGCCGCACGACTACGTCGGTGTGGAGCGGCTGCGCCTGGAGATGTACCGCAAGCTCGCCGAGGCCCGCGACGAAGAGCGGCTGAGCGAGGTGGTCGCCGAGATGACCGACCGGTACGGCGAGCCGCCCGCGCCGGTGCAGAACCTGGTCGCGGTGGCCCGGTTCCGGCTGCTGGCCCGCCGGTACGGCCTCACCGACGTCTCGATGCAGGGCAAGCACATCCGGTTCGGCCCGCTGCCGCTGCCGGATTCCAAGCAGCTGCGGCTCAAGCGCTACCACCCGGACGCGGTCTACAAGTCCGCGCTGGACCAGGTCAGCGTGCCCCGGCCGAGCACCCGCCGGGTCGGCGGCGAGCCGCTGCGTGATCAGGCGCTGCTCCAGTGGTGCGCCCAGCTCCTCTCCGACGTCCTGGGCGAGCCGGCCCCGGCGGTCCCGGCCGGCGCGACCGCCTGACCCGACGAGCCCGGGTACGGCCGGGGAGGGTGCCCGCGGGGCACCCTGCCCGGCCGGCGAAGCTGGAGTCGTCAGTTGCCGGGCTGGCGGTCCAGGAGAAGGCGCCGGCGGTGAAGACGTGGGCCACCGACCTGGCCGCTCGGGGAGGTGGGGGGCGTCACAGCGACCTGGGATGGCGTGAGAGAGTGAGCCCCATGCGTGCTCGCCGTCTTGTCGCCGTCGCCAGCCTGGCGGTCGGCCTCGTCGCCCTCTCCGGTTGCCGTGCCGAGCCCGGCGTCGCCGCGTACGTCGGTGACCACCGCATCACCGAGGATGCGGTCACCGCCGTGCTGGACGACGCGCGGGCGAAGAACCCGGCACCGAGCCCGAGCCCCGCCGCGGAGCCCACCGAGGGGGCGGAGCCCACCGAGGGGAACGAGCCCGTGGCGCAGGGGCCGCAGCTGCCCCGGCGCGGTCAGGTGGCGAGCGTGCTGGTGCTCGCCGAGGTGTGCGAGCGGGTCTCGGCCGAGCGGAACTACCAGCCGCGCGGGCAGGTGTCGCCGGAGCAGGTCGCCGAGCAGTCCGGCCTCTCTCCCGACACCGAGTACGTGCGCCAGGTGGCCACGCTCTACACCTGCCTGTCCGGCGTGCCGGCCGCGGCGCCGGCCGCGCCGACCGAGCAGGAGATGGCCGACGTGATCGCGGCGGGCCGCAAGGCCGGGTCGATCCCGGCCGACATGACCGACGAGGCGGCCGCCGGTCAGCTCGACGGCGAGCAGCTGCGTGGCGCGCTGGCCACCCGCAAGGCGCTGGCCGAGGCGGTGGAGAGCCACGATGTCACGGTGAACCCGCGCTACCGCCCGCTGGAGGTCCCGCTGCTCAACTTCTCGGCCGAGGTCGCCGCGGTGAGTGTGCCGCTGGGTGAGCCGGGCTCCGACGCGGTGATCGACCTCTCCTGAGCATGGCGCCACGGATCGTCCTGCTGGTCACCTCGCCCCGGCTGCCGGCCGGGTTGCTGACCGCGGCCGCCTGGGACGTCGTACGACAGGCCCCGGTGCTGGTCGGCGCGGAGAGCGAACTGACCACGGCGGTCCGCGCGGCGGGCGCCGAGGTCACCGTGGTCGAGAGCGCGGCGACGACGGCGCTGCTGGACGCGGCCGCCGCACGCGGCACCGCGGTCTGGCTGGCCGGGCCGACCGGCGACGAGTCGCTGGCCCGGGAGCTGGGGCTGCGGCTGGCCCGCGAGCCGGGCCTGGCCGAGCTGGAGCTGATGTACGGCTCGTGGGATCCGCCCGGGGCCCGGCTGCTCGACGCGGTCGCGGTGATGGACCGGCTGGCGTCGCCCGGCGGCGACCCGTGGAAGCGGGCCCAGACCCACGAGAGCCTGGCCCGGTTCCTGCTCGAGGAGTGCTACGAGGCGTACGACGCGATCGGCGCCGGGGACACCGACGCGCTCCGCGAGGAACTGGGCGACGTGCTGCTCCAGGTGGTACTGCACGCCCGGCTCGCCGAGGAACTGCCCGAGGGCGAGCGGTGGACCATCGACGACGTGGCCGGCGGGCTGGTCGACAAGATGATCCGGCGCAACCCGCACGTCTTCGCCGGCGCCGAGGCGGGCACCCTGGAGGAGATCACCGAGAACTGGGAGCGGATCAAGCGGGCCGAGAAGCCGCGCGGCTCGGTGCTGGACGGGGTGGCGCCCAGCCAGCCCGCGCTGGCGCTGGCCGCGAAGATCCTGGAGCGCGCCGCCCGGGTCGGCCTGGCCGTCCCGCCCCCGCTCGCCGAGTCCCAGGTGGACCCCGAGGCGCGGCTCGGCGCCAGCCTGCTGGCCACGGTCGCCGCCGCCCGGGAGGCCAACCTCGACCCCGAGGCCGCCCTCCGCCGCACCGCCCTCGCCTACGCCCAGGCCATCCGCGCCACCGAACCCCCCACCCCCGACCAGTCCGGTTGATCATGAAGTTGTCGTCGCGACACGCCGTGGCGGGTGACGACAACTTCATGATCAACGCGCCGGGCCGGGTGGGTGGGTAGGGTTCGGGGGTGCAGGAGTTTGGGGCGCTCGCGGAGCGGATCGTCGAGGCGTTGCTGGAGAGCCGGCCGGGGCTGGCCACGTCGGCGGGGGATCACCGCTACGACGACCGGCTGCCCGACCTCTCCACCGACGCCCTCGCCGCCGACCAGGCGATGCTCCGGGAGGCGGCGGACGCCCTCTCCGAGCTCGACCCGGACGCGCTGGAGACCGAGGAGCGGGTCGACCACGCGCTGCTGAGCGCCCTGGTCGACCGGGCGCTGTTCGAGGCGACCGAGATCCGCACGCACGAGTGGGACCCGCTGCGGCACAACCCCGGCCCGCTGCTGCACGCGCTGGTCGCCCGCCCATACGCCCCGGTCGAGGTCCGGCTGGAGAGCCTGGCCGGCCGGCTCGCCGCCGTACCGGACGCGCTGGCGACCGCGCGCGCGACGCTGCGCGACATGCCGCGGATCCACGCCGAGACGGCGGTCGGGCAGTTCACCGGCACGGCGGCGCTGATCCGCGACGAGGTGCCGGCGCTGCTTGCCCAAGCCCCCACCCGGTACGACCGGATCGAGCCCGCCGCCACCGCGGCCATCGCGGCGCTGGAGGAGTTCGTCGCCTGGCTGCGCATCGGCCTGGCCGAGGACGCCGGGCCCGGACGGGACCCGCGGCTGGGCCGCCGCCGCTGGGAGGCGCGGCTCTGGCACACCCTGGACACCGAGCTGGGCGCCGCCGAGATCCAGCGCCGGGCCTGGGCCAACCTGGACCGGGTCACCGAGGAGATCCGGGCGGCGGCGGTCGAGCTGGTCGGCGGCCCGGCCGACGACGAGACGGTACGCCGGGCGCTGGACCTGCTCGCCGCCGAGCACCCGGACAACCACTCCATCGTGGACCTGGCCGGCGTGACGCTGGACGAGGCGACCGACTTCGTCCGCGCGCACGACCTGGTCACCCTGGTCGACGACCCGTGCGTGATCCAGGAGATGCCCGAGTTCGCCCGGGGCGTGGCGGTCGCCTACTGCGACTCGCCCGGCCCGCTGGAGACGGCGGACGTGCCGACCTTCTACTGCATCTCGCCGACCCCGGCGGACTGGCCGGCGCACCGGGTCGAGTCGTTCTACCGCGAGTACAACGACCACATGGTCCGCAACCTGACCGTGCACGAGGCGATGCCCGGGCACTTCCTCCAGCTCGCCCACGCCCGCCGCTACGCCGGCGGCACCCGGGTGCGGGCGGTGGCCCGGTCCGGCCCGTTCATCGAGGGCTGGGCGGTCTACGCCGAGGAGCTGATGGCCGGTCTCGGCTTCGGTGGCCTGCCGGTGCGGTTGCAGCAGCTCAAGATGCAGCTGCGGATGACCATCAACGCGCTGCTCGACCAGCTGGTGCACTGCGAGGAGATGACCGAGGCCGAGGCGATGGCGCTGATGACCGGGCGTGGCTTCCAAGAGGAGGGCGAGGCCGCCGGCAAGTGGCGGCGCGCGCTGCTCACCTCCACCCAGCTGTCGACCTACTTCGTGGGGTACAGCGAGGTGGCCGACCTCGCCGCGGCCCGGCCGGACGGGGTGTCGGTGCGCGACTGGCACGACGCGATGCTGGCCCACGACTGCCCGTCCCCGCGCCACCTGCGCACCCTGCTCGACGTCTGAACGGCCGACCCGGCCCGTGCGGCCGTCGCCGCTCGGATCAGCCGCGCGCGGCGGTCACCGCCGCGTCGATCAGCCAGCGCGAGATGGAGTACGCCGGCGGCAGCTCCGCCGGCAGCGCGTCCAGCGGGAACCAGCGCGCCTGCACCAGTTCCTTCCCGTCGACCACCGGCTCGGCGGCCGGGTCGGCGGCGGTGGCGGTGAAGCCGGCGAGCAGCACCCCGGGGCCGGACATCGCCCACGGCTGGCTGCCGAAGTAGGTCAGCCGGTCGAGGGTCAACCCGACCTCCTCGCCGACCTCCCGGTGCGCGGCCGCCTCCAGCGTCTCGCCGGCCTCGACGAAGCCGGCGACCAGCGCCCACAGCTCCGTCGGCCCGTACGAGTGGCGGACCAGGAGCAGTTCGTCGGGGCGGCCGGCCGACCCGGGCCGGGTGATCGCCACCAGCACGGCCGGGGAGAGCTGCATCGGCACGTACAGCCCGCAGTCGGGGCAGCGCCGGGCCGACTCGCCCGGCACGTCGGCCAGCTCGGCCCGGCAGGCGCCGCACCAGCGGTGGGCGTGCCGCCAGGTCGCCACCTGCAGCGCCCGCCCGGCCAGCGCGGCCAGTGGTTCGGGCACCTCGGCGGCGAGCGCCCGCCAGCTCAGCCAGCGACCCGGGTAGTCGCCCGCGGACCGGGCGGTGACCCAGACCGGGGTGCCGTCGAGCGTGCCGAGCGGCACCCAGCCGGTGTCGGCGGGCAGGTCGGCGATCCGGGGGAACCGCCCGTCCGCGCCGACCAGCAGTTTCCGGCCGGCCACCACCAGCGCCGGGTCGTCCGCGGCCGGCGGGCCGGCCTGCCCCGCCCCGGGCACGAACCGGCTGCCGGCGCCGGCCGTCGCGGTCATGAGCTGGTCGAGCGGCGGTCGACGATGCCGGCGCCGGGCGGCAGGTCGAACGCCGTCCCGTCGACGGTCTCCCGGTAGCGGCTCAGTGCCAGCTCCACCGGCTTGCCGTCGACCTGCCCGGTGAAGCTGCCCAGCGCGCCCTCGGTGGTGACACAGGCGGTGAAGTTGCCGGCCGACTGCCGCACGTCCACGCAGGTGGCGTGCCGGCCGGCCAGGGTGGTGTCGCTCTGCGTGATCACCGCCTCCGGGTCGAGCGCGGCGGCGGTGAGCAGCCCCACCACGACCGGCGGGGTGACCAGGCCCCGCTGCTTGGCCTCGGTGAAGACGGCCACCGACGGCTTGCTGTTCGGCGCGGGCGGCGCATCGAGGGTGCAGATCGTACGGCCGCCGGTGGTCTCGCAGCGGGTGGTCGCCTCGTCGGTGACGGTCAGCTTGCCGCCCGGGTAGCTGTACGCGGAGCGGGCCGGCTCCTGCGCCTGGGCGATGCTGGCGGTCTGCCCGCCGGGAAGCTGGTAGTCGGCGGAGTAGGTCAGCTCCAGTGCCCGGTCCAGCCGGGCGGCGAGGTCGTTGACCAGATCGGCTCGCCCGATCGCCCGGCCGGCGTCGTCGAGGGCCTGGCAGCCGGTGACGGTGAGCGACGCGATGACCGACACGGCGAGCATTCGGAGGGTGGTCGAGGCGGCGGGCATGGCGCCCAGCCTCCTCGATCGGTCCCACGGTACGCAAACCCGTTGCCGGTTGAGGCCCGAGAATCCGGGAATGTCCGGGTAACCCGGCGTCGGGGGCAGGTTTCGGGCCGGGCTGCGCCCGATCGGAGGGGTCCTCGTGTGACCGCACGGCCCGCGCCCGAGCCCCGCCCGATACGCTGCGTTCAACACCTGCCTCAGCCGCACCGTCGCGGCTCATACCGCACCGGAACCACACAAACGAGGAGCGACTCAGTGGCAACCATCGAGGGAATCGTCGCCCGGGAGATTCTCGACTCGCGGGGCAACCCGACGGTCGAGGTCGAGGTCGGCCTGGACGACGGCACGGTGGCCCGCGCCGCGGTGCCCTCCGGCGCCTCCACCGGCGCCTTCGAGGCGCTCGAGCTGCGCGACGGTGACGCCGACCGCTACCAGGGCAAGGGCGTGGAGAAGGCGGTCTCCAACGTCGAGGACAAGATCGTCGACGAGCTGATCGGCTACGAGGCCAGCGAGCAGCGGCTGATCGACCAGAAGATGCTCGACATCGACGGCACCGACACCAAGTCCGAGTTGGGCGCGAACGCCATCCTCGGGGTGTCCCTGGCGGTGGCGAAGGCCGCCGCCGGCAGCGCCGAGCTGAGCCTCTTCCGCTACCTGGGCGGCCCGAACGCGCACCTGCTGCCGGTGCCGATGATGAACATCCTCAACGGTGGGGCGCACGCCGACTCCAACGTCGACATCCAGGAGTTCATGATCGCCCCGATCGGCGCCCCCAGCTTCCGGGAGGCGCTGCGCTCCGGCGCGGAGGTCTACCACGCGCTCAAGTCCGTGCTGAAGAAGAAGGACCTCTCCACCGGCCTCGGCGACGAGGGCGGCTTCGCGCCGAACCTGCCCACCAACTCGGCCGCGCTGGACCTGATCGCCGAGGCGGTGGAAAAGGCCGGCTACCGGCTCGGCACCGACATCGTCTTCGCGCTGGACGTGGCGGCGACGGAGTTCTTCGACAACGGCACCTACACCTTCGAGGGCGCCACGAAGACCGCCGAGGAGATGAGCAACTACTACACCAAGCTCATCGGCGACTACCCGATCGTGTCGATCGAGGACCCGCTGTCCGAGGACGACTGGAGCGGCTGGCAGACGCTGACCGCGTCGGTCGGCGACCGGATCCAGATCGTCGGCGACGACCTGTTCGTCACCAACCCGCAGCGGATCGCCCGGGGCATCGCCGAGAAGGCTGCCAACGCCGTGCTGGTCAAGGTGAACCAGATCGGTTCGCTGACCGAGACCCTCGACGCGGTCGACCTGGCGCACCGGGCCGGCTTCACCTGCATGATGAGCCACCGCTCCGGCGAGACCGAGGACACCACCATCGCCGACCTGGCCGTGGCCACCGGCTGCGGCCAGATCAAGACCGGTGCCCCGGCGCGTTCGGACCGGGTGGCCAAGTACAACCAGCTCCTGCGGATCGAGGAGGAACTGGCCGACGCGGCGCGGTACGCCGGGGCGGGCGCCTTCCCGCGCTACCGTTCCGCCTGAGTCGCGCGAAGCCTCGGGGGAGGGGTGTGACGATGCAGCAGCGCCGCACACCGGGTGGTCAGCGTCCCGTCCGCCGGCCGGGTCAGCCCGGCCGGCCAGGCGGGAGCCGGGCCGCCCGGGGATCGGTCCGCGACGGCGGGGTCCGCGCCGACCCGCGCGCCGCCGCCGGCCGCGCGCCCGGCACGGCCCGCGGCGCCGAGGGCGTACGCTCCGCGAACCGGCCCGCCGCCCGTCGTACGGCGGCCGGTGGCACGGTCAAGCGGCTCACCGCACCCCACCCCCGACGCTTCACCGGGCGGGCCACCGTGCTCTTCGCGGTGCTGATCGCCCTCGCTCTGGCCTACACCTACCCGGTGCGGGTCTACCTGGACCAGCAGGCCGACATCGAGCGGATGGAGGCGTCCCAGGCGAAGCAGGAGAAGCTGATCGCCGACCTGTCCGCCGAGGCGGCCAAGTGGCAGGACGACGCGTTCATCGAGACCAAGGCCCGGGAGCGGTTCTTCATGACCCGACCGGGCGAGAAGATCGTGATCCTGCTCAACGACCCGGCGGGCGCCGCCCGGGACGCGGGTCGCGGCAACCCGGCCGGCCCGGCCACCCCCGACCCCTGGTACGACACCCTCTGGTCGAGCGTGGAGGCCGCCAACGGCGAGCAGCCCGACAAGTGAGCAGCAACGCAGCACCGAACGAGAGATGGGCACCGTGACTGTCGTACCACCGCAGGAGCCGGCGGCGGATTCCGTACCCCTGCCGCAGCGGGAACCGGCCACCGAGGCCGACCTGGCCGCGGTGGCCGCGCAGCTCGGCCGCCCGCCCCGGGGCACCCGGGCGGTGGCCCACCGCTGCCCCTGCGGCCTGCCCGACGTGGTGGAGACGACCCCCCGGCTGGCCGACGGCACGCCTTTCCCGACGCTTTATTACCTGACCTGCCCCCGGGCGACCGCCGCGTGCAGCCGGCTGGAGTCCGCCGGGCTGATGAAGGACATGGCCGACCGGCTCGACACCGACCCGGAACTGGCCGCCCGCTACCGGGCCGCGCACGAGGACTACCTCACCCGCCGGGAGGCGATCGGCCACGTGCCCGAGATCGCCGGCATCTCCGCCGGCGGCATGCCGGGACGGGTGAAGTGCCTGCACGTGCACCTCGGGCACGCGCTCGGCGCGGGGCCCGGGGTGAACCCGTTCGGCGACGAGACGCTGGAGCTGGTGGAGCCTTGGTGGACGGCGGGGCCGTGCGTGGACGTGCCGGCGGGCGGATGACCGGGGAGGCCGGACCGGGCCGGGCCGCCGCGGACGAGATCGTCGTCCGCCGGGCCCGCACCCGCGACGTACGCGGCATCCGGCGGCTGGTCGACACCTACACCGACGACCGGCGGCTGCTCAGCAAGGCCACCGTCACGCTCTACGAGGACGTGCAGGAGTTCCGGGTCGCGGTCCGGGCCGCCGACGACGCGGTGGTCGGCTGCGGCGCGCTGCACGTGATGTGGGAGGACCTGGCCGAGATCCGGACGGTCGCCGTCGACCCGGCGTGCCGGGGTCGCAAGATCGGCCACCGGATCGTCGGGGAGCTGATCGACGCCGCCCGGGAACTCGGGGTGGCCCGGATCTTCGTGCTCACCTTCGAGACCCGGTTCTTCGGCTCGTTCGGCTTCACCGCGATCGACGGCGCCCCGGTGCCGCAGCCGGTCTACGAGCAGCTGCTGCGCTCCTACGACGAGGGTGTCGCCGAGTTCCTGGACCTGGAGCGGGTCAAGCCGAACACCCTCGGCAACACCCGCATGCTGCTGCGCCTCTGACCGGCGAACCCGGCGGACTGCCGTAGGGTTGCTGCCGTGACGACGCGCGTGGCCGCCATCGACTGCGGGACCAACTCGATCCGCCTGCTGGTCGCCGACCTGCCCGATCCGGACGCCGGGCCGGAGGCGCCGCTGGTCGACCTCAGCCGGCGGATGGAGATCGTCCGGCTCGGCCAGGGCGTCGACAAGACCGGTCGGCTGGCGCCGGAGGCGATCGAGCGCACCCGGGTCGCGCTCGCCTCCTACGCGGCCGAGATCGAGCGGCTCGGCGCCGAGCGGGTCCGGATGTGCGCCACCTCGGCCACCCGGGACGCCGCCAACGCCGGGGACTTCCGCACCATGGTGGAGCGGACCCTCGGGGTCGCCCCCGAGGTGGTGACCGGCGACGAGGAGGCCCGGCTCTCCTTCACCGGCGCGGTGCGCGGGCTGCCGACCGACGCCAAGGAGCCGTACCTGGTCGTCGACATCGGCGGCGGCTCGACCGAGTTCGTGGTCGGCACCCGCGCCGGCGGGGTCGAGGCCGCCATCTCGATGGACATCGGCTGCGTCCGGATGACCGAGCGGCACCTGCACGGCGACCCGCCGAGCCCGGACGAGGTGACCGCCGCGCAGGCCGACATCGCGGTCGCGGTCGACCGGGCGCTGGAGGTGGTGCCGGGCCGCCAGGCGGCCACCCTGATCGGGCTCGCCGGGTCGGTCACCACCGTGGTCGCGACCGCGCAGGGCCTCCAGGCGTACGACCCGGCGCGCATCCACCACGCCCGGGTGTCGTACGAGGCGGTCGCCGAGGTGACCGCCGACCTGCTCGGCAAGACCCGCGAGCAGCGGCTGGCGATCCCGGTGATGCACCCGGGCCGGGCCGACGTGATCGGCGCGGGCGCCCTGGTGCTCCGGGTGATCATGGAGCGGGCCGGGATGCCCTCGGTGGTCGCCTCCGAGCACGACATCCTCGACGGCATCGCCTGGAGCCTGCAGGCGTCTATGAGCTAGCGGATTGCGCTGGTGACAGGCGGTATGATTTCCATATGGTCACCACGGTCAATCTTCCGGACGGGCTGCACGAGCGGCTCAAGCAGCTCGCCGAGCAGGAGCATCGGTCGATGAACGCCACCATCGTCGTGGCGGTGGAGGAGTATGTCTCGGCGCGCAGCCGTCGGGCCCGGGTGCGGGATCTCGCGCGGGAGGTTGCCGAGCGCGATGCTGAACTGCTGCGGCGGCTGGCGGAGTGACCAACTACCTCGAGGTCGACGATCTCGTGGAGATCGCCTCGATCGTGTTGGGTGAGACGCCGCAGGTCCGTGACTTCGGTCTGCTCTCCTCGGCGGTGGTCCGCCCGGCGACGGTCGCCTTCGGCCAGGAGGCCTACACCGACCTCTGGAGCAAGGCCGCCGCTCTGCTCCACTCGGTCTGTATGAACCACGCCCTGATTGACGGCAACAAGCGTCTCGCGTGGGCGGCGGCTCGCGTCTTTCTGGCCCTCAACCAGGTGGCGATCCAGGATGTCGACGTCGATCAGGCCGAGGCTCTCGTGATGTCGGTGGCCGGCGGCGCGCTGACGGACGTCGCCGACATCGCCCGCGAACTCCGCAAGCTCTATATCTGATGCCTCCCACGGCGTTGTCGCAGCCGCCGGACGGCATCGCCGGGAGCCTCCAGCGACAGCGCCTCGTGGTGCGGCCCGATGGCGGTCAGGCGCGTTCGGTGGCGAGGCGGACGCCGAAGCCGAGCAGGGCCAGCCCGGTCAGCCCGTCCAGCCAGCGGCGCACCCGCCGCCGGGAGAGCACCTGCCGGGCCCGGTGCAATGCGCCGACCAGCACCAGCAGGTACAGCAGCGAGAGCACCGCGTGGCTGAGCGCGAAGGCGACCAGCACCGTCAACGGCGCCGACCCGCCGACGAACTGTGGCAGCACGGCCAGGTAGAAGGCGAGCACCTTCGGGTTGGTGATGTTCGACAGGAAGCCCTGCCGGAAACCGGTCAGCGCCTGCCCGGGCGGGGCCGCGTCGCCGGCCAGCGGTGGATACCGGCCGACCCACGCCGAGCGCCAGGCCTGCACGCCGAGGTACGCCAGGTAGGCCACGCCGGCCCAGCGGATCGCCTCGAACAGCGGCTGGGAGCGGACGACGAGCGCGCCGAGGCCGGCGGCCGCCGCGATGCCCTGCACCGCGTTGGAACCGGTCACCCCGACGGCGCTCCACACGCCGCGACGCCGGCCGGAGGCCAGGGTGTTGCGGGTGACCACGGCGAAATCCGGGCCGGGGATCAGGATCAGCACCAGGGCGAAGACCAGGAACGATCCGTAGCTGCTCCAGGACATGGTTCGACCCTACGCAGGCCGTCCGGCGCCGGCCACCGACGCGACACGCTACTGTTTCGTTGACGGTACTACGCATCAAACAGTAGTGTCCGACGCGTGGACACCACACAGCTGCTGAAGGGCGTGCTGGATCTCGCGGTCCTCGCCGTGCTGCGCGAGGAGGACGGATACGGCTACGACATCCTCCGCCGGCTGCGCGAGGCCGGCCTGGAGGAGGTCGGCGACGCCTCCGTCTACGGCACGTTGCGCCGGCTCTTCACCGCGGGCCTGTTGACGACGTACGTCGTGCCCAGCGAATCCGGCCCGCACCGCAAGTACTACTCGCTCAACGCCGCCGGCCGGGACCAGCTCACCCGCTCCGGCAAGCTCTGGCGCTCGTTCGCCACCACCATGGACACGCTGCTCGACGATCGGGGGATGGCGGAATGACCGTCACGGAGCAGGAGATCGCGGACTACGTCGCGCGGGTCCGGGCCGCGCTGACCGACCTGCCGGCGGCGGTCCGCGACGAGCTGACCGAGGACCTGCCGGAGCACCTCGCCGAGGTGGCCGCCGAGGCCGACGGCTCGCTGGTCGAGCGGTTGGGGCAGCCCGAGGAGTACGCGGCGGAGCTGCGGGCCGCGGCCGGCGCGCCGGCGACCGCCGGGCGCAACCTCGACCAGCGGGTGGCCGCCGCCGTGGGCCGGGCCCGCCGCCAGCTGCGCGCGCTGGACACCCAGCTCGGCCCGCCGCTGGGTTACGCGACGTTGAGCGAGTTCCTGCGGCTGCTCCGCCCGGCCTGGTGGGTGCTGCGCGGCTACCTCGCCGCCATGCTGGTCACCGTGATCTCCACCGGCGGCAGCTTCGGCCTGCTGCCGCGGTTCGGCGGTGAGCTGCTCGCCGGCCTGGTCATGCTGGTCGGCTTCGTGCTCGCCTCGATCTGGCTCGGCCACCGCTCCGGGCGGCTGCGGCGCTGGCCCCGCTGGGCAGTGCACGCGGGCAGCGCGGTGCTCGTCGTCTTCGCCCTGGCCGGGCTGGTCAACGCCGAGGACCGGGCGGGCTACCACGACTACGGCTACGACCCGATCGCGGTGCAGAACCCGTACGACCGGGTGCGGGACGTCTTCGTCTACGACAGCGAGGGGCGGCTGGTGGAGAACGCCCGCCTCTTCGACCAGAACGGCGACCCGATCCGGCTCGGCTACCCGGACTGCCCGGACGCGCGCGACCCGCACGGCACCGGCAATCCGCTGCTGCGCACCTACCCGTACTGCCCCGATCAGGCGCCCTTCGCGCCGCGTGCCCCGGTCGGGCCGGCGCCGGGGTCGACCCTGCCCCCGCTGGCCACCCCGACGCCGGAACCCACCGGCGAGCCGGGTCCCACGCCGGGCGGCACCGGCACGCCGAGCCCTGGCCCGACGGTGAGCCCGAGCGCCACCCCGACCCCGAGCGCCACCCGCTGAACGCCCCGGAGACCCCGGTCACCCGTCCCGTGGTGATCGGGGTTCGCCGTGCCGTTACGAAGCTGGGAAATAGCTGAACGGATGAGGGCGACGGGACAGCGCGCCGCGTTGTTGATCGTTACGGTGTCGTCTGCTCATCTACCCCTCGGAAGGAAAACCCGTGTCAGAGCAGGTCGCACCGCCCCCCGCCCCGGACGCCCACCAGCCCCAGCCCGGCGTCCAGGCGCCGCCCCCGGCGCAGCCGGCGAAGAAGTCCGGCGGCAAGAAGGTGCTCGGCATCGTGGGCGCGATCGTCGTGTTCCTGGTGATCGCGGGGCTGAAGTTCGGTCTCGGCAACGTCCTGAACAAGGACGAGACGGCCGAGGCGAAGGCCGGCGACTGCATCGCCGAGCTGCCCGAGATCACCGGCACCGAGGAGGAGGAGGTCGACAACGCCAAGGTCGTCGACTGCACCTCGACCGAGGCCGTGTACAACGTGGTCGGCCGGGTGGACGGGCAGACCGAGGCGCAGGCCAAGACGGGCGAGGCCTGCGAGCAGTACATCAAGGAGGGTGAGGACGGCTACGTCTTCTACAGCATCGAGCCCGGCAAGAAGGGCTACCTGCTCTGCCTCACCAAGAAGGCCTGACCTCCCCGGATCGGCAGCACCGACGGCGGCGCGGAGAACCTCCGCGCCGCCGTCGGCGTACCCGGAGTCACCGGCGGGCGAACGGGAGGTGAATGCCACTGTTCCAGCGTCTTCCCGGCGCGGTCGCGGCGTGGCAGGCTACCGGCACGTAGGACCACTGGGCGACCAGCCAACGATGACTGACCGCTAGGAGGACGGGCCGATGGGCGAAATGGTGAGCTTCACCAGCAACGGGGGGACGAGCGAGGGGTATCTCGCGATACCCTCCGGCGGTGCGGCCAGCCCCGCGGTCATCGTCATCCAGGAGTGGTGGGGTCTGGTGCCGCACATCACCTCGGTGGCGGACCGCTTCGCCGAGGCCGGTTTCGTCGCCCTCGCGCCCGACCTCTACCACGGCGAGACGGCCAGCGAGCCGGACGAGGCCCGGCGGCTGCTGATGGACCTGCGGATGGACGAGGCGGCGCGGGACATCGCCGCCGCGGCGAACTACCTCGCGCAGCGGCCGGAGGTGACCGGCAAGGTGGGCTGCGTCGGGTTCTGCGCCGGTGGCAGCCTGGCGCTCTGGTCGGCCACCATCTCCGAGCGGATCGTCGCCACGGTCGGCTTCTATCCGCGGCTGCCCTGGGAGAAGATGCGCCCCGACTGGGCCGACTACGCCGGCAAGGCCGCGGTCGTGCACTGCTCCGAAGAGGACGGCACCTCCACCGGGGAGGGCGTGCAGACCGCCCGCCGGGCGATCGAGGAGGCCGGCGGCACCTGCCACCTCTACGACTACCCGGGCACCGCGCACGCCTTCTTCAACGACGACCGGCCCGAGGCGTTCGACCAGCGGGCCGCGTCCAGCGCCTGGGCCCGCACCCTCGAGCTCTTCCGGGCCAAGCTTGGCTGAGCCGCGTACCCCCGAGGAGGTGGTCGCCCGCGCCGCGCGGGCGACCGACCTGGCCGACCTCGACGCCGCCGTCAGCGACTGCTTCGCCTGCCCGCGGCTGGTCGACTGGCGGGAGGAGGTCGCCCGGACCCGCCGGGCGGCCTTCCGCGACCAGGAGTACTGGGGACGGCCGGTGCCCGGCTTCGGCGCGTCCGACGCGCGGATCGCCATCCTCGGCCTAGCGCCCGCCGCGCACGGCGGCAACCGCACCGGCCGCATCTTCACCGGCGACCGCTCCGGCGACGTGCTCTTCGCCGCGCTGCACCGCGCCGGCCTGGCCAACCAGCCGACCAGCGTCTCCGCCGACGACGGCCTCACCCTGCGGGACACCCGGATCTTCGCCGCGGTGCGCTGCGCGCCGCCGGACAACAAGCCCACGCCACAGGAGCGGGACACCTGCGCGCCGTGGCTGCACCGCGAGGTCGCGCTGATCCGGCCGACGCTGCGGGTGGTGGTCGCGCTGGGCGCGTTCGCCTGGGCCGCGTGGTGGCCGGTGCTGCGTGCGGTGTACGGCCAGCGCCCGCCCAGCCCGCGACCGGCGTTCGCGCATGGGGCACACTGGTCCGGCGCGGCCGCACCGGAGCTGCTCGGCTGCTACCACGTCAGCCAGCAGAACACCTTCACGGGACGGCTGACACCAGGGATGCTGGACGATGTGTTCGCCCGGGCGAAGCGGTCGGCCGGGGTGGACTGAAACGGCGGGGCGGTGGCGATGACGGACGGAACGTGCCGTTGCCGTACGCGCCGGTGGTCCGGAGGTGGTCCCGGATGGATCTGAGCGTGCTGCGCAGGTGGTGGCCAGTGGCCGCGGTGGCCGTTCTGCTCGCCGTCGCCGCGACGGCGGCCGCGCACTCGTCGATCGGCGCGAGCCGGATCCCGCCCGCCGCGGACAACATTCCCTACGTTCCGGAGTATCCGACGGTGGCACCGAGCCCGTCGATCCCGATCGAGCCACGCGACGCGGGGGAGGCCACCCAGGCGCAGATCCCGCAGTGGATCGCCACCGCGGCGATGGTGCTGCTCGGGCTGGCCCTGCTGGTCGCGTTCGGCTACCTGACCTGGACGCTGATCCGGGGCGCGATCCGCCGGACCACCCGGGCGCTGCCGGCGCGGTCGGCCCGGCGTACCGCCGAGGGCACCGCCCGCGAGGTGGTCGCCGCCCTTGACGCGGGCCTGGTCGACCTGGACGACCAGGCCACCGACCCGCGGACCGCGGTGATCGCCTGCTGGGTCCGGCTGGAGGAGGCCGCCGCGGCGGCCGGCGTGCCCCGGCTGCCCGGGGACACCCCCACCGACCTGGTCACCCGCCTGCTGCGCGGGGATCCGGCCGCCGGCGTGCCGGCGATCGTCAGCGCCGACGTGCTGGCCGAGTTCGCCCACGTCTACCGGGAGGCGCGGTACGCCACCCATCCGGTCGACGAGCGCACCCGGGACCAGGCCCGGGCCGCGTTGCGCCGGCTGCGCGGTGAGCTCACCGCGGTGGTGGCCGGCGGTGCGGAGGTGGCATCGTGAGCGCGAGGAGTGAGCCGGGTTTGCGAGCCCCGCAGTCGCGAGCTGAGGTGGCGACGTGAGCAGCACCAGCATCGATGACCTGCTCAGCTTCGAGGAGGAGCGGCCCCGGCCCGACGAGCGGGAGCGCGGCAGCCGGATCGGGCAGGTGCTGCGCGCCGTGGCCGGGATGGCGGCGGTGGTGGTCGTGCTGGTCGCCGGGCTGCGCCTGGTCGGCCTGCGGGTGTCGCTGCTGATCCTGGTCGCCGGGGTGGTCGCGCTGTTCGCGGTGCGCCGGGTCGTCGCCGCGCTGGCGCCCCCGCCGCCGCCCCCGGCCGGGTCCCGGGCCGCCTACGTCGACGACGACGGCACCTGGAACTGGAACGCCCGGGATGCGCTGCGCACCGCGATCAACGGCTGGGAGTGGCCGTTGGACTGGTCGACCACCCGGCCGGAACGGTTCACCGGGGTGATCCTGCCCCGGCTCGGCGAGCTGGCCGACGAGCGGCTGCGCCAGCGGCACGGCGTGACCCGCGAGTCCGACCCGGTCCGCGCCCGCGCCCTGCTGGGTGAGCGGCTGTGGACCTTCCTGGAGACCCCGCCCCGCCGCACCCCGTCGCCGCGCGACCTCGCGGCGATCGTCGCCGAACTGGAGAAACTGTGATGAACGACGTCGACCGGACGATCCCCGCCACCGAGGTCGGCCACCTCGCCCGGGCGGTGCTGGACGCGGTCGGCCAGGTCGTCGTCGGCAAGCGGGACGCGCTGGAGCTGGTCCTCGCCGGGATCCTGGCCGGCGGCCACGTGCTGCTGGAGGACCTGCCCGGGCTGGGCAAGACGCTGACCGCCCGCTCCTTCGCCCAGGCGCTCGGGTTGGACTTCCGCCGGCTCCAGTTCACCCCCGACCTGCTGCCGGCCGACGTCACCGGCTCGTTCCTCTACGACCAGCGCAGCGGCGACTTCGCCTTCCGGGCCGGCCCGGTCTTCACCAACCTGCTGCTCGCCGACGAGATCAACCGGACCCCGCCGAAGACCCAGTCGGCCCTGCTCGAGGCGATGCAGGAGAAGCAGGTCTCGGTGGAGGGCGTGACGTACCGGCTGGACGAGCCGTTCCACGTGCTGGCCACCGCCAACCCGATCGAGTACGAGGGCACCTACCCGCTGCCCGAGGCGCAGCTCGACCGGTTCCTGCTGCGGGTGTCCTTCGGCTACCCGGACCACGACGAGGAGTGGGAGGTGCTGCGCCGCCGGATGGGCCGCCGCCGCGAGGAGGCCGACATCAAGCCGGTGGTCGACGCCGCCACGTTGCGGGCCATGCAGGCCGCGCTGGAGGACGTGGTGGTGGAGGACTCGGTCGGCCACTACATCGTCGCGCTGACCGCGGCCACCCGGGAACACCCCTCGGTGCTGGTCGGCGCCTCGCCCCGGGGGTCGCTGGCGCTGCTGCTGCTGGCCCGGGTGCGGGCGGTCCTCGCCGGCCGGGACTACGTGGTGCCGGAGGACGTCAAGGAGGTCGCGGTCCCGGCGCTGGCGCACCGGATCACGCTGCGGCCGGAGATGTGGCTGCGCCGGGTCGATCCGTCCTTCGTGGTCGGCGAGGTGCTCTCCGGCACGCCGGCCCCGGCCAGCGGCGCGCTGCCCAGCTACGCCGCCGGCCGGCCCGGGCTCTGATGGCCGGATCCACGGTGTCGCAGGTCGAGACCGGCGAGCCGGCACCGTCGCCCGGCTGGATACCCAGCTGGGCGCTCGGCCGGGCGGTGCTGCTGACCGGCCTGCTGCTGATCGCGGCGGTGCTGCTCGGCCGGGTCGACCTGGTCGTGCTGGCCGCCCCGATCGCGTTGGGCACGGCGTACGCGTTGCGCCGCCGGCCGACCGCGCTGCCCCAGGTCTGGATCGCCACCGAGGACGCGCACGTGGTCGAGGGGGGCGAGGTCGCCGGCACGGTCACGCTCGGCAACCCGGACACGGTGGACTACGACGTGGCGGTGGTCCGGACCCGGGTCTCGCCCTGGCTGCGGATCGAGCGGGCGAGCATCGCCGGCACCGCGATGGCGTCCGGCGCCGGGCCGGGTGCCGCGGCCGTGGCCGACCGGCCGTTCGTCACCTCCCTCGCCACCGCCACCGCCGTCGACCTGGAACTGGCCGGCCGGGCGCTGCGCTGGGGCCGGCACCCGGTGGGCCCGGCCGGGGCACGCGTCGTCGCCGCGCAAGGCCTGCTCGTCTCCCGCGCGGTGATCACCGAGCCGGTCCGCACCCGGGTCTACCCGAAGACCGAGCCGTTCGAGGCGGTCGAGGCGATGCCCCGGGCCGCCGGCCTGGTCGGCGCGCACCGCTCGCGCCGACCAGGCGAGGGCGGGGAGCTGGCCGGGGTACGCGTCTTCGCGCCCGGCGACCGGCTGCGCCGGATCGACTGGCGGGTCTCGCTGCGGGCCCGGCAACTGCACGTGGCGGCCACCCTGTCCGACCGGGACGCCGAGGTGGTGGTGCTGCTCGACGTGCTCGCCGAGGCGGGCCGCTCCGGTGGGGTCGGCGGTGCCGCCTCGGTGCTGGACACGACGGTCCGGGCCGCAGCCGCGATCGCCGAGCACTACCTGCACCGGGGTGACCGGGTGGCCCTGCTCGAGTACGGCCCGAGCGCCCGCCGGCTGCGCCCGGCCACCGGTCGCCGGCAGTACCTGACCGTGCTGGAGTGGCTGCTCGACGTGCACGCCGAGCACTCCCCGCACGAGCCGTACGACCAGGTGTTCGGGCCGCAGCTGCTCGCCGCGGACGCGCTGGTGGTGGTCCTCACCCCGCTGCTGGACGAGCGTTCGGCGCAGATGCTGGCCCGGCTGGCCCGCTCCGGGCGGTTCGTGGTGGCGGTGGACACCCTGCCGGCCGACCTGCCGGCACCGAAGGACCGCGGTTGGGCGGAGGTGGCGTACCGGCTGTGGCGACTCGACCGGGACACGATGATCGGGCAGCTGCGCGAGCACGGCGTGCCGGTGGTGCGCTGGGCCGGCGCGGGCAGCCTGGACCAGGTGCTGCGCGACGTGGCCCGGCTGGCCACCGCCCCCCGGGTCGGTGCCCGGTGAGCGCGAGGAGTGAGCCGCTTCTGCGAGCCCCGCAGTCGCGAACGAAAGGTGGTCCGGTGAGCGCGCGGCGGCCGGCGGTCCCGGGCGGGGGTGGGCGGGGATGATCGACGCGGTCACCGAACGGGTCCGGGCGGTCCGGCGGGCGGCCGGCCGGGTCAGCCTCACGCCGCTGCTGGTCCGCGCCGGCATCTTCCTCACCGTGCTGGTCGGCTTCGTGCTGGCGTACCCCGCGGAGGTGCTGCTCGGGCGGCCGCTCGGCGCGCTGGTCGTGGTCGCCCTGCTGCCCGCGGTTGCGCCGCGCCGGGTCTGGCCGACCTTCGCGGCGCTGGTCACCGTCGGCGGGTGGCTGCTGGCCACCGACGGGTACGGCCGGCCGATCGCGCTCTGGCGGCTGTTCGCGGTGGCAGCGATGCTGTACCTCACGCACACCCTCTGCGCGCTGGCCGCGGTGCTGCCCTACGACGCGGTGGTCGACCCCGACGTGATCGTGCGGTGGCTGCTCCGGGCCGGCGCGGTGGTGCTCGCCGCCGCGGCGCTCGGGGTGCTGCTGGTGGAGGTCGCCGGTGCCGGCGGCGACCGCGGATTCCAGGCCGTGACGGTGGCCGGTCTGCTGGTCGCGGCCGCGGTGGCCGGGTTGCTGGGCTGGCTGCTGCGACGCGGGTGACGGGTGTGGCGGTCGCGGCGCCACTGCCGCAGCTGACCCGGTCGCCTGACACGTTGCGCAGGTCACAGGGGTTGTGCTCGGTCACAGAAGGGGGGCGCGAGCGGGATTAGCCGAGCCGCGCGGGGAAAGATAGATGACGTGAACCCGAAGCGGATCCTTGTGGTGGGTGCCGGGCACGTCGGTCTCTACGCGGCCCTGCGCCTGTCGAAGAAGCTCAGCTCCCGTGAGGCTGAGGTCATCGTGGTGGACCCGCAGCCCCACATGACCTACCAGCCGTTCCTGCCCGAGGCGGCGGCCGGCAACATCTCCCCCCGGCACTCGGTGGTGCCGCTGCGGCGGGAGTTGCGCCGGTGCAAGGTGGTGGCGGGTGCGGTGACGCGGATCGACCACGACCGCAGGACCGCCGTGGTGCAGCCGATCAGCGGCCCGACCCGGGAGATCCGGTACGACCACGTGGTGGTGGCGCCCGGTTCGGTCTCCCGGACCCTGCCGATCCCCGGCCTGCACGAGCACGGCATCGGGTTCAAAACCATCGGCGAAGCAATCTACCTGCGCAACCACGTGCTGGACCGGCTCGACGTGGCCGCCGCCACGCCCGACCCGGAGGTCCGCCGCAGCGCGCTGACCTTCGTCTTCGTCGGCGGCGGGTACGCCGGCATCGAGGCGCTCGCCGAGATGGAGGACATGGCCCGCGACGCGCTGCGGTACTACCCGGAGCTGAAGCCGGCGGACATGCGCTGGGTGCTGGTCGAGGCGACCCAGCGGGTGCTGCCCGAGGTCGACCGGGACATGGGCGCCTACACCGTCCAGCAGCTGCTCAAGCGGGACATGGACATCCGGCTGGACACCCGGCTGGAGTCCTGCGTCGACGGCGTGGTGAAGCTCTCCGACGGTGACAGCTTCAAGGCGGACACCATCGTCTGGACGGCCGGCGTCAAGCCGTCGCCGCTGCTGGACGCGACCGACTTCCCGCGCGACGAGCGGCGCCGGGTCACCTGCCTGCCGACCCTGCAGGTGGTCGACGGCGACCGGGTGGTCGAGGGCGCCTGGAGCGCGGGCGACTGCGCGGCCGTGCCCGACCTGACCGGCCCGCCCGGGGCGTACTGCTCGCCGAGCGCGCAGCACGCGGTGCGCCAGGCCGCCCGGATGGCCGACAACATCGTCAACGTCGTCCGCGGCCGGGAGCCGGTGGAGTACAAGCACAAGCACGCCGGCAGCGTGGCCAGCCTGGGCCTGCACAAGGGCGTCGCCCAGGTGTACGGCATCAAGATGAAGGGCTGGCCGGCCTGGTTCATGCACCGGACGTACCACATGAGCCGGATCCCGTCGTTCAACCGCAAGGTCCGGGTCGTGGTCGACTGGTCGCTGGCGTTCTTCCTGAAGCGCGAGGTGGTCGCCCTCGGCCAGCTGCACGACCCGCGCGAGGAGTTCGCCGAGGCGTCCCAGCCGGTCGGCGCACCACGCGGCTGACCCGCTACCACGGACCGAGCCCTTCCGCCCTCGCGGAGGGGCTCGTTCCGTTCCGGGATCGGTCAGACCCGCCAGGTCCAGGCGTCGGCGATCCGGGTGGCCGGGCCGTAGAGCTGCTCCAGCGTGCCGCGCAGGCTCTCCGCGTGCGGGGTGTCGACGGCCAGCGCCACGCAGGAGGCGCCCCAGAAGTCGGCGTCCTTCGCCGCCTGCTGGCGCTGCTCGTCCCCGAGGGCGGGCTGCAGGCCACGCTTGGCGACCTCGGCCAGCAGGGCGGAGGTGGGCTGCTTGTAGGTGCCCATGGCGGCGGTGCCGCCGCGGCCGTACGGGCCGATGAAGAAGCCCTCCGGGATCGCGAACCCGGCGTCGGCGGCGGCCGCCCAGCGCATCGGCCAGGGATCCTTCGGGGTGGGCAGCGGCACCGGGACCAGCACCCCGCCGGGGCGTACGCACTGCCGCCAATGGCCGGCGGTGATGAACTCCGGCACCGGCGGGCGTTCGGCGGTCGGCAGCGGCGTCGGCACCAGGGGCAGCAGCGCCGCGCCGACCAGAATCGGGACCACCCGGCGGACCCGGCCGGTGTCGCGCAGCGCTCGGTCCACCGCCAGCACCAGCAGCGTGGCGGTCAGCGGCAGCACCGCGAGGGCGAACCGCATCGGCAGCGCGCCGTCCACCACCGGCAGTCCGGCGATCAGCGCGTACGGGCCGGGCAGGGCGGTGCGGTCGCCGTCGAGCACCAGCTGGGGGCCGAGCGAGAGCGCGCCCATGGCGAGCGCGCCGACCACACAGGCGACGACCAGCGGGCGGCGGCCCAACCAGAGCGCGCAGCCGGCGGTGACCGCCAGCAGCGGCCAGCCGAGGAAGGTGTTGTACTCGGCCGGGCCGGTGGTGAGCCGGGCTCCCTCCGCGCCGCCGGCGACGGAGAGCGGGGAGATCGTCCACCAGCTGCGCAGGTCGGCCGAGAAGTAGTTCGGGCTGAACATCCCGTCGGCGACGCCCTGCGGCCCGGCGAACTGGAACCACAGCGGCCCGGCGAGCGCGAGCAGGGCCAGCCCGGCGGCGAGCGTCATCCCGCCGGCGAAGCCGGGCAGCGCGCGGCGGGCCAGGTCCCGGTCCACCACCGCGTAGGTGATCGCCATGACCAGCAGCGTGACGGCGCAGAGGAAGAGCACCTCCTCGCCGATGAAGACCTGCGCGGTGACTGCGGCGGCGAGGCCGATCGCGGAGGTGGTCAGCCGGCGCCGGTCGAAGCCGTCGCCGCCCGCGCCGGCCCGGCCGCCGCCCGGCGCGGTAGGGCCGGGGTCGGCGGCGCGCAGCAGCCGGATGACCAGCCAGACGATCACCGGCACCAGCCACTGGGCGGTCATGTGCAGGTGGCTGTTGGTCTGCGAGACCATGCCCGGGCCGAAGCCGCAGAGCGCGGCGCCCAGTCCGGCGGCGAGCCGGCGGGCCCGCAGGGTCCGGGTGAACAGCAGGTACCAGGCGACCGCGGTGCCGGCCAGGTTCGCCGCCGCCAGCAGCGCGAAGGTCACCGGCGCGCCGAGCAGCAGGGTGACCGGGGCGAGCAGCACCCCGAGCGCGATGACCGAGGTGTTGGTCATCAGGTTCACCCCGTCCGGCGCGTTGAGCCGGTCGGTGAGCAGGCCGAAGTCGCCGAGCAGGGCCCGCGAGTCCACCGCGAGGAACCACTCGTAGAGGGTCTGGTCCTCCGGGTTGAGCGCCAGCGTCCGGCCGGACGGGTCGGGCCAGAGACCGTGGGTGAGCCAGCCGGCGAGTGCCACGAAGAGCAGGCCGACGAGCAGGTCCGTACGGTGCCGGGTGGCGGCCGCCAGCAGGCGCGCGAGCCGTGGCCGGGGTATCGCTTCGGTGGAGTGGACAGCCTGGTCAGGGACGGCGTCGGGGGCCGTTGGGACTGCGCTGCTCACGGTCTCGACCCTAGTGTGGGCCAGGCGTCGGGGTACGCCGGGTCGCCGACGACCCGCTACCGTGACACTGCACCGCGCGTGTCGACGCGCCGGTGCCCCCCGCCCGGGTGGTGGAACGGCAGACACGGCCGCCTTAAAAGCGGCTGCCGCAAGGCGTGCGGGTTCGACCCCCGCCCCGGGCACCGACACTTTCCGGTCCCCTTCTCCGTCGGCGATCTCCACGGGACTGGCCGGGCCGTTTACTCTTGACACTGCACGTTCACGTGCATCGACCCCCTGAGGGAGGCCTGACAGTGAAGACTTCGAACCCGGTGCTCGCCCGGCTCGGCCAGGCGGCCGAGCGGGAGCGCTCCGCCGGGTACGCCCCGACCGGGCCGTACGGACAGCCCGGCTACCCCCAGCAGTACCCGACGGAGGCGGGCTACCCGGCCGCTCCGCCGACCGTCACCCCCATGTCGATGGACGACGTGGTCGTCAAGACCGTCGCGCTCCTGGGCATCCTCGGCGTCTCCGCCGCGGCCGCCTGGGTGCTGGTGCCCGACGCGCTGGTCAGCGTCGCGTGGATGGGCGCCGCGATCGTCGGCCTGGTGCTCGGCCTGATCATCTCGTTCTCCCGGATGGCGAACCCGGCGCTGGTCGTCGCGTACGCCGTCTTCGAGGGCGCCTTCGTCGGCCTGGTCAGCAAGGCGTACGAGTCGCTCTACGACGGCATCGTGCTCCAGGCGGTGTCCGCCACCTTCGGGGTCTTCTTCGTGATGGCCATGCTCTACAAGGCGAAGGTCATCCGGGCGACCCCGAAGTTCGTCAAGGGCATGATCGCGGTGATGGCCGGCCTCTTCGCGGTCATGCTGATCAACCTCGTGTTCGCGCTCTTCGGCGTCAACACGGGCCTGCGCGACGGCAGCCCGCTGGCGATCGGCTTCAGCCTGGTTTGCATCGTGGTCGCGGCGCTGAGTTTCGTGCTCAGCTTCAAGGAGGTCGAGGACGGCATCCGGATGGGGCTGCCGCAGCGCTACTCCTGGGTCGCCGCGTTCGGCATCGTGGTCAGCCTGGTCTGGCTCTACCTGGAACTGCTCCGCCTGCTGAGCTACTTCCAGGGCGACGACTGACCTCGCCGCACCTGACCGGCGCCCGTCCCCGCACCGCGGGGGCGGGCGCCGTCGTTCCGGCCCGCTTCGGGCCGCCGCGTTTCCCCGCCACGGCCGGGCCGTCCGGGGCAGAGTGACAGCGGGGGTACCCGGCCAAGGAGGCGATGTGCGCAGCAGCAACCCGGTGCTGAACCGGCTGGACGAGACCAGCCGGGTGCAGCGGCGGGTGCTCGGCGTCGGCGCCGCGGAGGCGATGACCGTCGACGACGTGGTGGTCCGCACCGTCGGGCTGCTGCTGCTCACCGGGGTCACCGCCGCGGCCGCCTGGGTGGCCGTGCCGCAGGAGGTCTGGGTGCCCGGCGCGCTGGCCGGCACCGCGCTGGCCGGGGTGGTGCTCGCCGTGGTGATCTCGTGGCGGGGGATCACCAATCCGGTGCCGATCGTGGGGTACGCCCTGCTCCAGGGGCTGCTCCTGGGCGTGGCCAGCCGGGCGTTCGAACTGGTCTACCCGGGCATCGTGGTGCAGGCGGTGGCGGGCACCTTCGGCGTCTTCCTCGGCATGGCGCTGCTCTACCGGGCCCGGCTGGTCCGGGCCACGCCGCTGCTGGCCCGGCTGGTCGTCGGCACGCTGCTCGGCATCGTCGCGATCAGTCTGGTGAACCTGGTCGTCTACCTGGTCACCGGTCGGCAGGGGCTGGAGGTCTACAGCCTCACCGGCGAGGTCGGCTGGCCGGCGTACGCCTTCTCGGTGGTGGCGATCATCGCCGGCGCGCTCAGCTTCATCCTCGACTTCGACCTGGTCGAGCGGTCCGTGCGCGGCGGCCTACCCCGCCGGTACGCCTGGCTCTGCGCGTTCGGCCTGCTGGTCGGCCTGATCTTCCTCTACTGGCAGATCCTCCGCCTGCTCTCCTACCTCCGCCGCTAACCGCCAGATCGCGTTGATCATGAGGTTGACGGCGAAGTGGATCGCGATTTCCGCCGCTAACCTCATGATCAACGGCAGGTGGGGTCGGGCGTCGTAGGGTGGGCGGGTGAGTGTGGGGGAGTTGCGGCGCGCGGTGGAGCTGCTGGTGCGGCAGGTGGGGCACTGGGAGCAGCCGCGGTGGGCGGCCGTCGCGGCGGGCGGCAACGCCGCGCGTGGGGACCTGGTGCACCGGCTGGTGCAGGAGATCGCCAACCTGGCCGCCGACGCCGAGGGCCAGCCCCGGCGGACGGTGCCCCGGCTCGACAACGACCTGGCCCTGCCCGACCAGCTCCGGGTGGTCACGGCCGACCTGGTCGCCGCCGGGCCACCGCCCGAGGTGCTGGCGCGGGCCGCCGCCGAGGTGACGGCGACCCGCAGCGCGCTCTAGACCCGGCCCGTCCCGGTGCCGGGACGGCGAGGCCGGCGGGGCGTGGACGGGCGCCGGCTCAGCTGAGGCGTTCGAGGACCATGGCCATGCCCTGGCCGCCGCCGACGCACATCGTCTCCAGACCGATGGTCTTGTCGTGCCACTCCAGAGCGTTGAGCAGGGTGCCGGTGATCCGGGCGCCGGTCATGCCGAAGGGATGTCCCACGGCGATGGCGCCGCCGGCCACGTTCAACTTCTCCAGCGGGATGTCGAGCTGCCGGTAGGAGGGGATCACCTGGGCGGCGAACGCCTCGTTGATCTCCACCAGGTCGACGTCGTCGATGGTCATGCCGGCCCGCTTGAGCGCCTGCTTGGACGCCTCGACCGGGCCGAGACCCATGATCTCCGGGGAGAGCGCGGTGACGCCGGTGGAGACGATCCGGGCCAGCGGGGTGAGCCCCAGGTCACGGGCCCGCTGGGCGCTCATCACCACCACGGCGGCCGCCCCGTCGTTGAGCGGGCAGCAGTTGCCGGCGGTGATCCGGCCGTCCGGGCGGAACACCGGCTTCAGCCCGGCGACCCCCTCCAGGGTGACCCCGGGACGCGGGCCGTCGTCGGTGCTGACCACGGTGCCGTCCGGGGTGGTGACCGGGGTGATCTCCCGGGCCCAGAAGCCGTCGGCGATCGCCTTCTCGGCCAGGTTCTGGCTGCGTACGCCGAACTCGTCCATGTCGGCGCGGGTCACGTCGTACACCTGGGCCAGGTTCTCGGCGGTCTGGCCCATGGCGAGGTAGATGTCCGGCAGCTCACCGGCCTCGCGCGGGTCGGTCCAGACCGGGGCGCCGGCCTCGGCGCGGGCCTTGGACCGCCGGCGCGCCTCGGCGAAGCGCGGGTTCTCCCAGCCGCCACCGACCAGCGCCTGCGCTTCGGGCGGGAGGGCGTCGGAGTTGCCGCGGGCGTACCGGGAGACGCACTCGACGCCGGCGGAGATGAAGACGTCACCCTCGCCGGCCCGGATCGCGTGCATCGCCATCCGGGTGGTCTGCAACGAGGAGGCGCAGTAGCGGGTGACGGTGGCCCCCGGCAGGCCGTCCAGGCCCATCAGGGTGGCCACCACGCGGGCCATGTTGAAGCCCTGCTCGCCGCCGGGCAGGCCGCATCCGAGGTAGAGGTCGTCGATCTCGGTCGGGTCGAGCGCCGGGATCTTGTCGAGGGCGGCCTGGACGATGGTCGCGGCGAGGTCGTCCGGTCGGACGTCGCGCAGGGACCCCTTGTGCGCCCGGCCGATGGGGGAGCGGGCGGTGGCGACGATGACAGCGTCGCGGGACGACTCAGTCGGCATGAACCAACGTTAACCCGCGGGTAACTTGACGCGGAAGCCGCACAGCCGGCGGGAAATGTCACCTCGCGGCGCCCGCCGGCGGGGGCGGGAAACCGGGCCGGTCAGTGCCGGGAGGCGACCGCCGCCGCGGCGGCGACGGCCGGCAGCAGGGCGTGCGCCCAGACCCGGTAGCCGTCCGCGGAGGGGTGGTAGCCGTCGTGGCAGAGCGTGCCCGCGTCGGCCCGGAACACCGGCCCGGTCTCGGTGGCCAGGTCGACCACCGTGCCGCCGGCGTCGAGCACCGCGGCGGTCTGGGCGCGGGCGGTCCGCCGCCCGGACCAGCCGACGAGGTATCGCAGCGGCGGCGCGATCGCGCGTACCGCGCCGAGGTCGGGGCAGGTGCCGACGACCACCTCGACCCGGGCCTCGCGCAGCCGGTGCACGGCCGCGCCGAGATACGCGGCGGCGTCGGCCGGCCGGCGCAGGCTGGTGGCGTCGTTGGCGCCGATCAGGATCACCGCCACGTCGGGCCGCTCGCCGAGCAGCGCCCGGGCCACCTGGGTGGCCAGGTCGGTGGAGCGGGAACCGGAGACACCCACGCTGGACAGGTGGACCCGCCGCCCGGACGGGCCCTCGGCGAGCAGGTTGGCCAGCTGGCCGCCGATGGTGTCGTCGAGGCGGTCGACGCCGACCCCGAGGGCGGACGAGTCGCCGAGCAGCACCAGCCGCAGCGGCGGCGCGCCGGTGCGCCCGAGGCTGGCGCGCAGCGCCAGCCCCAGCTCGGGCTGGGCGTACTGCCGGTGCCGGGCGAGGAAGGCCTGACCGGCGAGGACAGCGGCGCCGCCCACCGTGCCGGCGAGCAGGGAGAGCGCCGCCGCCCTGCCCAGCCGGCGGGCGAGCCCCGTGGTGATCAACTGCTCGCTCATGCCAGTCCCTCCACTGTGGGTGAGTCGGTGGCGCGACCGGGTTGCGGTACCGCACCGACCCCGAAGAACGCCCGTCGGCGCAGCTGCGCCCACCGGCCGGCGGGACCTCGGTCGCGCCCCCGGACCTGGGTGCCGCTGACCTCGGTGCCGGCGTGCCGGGCCGCCTCCTGCGCCGCCTCCGGCAGCGACCGTACGCCTTCCCCGCGCACCGGCACAGGGCGGCGTTCGAGCCCGGCGCCCAGCGCCGACAGGACGGTGGGCAGCAGCGCGGCGGCGGCCACCGCGTAGCCCTCGGCGGACGGGTGGAAGCGGTCCCAGGCGAACATCCGGGTGGGTTCGGCCGCGAACCGGGGACCGAGCAGGTCGCCGAGGGAGACCGTCCAGCCGCCCGCCTCGACCACGGCCACCGTCTGCGCGGCGGCCAGCTGGCGGCTCCAGCGCCGGGCCAGCCAGCGCAGCGGCGGCTGGATCGGCCGGATCGCCCCCAGGTCGGGGCAGGTGCCGACGACCACCTCGCAGCCGGCGCCGCGCAGCGCGCGGACCGCCTCGACCAGGTAGCGCACGGCCAGCCCGAGCGGGGTGCGGTTGGTGACGTCGTTGCCGCCGATCAGGATCACCGCGATGTCGGGACGGCAGTCCAGGGCGGCCTCGACCTGGTGTCGAAGCCCGGCGGAGATGGCCCCGACCACGGCGAACCGGTGCAGCCGGACCGGCCGCTGCAACCGGCGGGACAGGCCGGTGGCGAGCAGCGCGCCGGGGGTCTCGCGGCGGCGGTGCACCCCGAATCCGGCGGCCGAGGAGTCACCGAGGATGACCATGGTGACCGGCGGGCCGGGGAGCTTCGCGCCGTAGACCCCGTCGCAGCGCGGCGGCGGCGCCTCGGCCATCGGGATGGTGCGCCGGGCCTGCCGCGCCTGGCCGAGCAGCACGCCGGTGGTCGCCGCCGCGGCCGCCACGGTGGCGCCCGTGCCGATCGCCGCCAGGCGGGCGACCCGCCGAGCGCGCTGCCAGCGCGGACCAACCGGTACGACGGAACCAGCGACCCCCATGAGCCGACATTATCGCGAAGGCACGACAGGCCGCTGTCGTCGTGCCGGCGGGGTGGGTGCCGGGAAGACGACGACTGGGTACCTGTTCCGGTGCCGGCCGGACCGGCAGGCGCGGCGGCGCGGGGTTGCGCGGGCGCGGCACCCTGGCACGCGGAGAGGGGCGAGGAGATGGCGAAGACGTTGAAGCGGAGCGCGGCGTTCACCGCGCTGGCGCGGGCACTGATGACCGGTGCGCGGGGCGGCCCGTCGATCGGGGCGCGGCTGGCCGCACTGCCCCGGATGATCCGGGCCACCGCCCGCGGCGAGTACGACGGCGGCCTCCGGCTGGCCCTGATGACCGCGGCGACGGCGTACATCGTCTCGCCGGTCGACCTGCTCCCGGAGATCCCGCTGGCGATCTTCGGCCTGGCCGACGACGCGGTCATGGTCACCTGGCTGGCCGGCAGCGTGCTCGCCGAGACCGAGCGTTTCCTGGAGTGGGAGGAGCGTCGCCGGTCGGTGATCCCCGGCCACGTGGTGCCCTGACCCGACGTACCCTGGGCGCGGGAAAACCGCGAATCACCAGCCCGGCCGCCGGCGCCGGCGCCGGAGGAGAAGGGCACAACGAGGTGCAGTACTACGACAACGTCGTCGAGATGATCGGCAACACCCCGCTGGTGCGGCTGCGCAACGTCACCGAGGGCATCCAGGCGACCGTGCTGGCGAAGGTGGAGTACCTCAACCCCGGCGGTTCGGTGAAGGACCGGATCGCGCTGCGCATGGTGGAGGACGCCGAGGCCGCGGGGATCCTCAAGCCGGGCGGCACCATCGTCGAGCCGACCAGCGGCAACACCGGCGTCGGGCTGGCCCTGGTGGCGCAGCTCAAGGGCTACAAGTGCGTCTTCGTCTGCCCGGACAAGGTCAGCCAGGACAAGCAGGACGTGCTGCGGGCGTACGGCGCCGAGGTGGTGGTCTGCCCGACGGCGGTCGCCCCGGAGGACCCGCGCTCCTACTACAACGTCTCCGACCGGCTGGCCCGGGAGATCCCCGGCGCCTGGAAGCCCAACCAGTACAGCAACCCGGCCAACCCGCGCTCGCACTACGAGACCACCGGCCCGGAGCTGTGGAAGCAGACCGACGGCGGGCTGACCCACTTCGTGGCCGGCGTGGGCACCGGCGGCACCATCTCCGGCATCGGCCGCTACCTCAAGGAGGCCTCGCAGGGGCGGGTCAAGGTCATCGGCGCGGACCCGGAGGGCTCGGTCTACTCCGGCGGCACCGGCCGGCCCTACCTGGTGGAGGGCGTCGGCGAGGACTTCTGGCCGGAGACCTACGACCGGGGGGTCGCCGACGAGATCGTCGAGGTCTCCGACAAGGCGTCGTTCGAGATGACCCGGCGGCTGGCCCGCGAGGAGGGGCTGCTGGTCGGCGGCTCCTGCGGGATGGCCGTGGTCGCCGCCCTGGAGGTGGCCCGCAAGGCCGGCCCGGACGACGTGATCGTGGTGCTGCTGCCGGACAGCGGCAAGGGCTACATGTCCAAGATCTTCAACGACCAGTGGATGGCCCGGTACGGCTTCCTGGACAACTCGGGCGCCGAGCCGACCGTGGCCGACGCGCTGACCGGCAAGCCGGGCGGCCTGCCCGAGCTGGTGCACGTGCACCCCACCGAGACGGTCCGCGACGCGATCGACTACATGCGCGAGTACGGCGTCTCCCAGCTGCCGGTGCTCAAGGCCGAGCCGCCGGTGGTCACCGGCGAGGTGGCCGGCTCGATCGCCGAGAAGGACCTGCTCGACGCGCTCTTCACCGGCCAGGCGCACCTGCACGACACGATCGAGCGGCACATGGGCGAGCCGCTGCCGATGATCGGTGGCGGCCAGCCGGTGAGCGAGGCGGTCAACCTGCTGGAGAAGTCCGACGCCGCGCTGGTGCTGGTGGACGGCAAGCCCAAGGGTGTGCTCACCCGGCAGGACCTGCTCGCGCACCTCGGCGCCCGCTGAGTCACGGCTGAACGGCGGACGGGCCGCTCCCCACCGGGGAGGGGCCCGTTCGCCCGCCCGGGCGCGGCTCGGGCACCCGTGCATGCCGCGGGCCGCCCGACCGGGGTCAGCGGGCCAGCTCGGTGGGCACCGCGACCACGTCGACGAAGGCGCCCTTGCGCAGCACGGTGACCGGCAGCCGGGTGCCGATCGCCGGGCCCAGCATCAGCCGTTGCAGGCCCTGGCCGTCGCGGACCGGTCGGCCGCCGGCGGAGACGATGACGTCGCCCAGGTAGATCCCGGCCACCCCGGCCGGGCTGCCCGGCACCACCTCCACCACCCGCAGGCCGCGCCGCTGGCCGGTACGCGCGGTGACCTCCGGGGGCAGCGGCACCGGCACCCCGGCGACACCGAGCCAGGCCCGGCGGACCCGGCCGTCGGTGGTCAGGTCGGCGATGATCTGCCGGGTGGTGCTGTTGATCGGCACGGCCAGCCCGAGCCCGTAGCCGGCGACCGCGGTGTTCACCCCGATCACCCGGCCGGCCGAGTCGGCGAGCGCGCCGCCGGAGTTGCCCGGGTTCAGCGCGGCGTCGGTCTGGATGACGTCCTCGATCAGCCGGGTCACCCGGCCGTCCCGGGCGGGCAGCGAGCGACCCAGCCCGGAGACCACGCCGGCGGTGACCGAGCCGGCCAACCCCATCGGGTTGCCGACGGCGACCACCAGCTGGCCGATCCGCAGCCCGTCGGCGTCGCCCAGGTCCACCGGCGGCACGGTGGCCTCCTCGACCCGCAGCACCGCCAGGTCCGACAGCGGGTCGGCGCCGACGACCCGGAACCGGGTCTCGGTGCCGTCGGCGAAGCTCGCCGAACCGGCCCCGGCGCCCTGCACCACGTGGGCGCTGGTCAGCAGCAGGCCGTCGGTGCCCACGGTGACCGCGGAGCCGGCGCCGGCCCCGCGCGCGGTCCGCACCGACAGCGCGGCCACGCTGGGCAGCACCCGGGCCGCCACGGTCGTGACCACCTGGGAGTACGCGTCCAGAGCGGCGACCTCGGCCGGCTCCGGCACGGTGTGATCGGTGTCCATGACCCCGGCAACGCCGCCGGATCGACGGGCATGCCCCGATCAGCTCAGAGCGAACGCCCGGTCACAGCGGCCGGGCGTAGCGCAGCTGGGTGGTGACCGCCGACCCGATCAGGTCCTCCCGTTCGGCGCCGGTGGCCGTCCAGCCGCCCCGCTCGTAGAAGCCGCGGGCGGAGGTGTTCTCCGCCAGCACCCAGAGCGCGGCCCGGGACCAGCCGCGGGACCGCATGGTGGCGAGCGCGTCGACCATCAGCGCGCGACCCGTGCCGCGCCCCCGCTCGGCGGGGTCCAGGTGGATGGCGTAGAGCAGCCCGGTCGCCGGGTCGCCCTCGTCGTCCGGGCCGACGTAGCTGAAGCCGACCAGCGTCCCGGCGCGCTCCGCGACGGTCATCAGGTGGGTGTCCCGCTCCCAGGCCCACCGCTCGACCCAGTAGCCGCCCAGCACCTCGGGCGTCGGGTCGGCCAGCGCCGTCGCCGGCAGGAAGGGCGAGTACGCGGCGACCCGGGAGCGCTGGTGCAGCGCGCCGACCGCCATCAGGTCGCCCGGCACCGCGCGGCGGAGGGTGACGGTCACCCGGCCGAGGCTACCCGGCGTGGCGGCACCTGCACGGTCATCAGGTCCTCGGCGATCACCAGATCGCCGTCGAAGTGCGCGCGCGCCTCGTCGGCGAAGCGGCTCGCGTCGGGGTAGCGCTGGGAGAAGTGGGTGAGCACGAGCCGGCGTACCCCCGACTCGGCCGCCACCCGCGCGGCCTGGGCCGCGGTCAGGTGGCCGACCTCGGCGGCGAGCGCGGCCTCCGAGTCGAGGAAGGTCGACTCGATGACCAGCAGGTCGGCGTGCTCGGCCAGGGCGTACACCCCGTCGCAGAGGCCGGTGTCCATCACGAAGGCGAACCGCTGTCCGGGTCGGGGGACGCTCACCTCGTCCCGGGTGACGCGGCGTCCGTCGAGGTCCAGGTGGCCGACCCGGATCAGCTCGCCGACCGCCGGGCCGCTGATGCCGTACGCGGCCAGCTTCTCCGGCAGCATCCGGCACCCGTCCGGCTCGACCAGCCGGTAGCCGTAGGTTTCGATCGGGTGCCGCAGCCGGCGGGCCTCCAGCGTGCCGCACCCCAGGGCGATCCGCTGCCCGTCGGTCTCGATCGGCTCGACCCGCAGCTCGGCGGTCTCGTGGAAGCTGGCGGCGTGCCGCAGCCGGGCGAAGTACTCGGCGCCGCCGGCCGGGAAGTGCATCGGCACCGGGCGCGGCACCCGGTCCAGGGAGAGCCGCTGGATGGTGCCGGGCAGGCCCAGGCAGTGGTCGCCGTGGAAGTGGGTGACGCAGACGCGGGTCAGGTCGGTGGCCGTCACGCCGGTGTGCAGCATTTGCCGCTGGCTGCCCTCGCCCGGGTCGAAGAGGATCACCTCGTCGTCCCAGCGCAGCACGTAGCCGTTGTGGTTGCGCTGCCGGGTCGGCGCCTGGCTGGCCGTCCCGAGCACCACCAGCTCGCGCATCGACACGCCGATCCTCCGGCTGCTCGGTCCGGCGCCCGCCGGGAAACATGAAGCGACCCCCGGGGTTTCCGCGCTCGCGCGCGGGCCGGCTGGACTGAGGCCGGCACCCCGGGGGTCGGGTGGCTGTCGTGGATTCGCCGCACCGCTGCCACACGGTCTCGACGATGGTGCCTGTGCCCGCCTCGCGGCGGACGGGATTACTGTCGAGGACAGCGGCTAGCGGACAGCCACCTCACGAGTCCGATTGCTATACAAGTCTGGACCACCTCCTTTCCCGTGTACCGTCACGCTATCCAGTGCCCGTGGCACCCGGCAACGGATTTCGATCACAACGCCGGCGGGAATTCCGGCCGGCCTCAGCTGGTTCCGGCGATGCCGATCGGGCCCTCGCGCGGGCCGTCCCCGGCGGCCGGCTGCACCGCCAGCGACGGGAAGTCGGCCAGGTCGCCCTCCGGTTCCGCGTCCCACTCGGGGAAGACGAGGTCGCTCTGCAGGTAGAGGCAGAGCAGTTGGGTGAGCTGGCGCAGTCCGTCGAGGTGGGTGCGTTCGTGCCCGTGGGTGGCGTCGACGCCGAAGCCGAGCAGCGCCACCCGGGCGTGCGCACCGGCCTCCACCGCCGCCGCCACGTCCGAGCGGTAGTAGTCGAAGACGTCCCGGACCAGGTGCACCCCGTGCTCGGCGGCGATCGCGGCCAGCTTGCGGGTCAGGTGGTAGTCGAACGGCCCGACCCCGTCGCCCATCGCCAGGGTGGCCGCGTCCTCGCGGGACTGCTGGCCGGGCGCGACCACCGCGGCGTCGACCGACACGATCTCCGCCACGTCCGGGTCGAGGCCGTGCGAGGCGCCGTGCCCGATCTCCTCGGTCACCGTGACCAGCAGGTGCGCGGTGACCGCCGGGCGTACGCCCGCGTCGACCAGTGCCTTGAACGCGGTCAGCACGGCGGCGACGCCGGCCTTGTCGTCGAGGTGCCGGGACTTGACGTACCCGCCGGGGGTGACCGTCGGGTTGGGCAGGAACGCCACGAAGTCGCCCGCGTCGATGCCGAGCGCCCGCAGGCCGGCGACGTCGGAGACCGGCTCGTCGACCCGTACCTCGACCTGCTCCCAGCCGATGCCCTGGGAGTCGACGCCCTCGTTGTACCGGTGCCCGCTGGCCTTGAGCGGCAGCACCTGGCCGGTGACGACCCGGTCGAGGTCGTCGGTGAAGATCCGCACGTGCGCGCCCTCGGCGAACCGGGCGCTGTGCGTGCCGATCGGCTTCAGCTCCAGCCGGCCGTTCTCCTTGAGCCGCTTCACCATCCCGCCGATGGTGTCGGTGTGCACCACGACCGCCCGGTCGGCGCCGGTCGCGCGGGGGCCGGGCAGGCAGGCGCTCAGCGCCCCGCGCCGGGTCAGCGTGGAGCCGATGCCGAGCGCGGAGAGCCGCTCGCCGACGTACTGCTGCACGTGGTCGGTACGCCCCGACGGGCTCGGGATCTCCAGCAGCTCCACCAGCACCCGGCGCAGGTAGTCCAGGTCGATCTCGAGCGGTCGCGGGCTCACGCGGCGCCTCCCGGGCGGGGTGGCGACCAGAGCCGCTGCGGGGCCCGGGTGCCGGGGAAGAGCAGGTCCACGAAGCGCTCGGCGGTCGGCTGCGGCTCGTGGTTGGCCAGGCCGGGCCGCTCGTTCGCCTCGATGAAGACGTGCTCGGGCCGGTCCGGGGCGGGCACCAGCAGGTCCAGCCCGGTGACCGGGATGTCCAGCGCCCGGCTCGCGGCCACGCACGCCTCGGCGATCACCGGGTGCAGCTCGCCGGTGACGTCGTGGATGGTGCCGCCGGTGTGCAGGTTGGCGGTACGGCGGACCACCAGCACCTGCCCCTCGGGCAGTACGTCGCGCAGGGCGTAACCGGCCTCGGCCAGCACGTCCCGGGTCAGCTCGTCGACCGGGATCCGGGACTCGCCGCCGGTGGCGGCCGCCCGGCGGCGGCTCTGCCGCTCGATCAGCTCGGCGATGTCGTGCACCCCGTCCCCGGTGATCGCGGCCGGCCGGCGCACCGCCGCGGCCACCACCTCGTGGTCGATCACGATCACCCGCAGGTCCTCGCCGGTGCGCAGCTCCTCGATCAGCACGTCCGGGCAGAACCGGGCGGCCAGCTCGACCGCGGCGGCCAGCGCCGCGGGGCTGGCCACCCCGACGGTGATGCCGTTGCCCTGCTCGCCGCGCGCCGGCTTCACCACCACCCGGCCGACCTCGGCCAGGAAGGCGGTGTCGCCGTCGTCGCCGGTGGCGGTCCGGCCGCGCGGCACGGACAGGCCGGCCTCGGCGAGGATCCGCCGGGTGACCCGCTTGTCGTCGCAGCGGCTCATCGCCACCGCCGAGGTCAGCTCCGACAGCGACTCCCGGGTGAGTACGGTCCGGCCACCGCTGGTGAGCCGCAGCTCGCCCCAGGCGGGGTCGGTCACCTCCACCCGGATGCCCCGGCGCATCGCCTCGTCGGCGACGATCTTCGCGTACGGGTTGAGCCGGTCGTAGCCCTCCGGCATGGCGGGCAGGAAGAGCCGCTCGTTGATCGGGTTCTTCCGCTTCACGCAGAGCGTGGCGGTCCGGTGGAAGCCGAGCCGCTCGTAGAGCCGGATCGCGCCGTCGTTCTCCGCCAGCACGGACAGGTCCACGTACGCCCGGCCGCGCGCGACCAACCGGGCGGCCAGTTCGGTGATCAGCACCTGCCCGGTGCCGGGCGGGGCCTGGTTGAAGTCGACGGTGAGGCACCAGAGGCTGGCGCCGCGCTCCGGGTCGTCGAAGACCGCGACGTGGTCCACGCCGGTGATCGTGCCGACGATCCCGCCCCCGGCCGCCTCGGCGACCAGGTGCAGGAAGCGGTCGGAGCGGGCGTTGTCGACCAGCACGTCGACCGGCGCGGTCACCATCCCGTTGGCCGCGTAGATCCGGTTCACCGCGTCCGCGTCGGCGGCGTCGCGCAGCGGCCGGACGCGTACCCCCGGCAGGTCGACCGGCGTGTCGGCGGCGGCCGGCCGGTCCGCGCCGAGCGGCAGCCGGTAGGTCAGCGACGGGTCGATGAAGAGCTCGTCCGGCAGCCGGGAGACCAGCACGTGCGGATCGCGCAGGTAGATGCAGATGTCCCGGGAGCCGGCCGCCTCGGAGCGCAGCACGTCGGCGACGGCGGCCTGGTCGGCGAAGGTCTGCCCGAAGACCAGCCGGCCCCAGCCGCAGTCCAACACCACGCCCGCGTCGCCGGTCGGCCGCTCGTCGGCGCCCGGCGCCACCGGGTCACCGCCGGGACCGACCCGCTCGTAGCGCCGGTTGGTGTGGCGGGCCCGGTCGGTGCGGGCCGCCCCGGTCGCGAGGGTGTCGGTCACGGTCAGTCGATTCCGTGGCTCTGGAGCCACATTTCCAGGAGTCCGAGTTGCCACAGCTTGTTTCCGTTCAGCGGGGTCAGTTCGGCGTTCGGGTCGGCGAGCAGCCCGGCGACGTAGTCGGCGCGGAACAGGTCGCGGCGGCGGGCCTCGGGAGCGGTGAGCGCGTCACGGACGCGGTCGAGGAGCTTCCCCTCCAGGTGGGTGAGGCCGGGCACCGGGAAGTACCCCTTGGGCCGGTCGATGACCTGGTGCGGGAGCACCCGGCGGCCGATCTCCTTGAGCACGCCCTTGCCGCCCTGGGCCAGCTTCAACTCTGGCGGGCAGCCGGCGGCGAGTTCGACGAACTCGTGGTCGAGGAAGGGCATCCGGGCCTCCAGCCCGTGCGCCATGGTCATGTTGTCCACCCGCTTCACCGGGTCGTCGACCAGCATCACCTGGGTGTCGATCCGCAGGCCCGCGTCGACCGCGGTCTGCGCGCCGGGCCGGGCCAGGTGCGCGGCCACGAACTCCCGCGCCGGGTCGCCGTCGGTCAGCCACGCCGGGTTCAGCACCCGGGCCAGGCCGGCCGCGTCCCGGTCGAAGAACGCCTTGGCGTACGTCTCGACGGCCCGCTCCCGGTCGACGCCGGCCAGCGGCGGGTACCAGTGGTAGCCGCCGAGGATCTCGTCCGCGCCCTGCCCGGACTGGACCACCTTCACGTGCTCCGCGACCACCTCGCTGAGCAGGTAGAACGCGACGCAGTCGTGGCTGACCATCGGTTCGGACATGGCCGCGACGGCGGCCTCCAGCGGCGGCACGAGGTCGCCGGCGGCGATCTTGATCTGGTGATGGTCGGTCTCGAAGGTCTTCGCCACCAGGTCGGAGTAGACGAACTCGTCGCCCTCCCGGCCGCCGACCGCATCGAAGCCGATGGAGAAGGTGGCGAGCCCACGCTGCCCCTGCTCGGCGAGCAAGGCGACCACCAGGCTGGAATCCAGGCCGCCGGAGAGCAGCACGCCGACCGGCACGTCGGCCACCATCCGCCGGCGTACGGCGGTGGTCAGCGACTCCAGCAGGGCGTCCTGCCAGTCCCGCTCGGACCAGCCGGCCCGCTCGGCGGAGCGGGTGAAGGCCGGGTGCCAGTAGACCCGGTCGTGACTGCGGCCGTCCGGCTCGTAGACCCGGACGGTGGCCGGGGGCAGCTTGGTCACCCCGCGCAGGATGGTGCGCGGGGGCGGCACGATGCTGTGGAAGCTCAGGTAGTGGGCGAGCGCGACCGGGTCGATGCCGGTGTCGACGCCGCCGCCGGCCAGCAGCGCGGGCAGGGTGCTGGCGAAGCGCACCACGTCCGGCGTCTCGGCCAGGTAGAGCGGCTTGATCCCGAGCCGGTCCCGGGCCAGCACCAGCCGGCCGGTGTCCCGCTCGCTGATCGCCACGGCGAACATGCCGACCAGGTGGTCGACGAAGTCGGGGCCCCACTCGGCGTACGCCTTGACCACGACCTCGCTGTCGCCGGCGGAGAAGAAGCGGTGGCCCTTGGCCGCGAGTTCCGCCCGCAGTTCGCGGTAGTTGTAGACGCAGCCGTTGAAGACGCCGGTCAGCCCGACCTCGGCGTCGACCAGCGGCTGCCCGCTCGCGGCGGAGAGGTCAATGATCTTGAGGCGTCGGTGCCCGAGGGCCGTCCGGCCCTGGGACCAGACCCCGCTGTCGTCGGGCCCTCGGTCACTCATCGTGGCCGCCATGCGCTCCACCGCCGCTACCTCGGCGCGTGAACCGTCACGGCGGAACTCACCCGCAAGTCCGCACATGCGAGCCCATGCTGCCAGAGGATGGTGCAGCTCGCCTGTTGGGACGATGACAGTCGAGTGACAGGTCCGCTAGGATGCCCGCCACTCTCGGTAACCGATGATCCCGGGCGGCGGTTCCTGTGCCGGCCGGGCCGGATGCCGGATATGTACCGGGCCTGCGGTGTGAAAAACACCGCAGGCCCGGAATCGGACTGTCAGGACGTTCAGCCGGCGGTACGCGCCACGCCGACCGGGCAGCTCAGCCCGTTCGGGCCGTGGTTGCAGTACCCGTTCGGGTTCTTCGTCGGCGCGAGGTACTGCTGGTGGTAGTCCTCCGCCAGGTAGTAGTTGCCGAGCCGGCGGATCTCCGTGGTGATCTCGCCCTTGCCGGCCCGCGCCACGATCGGCGCGAACGCGTCCCGCGACGCCTCCGCGGTGACGAGCTGCTCGTCGGTGGTCGCGTAGATCGCCGACCGGTACTGGGTGCCCACGTCGTTGCCCTGACGCATGCCCTGGGTCGGGTCGTGGTTCTCCCAGAAGACCTTGAGCAGGTCCTCGTAGCTGATCTTGCTGGGGTCGTAGACCACCTGGACCGCCTCGGTGTGCCCGGTCATCCCGGAGCAGACCTCCTCGTACGTCGGGTTCGGCGTGATGCCGCCCGCGTAGCCGGCGGAGGTGGTGAACACCCCGGGCAGGGTCCAGAACAGCCGCTCGGCGCCCCAGAAACAGCCCATCCCGAAGACGGCGACCTGCGCGCCCTCGGGGAACGGGCCCTTCAGCGGGGTGCCCAGCACCTCGTGCCGGTCGGCCACCGGCGTCGCGATCAGGCGGCCCGGCAGGGCCTGGTCCGGGGTGGGGAGTTCGGCCTTCATACGGCGCAGGAACACGTGGGACTCCTTTCGTCCTCTCCCAGCGTGCAACGCCGGCGGACCCCGCTTCCTTACCCGCCCCACCACCACTCAGCCCGGCGGGCGCCGCCTGTATCGGCTCCGCGTGTAGTCGTTCACCCATTTCCGACTGCTTCGCCAGGTACCGTCGTCGCCCTTGATCGCTCTCAGGCGCCCGCGCGCGGCCGCTACCCGGAGCGCATTCTCCGAGAGGTCGCGGGTGGCGAGCGCCGGCAGGGGAAGCAACTTCACGGGACCGGCCACGGCGGGCATGACGAATCGGTACAGGTTGGCGGTGACACTCCGGGCGATCAGTTCGCCCAGCAGGCCGGCGTCCCCGGCGTCCGCCCTTCGCATCGCGCGCAGATGCGCCTCTCGATCGCGCTTGTAGATGATCGCCGGCGGGTATCCGAGCCTGCCGAGCAAGAGACTCAACACGAGCCGTCCGGTACGACCGTTGCCGTCCAGGAAGGGATGAATGGCTTCGAACTCGTTGTGCCGGATTGCAAGACGCTCGGCCAGCGGGATCTCCGCCTCCTGGGACAGTTCGTTCGTTCTGGCCAACCAGCCATGCATTCCGGCGTCCACCTCCGGCCAGGGCGGCGGCTTCATGCCACCGGGAAAGCGGGCGATCTCGTGGCGACGGAATTGGCCGGGCCCCTCCGCGTCCGTAGCGTGTGGGTGAGGCGCGACGGTCCAGACCGGCGTCATCGCCAGGTAGTGGATGTGCCGTACCTCCTGCAGCGACAGAAGCGCTCCGGTCTGCCAGTCGCCAGGCTCGAGCGCCTGTCCATAGACCCACCTGGCCGCGTCGGCATAGCCCTTGACCTCCATGTAGTCGCGCAGCGGTTTGGCGCCGACCGCCCGGCCCTCCTCGAGGAGCTTCTCCACCTCCTGCAGGACGAGCGTGTTCCCCTCGATGGCGGTGCTGTTGTGCGCCTCCTGGTGCCAGATGTCGGACCAGATGTCCTCCGCCTCGCCGGGTGTGGGAAGACCACCCAGGCGTTCTCGCAGTTCCCGAACGGCCTCCTCCATCCGTTGGTACACCGCCGCGCGAGTGGGCCGGCCCGGTCCGGACATCGTTCAGGCTCCAAAGTTGTTCGGGAAGAGAAAATTTAACTGTACCGAACAAAAGCCCCTGTTTTGTTCGCCACGCTCGGGAGAACTGTTCCGAACAACAACCGGGCGGCAACGTCAGGCCGGGGCGAGCGCAGCCCTGATTCGCGCCGCGTACTCCATGGCCTCCTCGTCGTCGGCGTAGCGGGTGCGGGGCCAGAAGAAGCCGCGCAGTCCGTCCCCCTTGGTCCGCGGAACCACGTGGGTGTGCAGGTGCGGCACGGACTGGGACACCTTGTTGTTCATCGCCACGAACGTCCCGCCGGCCCCCAGACCGGTCTCGACGGCCCCCGCGATCCGCCGCACCAGGCCGAAGTAGCCGGCGAGCGCGTCGGCCGGCAGGTCGGCCAGGGTGACCAGGTGGGTGCGGGGCACCACGAGCACGTGCCCCTTGAAGACCGGCCGGGTGTCCAGGAACGCGACCCCGTCCGGCTCGTCGGTGACCCGGAACGCCGGGACCTCGCCCGCCACGATCCCGCAGAACACGCACCCGCTCATCCCGGCAGGGTAACCGGGTGCCCGGGTCGCCGAGGGCAGCGCGGGTTGCGGCGCCGCGCCCGGCTCCGGGGGCTAGCCTCACGGGATGAGTCACGGCTTCGAGACGCTCGCCATCCACGCCGGTCAGGACCCCGAGGCCCGCACCGGCGCGGTGATCCCACCGATCTACCAGACCAGCACCTACGCCCAGGACGCCGTCGGCGCGCCCCGGCAGGGCTACGAGTACAGCCGCTCCGGCAACCCGACCCGCGACGCGCTCCAGGAGTGCCTCGCCGCGCTGGAGGGCGGTCCGGTCGGGCTCGCCTTCGCCAGTGGCCTGGCCGCCGAGGACACCCTGCTGCGGACGGTCTGCAAGCCGGGTGACCACGTGGTGATCCCGGACGACGCGTACGGCGGCACGTACCGGCTCTTCGCCCGGGTCGCCCAGCGGTGGGGGCTGGACTTCACCCCGGCCAAGGTCTCCGACCCGGACGCCATCCGGGCCGCCGTCCAGCCCGGACGGACGAAGATCGTCTGGTTGGAGACGCCGACCAACCCGCTGCTCGGCATCGCCGACATCGCCGCGCTGGCCGCCGTCGCGCACGACGCGGGCGCCCTGCTGGTGGTCGACAACACCTTCGCGTCGCCGTACCTGCAGCAGCCCATCGCGCACGGCGCGGACGTGGTGGTGCACTCCACCACCAAGTACATCGGCGGCCACTCCGACGTGGTCGGTGGGGCGCTGGTCGCGGCCGACGCCGGGCTCGGCGAGGAACTGCGCTACCACCAGAACGCGATGGGCGCGATCAACGGGCCGTTCGACGCCTGGCTCACCCTGCGCGGGATCAAGACCCTGGGCGTACGGATGGACCGGCACTGCGACAACGCCGAGCGGATCGCCGCGTACCTGGACGGGCACGCCAAGGTGGCCCAGGTCATCTACCCGGGCCTGCCCGCGCACCCCGGCCACGAGGTGGCCGCGAAGCAGATGCGCCGGTTCGGCGGCATGATCTCGTTCCGGGCCGCCGGCGGCGAGGACCACGCGGTGGAGATCTGCAACCGGGCGAAGCTCTTCGTGCTCGCCGAGTCGCTCGGCGGGGTGGAATCCCTGATCGAGCACCCGGGCCGGATGACACACGCAAGTGCCGCCGGCTCGCCGCTTGAAGTTCCCGGCGATCTCGTGCGACTGTCTGTCGGCATCGAGACGGTCGACGACCTGCTCGCCGATCTGGAGCAGGCGCTGGGCTGACCGCTGGCTGGGGAGGGTGGCCGTGCAGGACATCATGCCGACCTGGGTGGGGGCGACCGCCAAGCAGATCGCCCGCGGCGTACGCCGGGGCGACGTCTCCGCCACCCAGGTGGTCGCCGACCACCTCGACCACATCGCCCGGGCCGACGCCGACCTCGCCGCGTTCCGCGCGGTGCGCGGCGGGGAGGCGATCACCGAGGCGGAGAAGGTCGACGAGCAGGAGGACCTCGCCAACCTGCCGCTGGCCGGGGTGCCGGTGGCGGTCAAGGAGAACACCCCGGTCGCCGGGCTGCCCACCTGGAACGGGTCGGCCGCGGTGCGTACCCCGGTGGCGGAGGCCGACCACGAGGTGGTCCGCCGGCTGCGCGGGGCCGGCGCGGTGATCCTCGGGGTGACCCGGATGCCGGAGCTCGGCCTCTGGGGCCTCACTGACGACGAAACCGCGGTGACCCGCAACCCCTGGGACACCGGCCGCACCCCCGGCGGGTCCTCGGGCGGCGCGGCCGCCGCGGTCGCCGCCGGCCTGGTGCCGATCGCGCACGCCAACGACGGCCTCGGCTCGATCCGCATCCCCGCCGCCTGCTGCGGTCTGATCGGGCTCAAGCCCGGCCGGGGCGTGGTTCCCTGCCAGCTCGGCGCGGAGGACTGGTTCGGTCTCACCGAGCACGGCATCCTGGCCACCACCGTCGCCGACGCGGCGGTCGGCTTCTCGGTGCTGGCCGGTCGCCGGCCCGAGAAGCTGGTTCCGCCGCAGCGGCTGCGGGTCGGCGTCTCGCTCCGCTCGCCGGTGCGCGGGGTCCGTCCCGACCAGCCCAACCGGGACGCGGTCGCCGCCGCCGGCCGGCTGCTCGCCGCGGCCGGCCACGACACCGTCCCCGCCGACCCGGTCTACCCGGCCGCGCTCGGCCTGCAGGGGATCGCCACCTGGTTCGCCGCGGCGGCCGCCGACGCGCGGGCCGCCGGCCTGGACCGGCGCAGCCTGCAACGCCGCAGCCGGCGGCACGTCGCCCTCGGCGAGTGGGCGCAGCGGCGCGGGTACGTGCGGGAGGCCGACCGGGTCGCCTGGCGGGAGCGGTCCATCGGTTTCTTCACCGACCACTCGGTGGACCTGCTGCTCACTCCGGCGCTGGCCGCCTCGCCGCCGGAGGCCGCGAGCTGGTCCGGCCGGTCCTGGCGGGCGAACATGGTGGCGAACATCCGCTACGCCCCCTATGCGGCGCCGTGGAACATCGCCGGCCTGCCCGCGCTGGTGGTGCCAGTCGGCCGCCGCCCGGACGGGCTGCCGGTGGCGGTGCAGCTGGTCGGCCCGCCCGGCTCGGAGCTGCTGCTGCTCGGCGTGGCCGGCCAGTTCGAGATGGAGGCCCCCTGGTCCCGCCACGCCCCCGGCTACCCCCAGGTCCCCGTCACCGCCATCTGACCTCACCGATCTTGCAGTTCCCCCTCGGCAAACCGGGGCAGACGGTGCGTTTTGTGGGCCACAAGTGCAAGATCGCGGAGACGTAGCGGCGCGGGGCGTCGGTGGTGGTGGGCGGGGTGGCGGGTGGCACGATCGGGGCATGACGGAACTGGTCGGTCTCGCCGACGTACGGGCCGCGCGGGACCTGCTCGCCGGCGTCACCCGCACCACGCCGCTGGAGCCCTCCCGCCCGCTGAGCGCGGTGCTGGGCGGCCCGGCCTGGCTCAAGTGCGAGAACCTCCAGCGGGCCGGTTCGTACAAGGTGCGCGGCGCGTACGTGCGGATCTGCCGGCTGTCGGAGGCGGAGCGGGCCAGCGGCGTGGTCGCGGCGAGCGCCGGCAACCACGCCCAGGGTGTCGCGCTCGCCGCCGGGCTGGTCGGCACGCACGCGACCGTCTTCATGCCGGTGAACGCGCCGCTGCCGAAGGTGGCGGCCACCAAGGGGTACGGCGCCCAGGTCGAACTGGTCGGCAACAACGTCGACGAGGCGCTGGTGGCGGCGCAGACCTTCGCCGAGCGCACCGGCGCGGTGCTGATCCACCCGTTCGACCACCGGGACGTGATCGCCGGCCAGGGCACCGTGGCGCTGGAGATCCTGGAACAGTGCCCGGACGTCAAGACGATCATCACCGGGGTCGGCGGCGGTGGGCTGATCTCGGGCATGGCGGTCGCGGCCAAGGCGCTGCGCCCGGACGTACGGGTGATCGGGGTACAGGCGGCCGGCGCGGCGGCCTTCCCGCCCTCGCTCGCCGCGGGTGAGCCGGTCCGACTGCCCGCGTTCGCGACCATCGCGGACGGCATCGCGGTGGGCCGGCCGGGGGAGATCACCTTCACCCACGTCCGCAAGCTGGTCGACGAGGTCGTGACCGTCTCCGAGGAGGACATCTCCCGGGCGCTGCTGATGCTGCTGGAACGGGGCAAGCAGGTGGTGGAGCCGGCCGGCGCGGTCGGGGTGGCCGCACTGCTGGCCGGCGCGGTGGAGGTCGAGGCGCCGGTGGTGGCGGTGCTCTCCGGCGGCAACATCGACCCGCTGCTGATGCTGCGGGTGATCGAGCACGGCCTGGCCGCCGCCGGCCGCTATCTGCGGTTCACCGTGCGCTGCTCGGACCGGCCCGGCCAGCTCGCCTCGCTGCTCGGCGAGATCGCCGAGCACCGGGCGAACGTGGTGGACGTCGAGCACCAGCGGGCCAACCCGCACCTGCGGCTCGGCGAGGTGGAGGTGGCGTTGTCGGTGGAGACCCGGGGGGTGGAGCACTCCGACACGCTGATCAGCGCGCTGCGGGCCAGCGGCTACCAGGTGGTCTTCGCGGCCGAGGCGTGACACCGCCGGTGCCACGCCTCGGTCCTGCGCGATGCCGCCGGGCGCGGTGCGCCCGGTCGGGGTTCAGCCGGAGAACGGCTCGAAGCTGACCACTGTCACCTTGATGTCGGCGCCGCTGGGCGCCGTGTAGGTGCAGGTCTGGCCGGCCCGTCCACCCAGGATCGCCTTGCCGAGCGCGGACTCGGGGCTGTAGACCGTCAGGTCGGTGGTCGACGCGATCTCCCGGGACCCGAGCAGGAAGGTCTCGGTGTCGTCCTTGTCGTCGTCGAAGTAGATGGTCACGACCATGCCGGGTGCCACCGCGTCGGCGGACGGCGCCTCGCCGACCTTGGCAGTGCGCAGCAGCTCCTGGAGGTAGCGGATGCGCCCTTCCGCCTTGCCCTGCTCCTCGCGGGCGGCGTGGTAGCCACCGTTCTCCCGCAGGTCGCCCTCCTCCCGCCGAGCGTTGATCTCGGCGGCGATGACCGGTCGGTTCGCGATGTGCTCGTCGAGCTCGGCCTTCAGGCGGTCGTAAGCGTCCTGGGACAGCCAGGTGGCGGGCGCCTCGTTGCCGTTGGACACAGGCGATCTCCTCAGATGTGCGTGGCTGGCTGACAGGTGAACTTCCAAGTTACCAGTGCGGTACGACACGGGGTGTCGCTGATCACCACCCGTGCCCGTTCCGGGCACCGGCGGTGCGCCGGCCGCTCAGGCGGCCGGCCGGCAGCGCAGCACCTCGCCGATGAACGGCCGTGCGCTGGTCACCAGGCGGTGCCGGGTGGTGACGTGCCGCTCGCCGGACGGCGCGGACACGGTCACCTCCTCGCGGGCCACCTCGGCGCCGGCGCGGTCCCGGGCGCGCAGCACGCAGACCGCCGATCCGCCGTCCGGCACGGTCACCCGGAAGTCGACCAGCACCTGGGTGTCCGTGATGCCCGTGTACGTGATCACCTGGGCCTTGTAGTTCGGATCGCCGTACTGCCGGTAGAGCCGGACCGTGACCAGGCCGAGCAGCGCCACCAGGACCACCGCCAGCAGCGCCGCCAGCAGCGGCCGGCGGCGGCCGGGCTCGCGGCGGCGGCCGTACCTCCCGGGCGGGAATACGGGCGTGCCCGGCGGGATTGTGGCGTGCGTCTCGGTCACCGGCGGGTATCTCCTGGCGTTGTTGTCGGCGGCATCCGCAAGAATGGGAGTTCATCCTCCCGGTCCGGCTTCGGTGTCAAGGATGACACTTCGGTGCCGACGGTCTCCGGGCCGGGCAGGATTTCGGCAGGTCAGCAGAGCGGCCCGGGTCGGGCCCGCGGCTGGGCACAGACGAGGAGCGCACGTTGGCAGAGCAACTGCGACTCATGGCCGTCCACGCGCACCCGGACGACGAGTCGAGCAAGGGCGCCGCGACCATGGCGAAGTACGTCGCCGAGGGGGTGGACGTCCTGGTCGTGACGTGCACCGGCGGTGAGCGCGGCAGCGTGCTCAACCCGAAGCTCGACCGGCCGGACGTCTGGGCCAACATCGGCGACATCCGCCGCGCCGAGATGGACGCCGCCCGGGCGATCCTCGGCGTCGAGCAGGCCTGGCTGGGCTTCGTCGACTCCGGCCTGCCCGAGGGCGACCCGCTGCCGCCGCTGCCCGAGGGCTGCTTCGCCCTGCAGGACGTCGAGGTGGCCGCCGGGCCGCTGGTGCGCCTGATGCGCGAGTTCCGTCCGCACGTCGTCACCACGTACGACGAGGAGGGCGGCTACCCGCACCCCGACCACATCATGTGCCACAAGGTCAGCGTGGCCGCCTTCGAGGCCGCCGGCGACCCGGAGCGCTACCCGGAACTGGGCGCGCCGTGGCAGCCGCTCAAGCTCTACTACGACGTCGGGTTCTCCAAGGGCAAGATCATGGCGCTGCACGAGGCGATGCTGGCCGCCGGCCTGGAGTCGCCCTACCAGGAGTGGCTCGAGCGCTGGGAGGACCGGCCCGACAAGGGCAGCCGGATCACCACCCGGGTCGAATGCGCCGAATACTTCCCGGTCCGCGACGACGCCCTGCGCGCCCATGCCACCCAGGTCGACCCGGACGGCTTCTGGTTCCACGTCCCCATGGAGCTCCAGCGGCGCGCCTGGCCCACCGAGGACTTCCAGCTCGCCCGGTCGATGGTCGACAGCCCGCTGCCCGAGTCGGACCTCTTCGCCGGGGTGCGCGAGACGGTACATGCCCGCTGACCGGGCGCGGCGCTACGCTGGGGGCCAGTCGCACATCGGAGGAACGCCATGCTGACCGCTGCCCAGGTGCTCGCGGAGAACAACTTCGGGGACACCCGCACGGGTGGCCTGGCCGGCCCGATGGGTCTCCTCCTCATCCTGCTGCTGGGCACCGCAACCGTCCTGTTGATCCGCAACATGAACGCTCGGCTGCGCCGGCTGCCGGACCGGTTCCCCGCGCAGGCGCAGTCGGCCGAGCCGGGCCGGGCGGACGCCGCAGTCGTCGATCCGACAGACGGGACCGGCTCGCAGGATTCATCCACGAACGCTCCCAACGGGCGTCAGCAGGACCGCAACGGCTAGTCCCCGCATGATTCACGCCGAACCGGGTCGTCGCCCCCTGTTGCGACCACCGGGTTTGGCTTAGCCTTCCGCCGGGGGGACCACGCGTCCCCGAGCCGTGCGCGGGAGGGGGCGCCGATGACCGACACAGTCGCGGCTGCCCGCCGTACCGTCCGGCGGCCGACGGGAGGGGGTCGGTGACCTCCGACCGGGCCGGCGAGCAGTTCGACCGGCTCGGAATCCGCGGCACGCCGCCGCGGGTCCTCCTGCTCACCGCCGCCGTCGCCCTGACCGCGCTGGTCGCCGCCACGGTGGGGCTGACCCTGCCGACCCGGCTGCCGGCCGACGATCCGCTCGGCGGCCCCGCCCGGTTCGGCGTCGCGGTCGCCGTGCTCGCCCTCGCCCAGCTGGCCCGGCTGCGGTTCCGCACCGCCGCCGGCATGGTGAGCATCACCTGGGGCGAGGCCGCGCTGATCATCTGCCTCTACCTGGTGCCGGCCGGCTGGCTTCCGGCCGCCACCCTGCTCGGCGCGGGGCTGGCCTGGTCGGCGATCTCGCTGTTCGGCGAGCGCCGCGGCGCGCTCGAGGTGGTGCGCATCGCGGTGTCGCTCACCGCCGCCACCGCGCTGGCCGTGTCGGTCACCACCGCGCTCGGCCAGCCGCTGCTGACCGCGCCCACCCCGGCGCTCGCGCTCGCCGTGGTCGCCGGCTCGGTCACCTACCTGCTCGCCACCGCCTGGCTGGGTGGGGTGACCCTGGCGCTGCGGCACGGCGTCCCGATCGGGCCGCCCCTGCTCGCCGCGCTCCGCGGCAAGCTGCTGATGTTCGTCGGCAACGTCGCCGTCGGCCTGATCGTGGTGACCCTGCTGGAGATCGACGCGCGCTGGCTGCTGTTGCTCCCGCCGCCGCTCTGGCTGCTCCAGCAGACCTACCGGCACCGGCTCCGGGCCGACCAGGAGCGGCGCACCTGGCGGGCGTTCGCCGAGGCCACCGCCGCGCTGAACCAGCTCGACGAGCGGGGGGTGGCCACCGCGGCGGTGACCGGCGCGCTGACCCTTTTCAACGCCGAGCTGATCGACGTCGACGTGGCCCGGGGCGACGGCCGGTGGCACCGCTACCGGGGCGACGCGGCCGGTCAGGTGGTCGACCGCGAGGTCGACCCGCCCGGCCGTGCCGAACCGGACGAGCACGAGCTGGTCCGCACCCTGACCGTGGGCACCGCCCGGGTCGGCGAACTACGGGTCCGGTTCCCCCGGTCGGCGCCGCCGAGCGTCCGGGAGCGCGACGCGGTGGCCGCCTTCGGCGATGCCCTGGCCGCCGCGCTGCACGACGCCGCGACCCACCGGGAGCTGCGGCTGGTCACCGCCCGATCGTCGTACGAGGCGGTGCACGACCAGCTCACCGGCCTGGTCAACCGGGCGGCCATGCTCAGCAAGGGCGACCAGGCGCTGCGGCAGCTCGCGCACGACCACCCGGTGGCGCTGCTGCTGCTGGACATCAACCAGTTCAAGGAGGTCAACGACACCCTCGGGCACGCGGCCGGCGACCAGCTGCTGCGGCTGACCGCCAACCGGCTGGGCACCCTGGCCCGCTCCGGCGACCTGCTCGGGCGGCTCGGCGGCGACGAGTTCGCGCTGCTGCTGACCTCGGTCCCGGTGGTCGGCGGCCGGACCGCGCCGATGGCGTACGCGCTGCGCCAGGCCCGCGAGATCGCCGAGCGGCTGGCCGCCCCGACCGAGGTGGCCGGGGTGCGGATGTCCGTGGAGGTCTCCGTCGGCGTGGTGGTCGCCGACGCCGGCACCGCCGACCTGACCGAGTTGCTGCGCCGGGCCGACATCGCGATGTACCAGGCCAAGGATGGCGGCGGCAGCGTCGCCGCGTACGACTCGGCCCGGGACGCGGCCAGCACCGACCAGCTGGCCCTGCTGGCCGAGCTGCGCGAGGCGCTGGCCGCCGACGACCAGCTGGTGCTGGCGTTGCAGCCGGCGGTGGACCTCACCACCGGGGCGCCGACCGGGGTGGAGGCGCTGATCCGCTGGCGCCACCCGCGCCGCGGCTGGCTCGGCCCGGTCGACTTCATCCGCCCCGTGGAGAACAGCGAGCAGCTCGGCACCTTCACCCGCTACGTGCTGGACAAGGCGCTCTCGGTGGCCGCCGAGTGGGCCCGCGAAGGGCTGGACGTGCCGATCTCGGTGAACCTCTCGGCGCGCAGCCTGCTCGACCCGCGGCTGCCCACCGAGATCGCCGAGGCGCTGCGCCGGCACCAGGTCCCGCCGCAGCGGCTGGTCCTGGAGATCACCGAGACCGTGGTGATGAGCGAACTCGAGGTGATCGACGAGGTGCTCGCCACCCTCCGGTCGATGGGTGTGCAGCTCGCCGTGGACGACTTCGGCACCGGCTTCTCCTCGCTCACCTTCCTGACCCGGATCGCGGTGGACGAGTTGAAGGTGGACCGTTCCTTCGTGATCCGGATGGTGGAATCGCCGGAGGCGGCGGCGATCGTCCGGACCACCGTCGGGCTCGCCCACGAGCTGGGGTTGCGGGTGGTCGCCGAGGGGGTGGAGACCGCCGAGCAGCGGATCGCCCTGGCCGAGCTGGGCTGCACCGCCGCCCAGGGCTACCACTTCTTCAAGCCGATGCCGGCCGACAAGATCGGCGCCGTCCTCGGCACCCTCCTCGACGAGGCCCGCCCGAACGTCTTCCCGCTCCGCGCCGACGACGCCTCCTGACCGGCGGGCGGTCCCGACGGGGGCTGGTTATGGTCGTCGGGTGAACCGACTCGCCCACGCCACGAGCCCGTACCTCCTCCAGCACGCCGACAACCCGGTCGACTGGTGGCCGTGGTGCGACGAGGCGTTCGCCGAGGCGAAGCGGCGGGACGTCCCGGTGCTCATCTCGGTCGGCTACGCCGCCTGCCACTGGTGCCACGTGATGGCCCACGAGTCGTTCGAGAACGAGCAGGTCGGCGCCCTGATGAACGACGACTTCGTGTGCGTCAAGGTGGACCGGGAGGAGCGGCCGGACGTCGACGCGGTCTACATGACCGCCACCCAGGCGATGACCGGCCAGGGCGGCTGGCCGATGACCGTCTTCGCCACCCCGGACGGCACCCCGTTCTTCTGCGGCACCTACTACCCGCGGGCCAACTTCGTCCGGCTGCTGCAGTCGGTCGCCACCGCCTGGCGGGACCAGCGGGAGGCGGTCGTGCGGCAGGGCGCCGCGGTGGTCGAGGCGATCGGCGGCGCCCAGGCCGTGGGCGGGCCCACCGCGCCGCTGGACGCCGAACTGCTCGACGCCGCGGCCGAGCAGCTCGGCCAGGAGTACGACGAGACGAACGGCGGCTTCGGCGGGGCGCCGAAGTTCCCGCCGCACATGAACCTGCTCTTCCTGCTCCGGCACCACCAGCGCACCGGCTCGGCGCGCAGCCTGGAGATCGTCCGGCACACCTGCGAGGCGATGGCCCGGGGCGGCATCTACGACCAGCTCGCCGGGGGCTTCGCCCGCTACTCCGTGGACGGGCACTGGACCGTGCCGCACTTCGAGAAGATGCTCTACGACAACGCCCTGCTGCTGCGGGCGTACACCCAGCTCTGGCGGCTCACCGGCGACCCCCTCGCGGCCCGGATCGCCGCCGAGACGGCCGCCTTCATGATCGACGACCTGGGCACCCCCGAGGGTGGGCTGGCCTCCGCGCTGGACGCGGACACCGAGGGGGTCGAGGGGCTCACCTACGCCTGGACGCCGGCGCAGCTGGTCGAGGCGCTGGGGGAGGAGGACGGCCGCTTCGCCGCCGACCTGTTCGCGGTCACCGAGGCCGGTTCGTTCGAGCACGGCACCAGCGTGCTGCGGCTGGCCCGGGACGTGGACGACGTGGACCCGGCGGTGGCCGGCCGCTGGGAGCGGGTCCGGGCCCGGCTGCGCGAGGTACGCGACACCCGGCCGCAGCCGGCCCGCGACGACAAGGTGGTCGCCGCCTGGAACGGGCTGGCGGTCACCGCGCTGGTCGAGCACACCGCGCTCACCGGTGACCCGGTGACCGCCGCCGCGGCGACCCGGATCGCCGAGGTGCTCGCCGACCGGCACCTGGTGGCCGGCCGGCTGCGCCGGGTCTCCCGGGGCGGCGTGGTCGGCGAGCCGGCCGGCGTGCTGGAGGACTACGGCTGCGTCGCCGAGGCGTTCTGCGCCGTGCACCAACTCACCGGCGAGGGGCGCTGGCTGGAGCTGGCCGGGCGGCTGCTGGACGTCGCGCTGGAGCGGTTCGCCGCGCCCGGCGGCGGCTTCTACGACACCGCCGACGACGCCGAGCGGCTGGTCACCCGGCCGGCCGACCCCACCGACAACGCCACCCCCTCGGGCCGCTCGGCGATCGTCGCCGCGCTGGTGGCGTACGCGGCGCTGACCGGGGAGACCCGCTACCGGGAGGCGGCCGAGGCGGCGCTGGGCACCGTCGCGCCGATCGTCGGCCGGCACGCCCGCTTCACCGGGTACGCGGCCACCGTCGGCGAGGCGCTGCTCTCCGGGCCGTACGAGATCGCCGTGGTCACCGAGGAGCCGGCCGGCGACCCGCTGGTCGCGGCGGCGCACCGGCACGCCCCACCCGGGGCGGTGATCGTGGCGGGCCGGGCCGACCAGCCGGGGGTGCCGTTGCTCGCCGACCGGCCGATGCTCGACGGGCGGCCCACCGCGTACGCCTGCCGGGGTTTCGTCTGCGAGCGCCCGGTCACAGACGTGGAGGACCTGATCGGGCAGCTCGCCGGCCGGTAGGGGCGGCGGCGGGCCGGCCGGATAGGCTGGCGCCGCTATGGATTCCCGTACCGGTCTGCCTGTTGTCGGCATGGTGGGTGGCGGCCAGCTGGCCCGGATGACCCACCAGTCCGCGATCGCCCTCGGCCAGTCGCTGCGCGTCCTGGCGCTGGCCCCCGACGACGGTGCCGCGCTGGTCGCCGCCGACGTCCAGTACGGCGACCACACCGACCTGGCCGCACTGCGCACCTTCGCCAAGGGCTGCGACGTGGTCACCTTCGACCACGAGCACGTGCCGAACGAGCACATCCGCACGCTGGCCGCGGAGGGCGTGACGCTGTACCCGCCCGCCGACGCGCTGCGCTACGCCCAGGACAAGCGGGCGATGCGCGAGCGGCTGACCGAGCTGGGCGCGCCCAACCCCGCGTGGCGGCCGGTCGGCGAGCCGGCCCACCTGGTCGGCTTCGGCGACGAGGTCGGCTGGCCGGTGGTGCTCAAGGCCGCCAGCGGCGGGTACGACGGCCGGGGCGTCTGGCTGGTGGACGGCCCGGCGCAGGCCGCCGAGCTGGCGGGCACCCTGCTGGCCGGCGGGACCAGGCTGATCGTCGAGGAGCGGGTGCCGCTGCGCCGCGAGCTGGCCGTGCAGGTGGCCCGCTCGCCGTTCGGGCAGGTCGCCGCGTACCCGGTGGTCGAAACGGTGCAGCGGGACGGGATCTGCGTCGAGGTGCTGGCCCCGGCACCCGACCTGCCGGAGGAACTGGCGGTCGCCGCCCAGCAGCTCGCCATCGACCTGGCCACCTCGCTCGGCGTGGTGGGCCTGCTCGCGGTCGAGCTGTTCGAGGTCGCCGACCCGGCCGGGCCGGGCGGCAGCCGGATCGTGGTGAACGAGCTGGCGATGCGGCCGCACAACTCCGGCCACTGGACCATCGAGGGCGCCCGCACCTCGCAGTTCGAGCAGCACCTGCGGGCGGTCCTCGACTACCCGATGGGCGACACCGCGCTGACCGCGCCGGTGGTGGTGATGGCGAACGTGCTCGGCGGCGAGCCCGGCGGGATGTCGATCGACGAGCGGCTGCACCACCTCTTCGCCGCCGAGCCGGGGGCGAAGGTGCACCTCTACGGCAAGCAGGTGCGCCCCGGGCGCAAGATCGGGCACGTCACGCTGCTCGGCGACGACCTGGACGAGGTAAGGACGCGGGCCACGCGGGCCGCCCGCTGGCTACGGGAGGGGCACGAGTGACCACCGTCGGGCTGATCATGGGCAGCGACTCGGACTGGCCGACCATGAAGGCCGCCGCCGAGGTGCTGGACGAGTTCGAGGTGCCCTACGAGGTCGAGGTGGTCTCGGCGCACCGCACCCCGGTGAAGATGATCGACTACGGCCGGGCCGCCGCCGACCGCGGCCTCAAGGTGATCATCGCGGGCGCCGGTGGCGCGGCGGCGCTGCCCGGCATGGTCGCCTCGGTCACCCCGCTGCCGGTGATCGGCGTACCGGTGCCGCTGAAGCACCTGGACGGGATGGACTCGCTGCTCTCCATCGTGCAGATGCCGGCCGGCATCCCGGTCGCCACGGTCTCGATCGGCAACGCCCGCAACGCCGGCCTGCTCGCCGTGCGGATCCTCGGCGCCGCCGACCGGACCCTGCTCGACCGGATGGCGGCCTACCAGGCCGACCTGGAGCAGTTGGTGGCCGAGAAGGACGCCGCCCTGCGGGCCTCCCTGGCCTGACCCGCCGGAGCGCCCGCCGCGCTGCCAGACCGGGACCTGGTGCCGTGGGTCGGTCGCCTGCTGAAGCGGCGCCGGCCGACCGAGCTAGGCGGTCGGCGGGCCCGGCGCGCGCGAGCCGTACGCCGGGCCGAACACCACCAGCAGCGCCAGGTCCTCGGTGACCTCCACGAACCGGTGCTCCTCGCCCGCGGGCACGAAGATCACCGAACCGCGGCCGACCTCGGCCGCGCCGTCCGGTGTCACGATCCTGGCCCGCCCGGCGGTGACCACGTAGATTTCGTCCTCGGTGTGCGGGCGCTGGTCGTCGAGCCCGCCGGCCGGGATGCAGTACGTCCCCACCGACAGGTCCGGCACGCGCAGGTGCTCCACCCAGTCGTTGGCCGCCCCGGCGGGCGGCGTCCACACCCCGGCGCCTTCGATGATCCGCATCGGCGGAGCCTAGTGCGGTGTCCACTAACGTTCACCGGGTGCTCGGTGGGCTTGTGGATCCTCGCCGTGCAGGGCGAGCGACTCCCCACGACATGGTGGGGCGGGCCTCCGCGGGCCAACTGATCCTCGCGCCGCCTGGTGTGGGCGGCGGGGGTCACGTCGGGATCGGCCGGCGCCGGGTAGGTGCCGGCCGGCTCGACGGTGCGTGACCACCTCCGGCAGCACAGTGACTGTGGGGGTGGTGGGTCCGCCGCCCGGGGTGCGGGTGGCGATGCTGGCGGCCGCGACAAGGTCGCGGTGCCCAGAAAAGTGGCAGTGCGGGCAGGTCAGGGTCCGCCCACGAGGTTTCGGCACCCGCCGTCGGCAGGCGGGGCAGGTTGAGGAGGTGCCGCGTTCGTCGACGAGCCGGACGGTGATGCCGGCGAGGGTGGCCTTGTCCGTCAGGATCTGGATGAGCCGGCCGATCTGCCACTGCCGTAGTCGCAGGTTGTGCCGCCGCCCGGCAGCGATGTCGAGCACACCGCGGGGGTCGCCGACGTGCAGCACTCCGACCCGCTGCTGCTGGGCCCAGGTGATGACGGTTCGGGCGGCCTCGTGCTGGGCCTGGCGGACCCGCCGCTGGTGCCGGCCCTCCACCAACCGCGCCCGGCGGCGGTACTTGCGCCACCGGCGTGACCCCCGCTGACCCGGTTTCGGGGCCCGGTGCGAGACGGCGCGGCGGCGGGCTTTGGTGTCGGCCAGGTGCATGCGGTGCTCGGCGCGGATCGCCCGCCCCGACACCAACAGCCCCTCACCGCCGGGGCCAGCCACCGCGTACGGGTGAATGATCCCCAGGTCCACCCCGGCCACCCGACCCGGATCCGGCTCCTCACCCGGCGGGTAGACGGTGATCGGGACTTCGGCGGTGACGTCGAGAAACAGGCGGCCACCCTCGCACAGCAGGGTGATCGAGCGGACCTGCTCGATCGGATACGGCAGGTCCCGTGCCAGCCGGACCCACAACGGCGCGTTGCCCGTCGCGGTCGGGATGCGCACCCGGCGCCCCTCGATGGTGAACGTGCCGTGATACCAGCGCACCGGCACCAGCCCCCGCCGCCGCCGCGGGAACCGGGCCGACACGTCACCGTCGGCGCGGCGTTTCGCGGCCGCGAACCACGCGTCGGAGAACCGGCGCAGCACCGACCGCGCGCCCACCGAGTCCAACTCGCCGAACGTACCCGGCCCCGACGCCGCCAACTCCCGACACAACTCCTGGTAACCGACCAGCAGCGCGTCGCGGCGGCGGCGTCGCCACGCGTTGACCTCCAACACGCACGCCCACACGTCACCGGCCGAGCGGAGCAGGCCGAAACACCGCCGCCGCTGCCCCGCCGTCACCCGCAACGCGACGCGGGCCGTGCGATGCACAACCCGTAGTGCGGCAGGATCCCGACGGCGAGGCACAAACCCCAGCCAACACCACCCCTACGACAATTCCCCAACCCCGACCAACCCGGCGAACGTTAATGGCCACCGCACTAGCCACCCCCGGTCAGGCCGGCGGGGCACGCGCCCGCGCCCGGCCCACCGTGTCCGGCCCCCACGCCGTGCCTGGGCCGGGTTCGGGCCGTGCCCGGCGTCCACCACGTTCGAGGGGACGCGGCCCGGCAACATCGTCCAGGCCGGCCGACACGCGGCGCTGAACCGCCGCCCGATGCTCCGGACCCCGGCCGTAGACCCGGCCTGCGGATGCGACGCGTTCGGAGCCGGCGCTCCGGTGGGAGGCGTCCGGAGCCGGCGCGCGGGTGCGACGCGTCCGCAGCCGGCACGCTCTGCCCGTCGGGTTCGATGGCCGCAGGGCCCCTCCGGTTCATCGCATGCCGCGCAGGGCGGTCTGCAACCGCTCCTGCGCGCGGCGGCGCCGCTCGTTGCTCGCGCCGAGCACCAGCAGCAGGATGCCGACCGGGATCAGGGCCAGCCACGGGCCGAAGGCGAACAGCGCGTGGATCGCGGTGATCGCGGTGACCGTCGCGCCGACGATCACCGGGGCCTGTTGCTGGCTCATCGAGCCGAAGATCAGCACGGCCACCGCGCCGAGCAGCAGCAACACCTGCCGCAGCGTGCTGGAGTCGGTGGCGAGCACGATCGCCAGGGTCGGCAGGAAGGCGGCGACCAGCGCCGGCCCGTACGCCACCCAGCTGCTCAGGTCGGCGCGGTGCCGCAGCTCCAGCACGCCGACCAGCAGGGCCAGCGCCGCGAACGGCAGCGTGTACGCCTCGGGCAGCGCCACGTCGGCGACCCGCATCAGGATCCACCAGGCGCTGATCTCGCAGACCACCACCGCCCAGAACAGGATCCGCCGCTCCACCGGGCGACGGCCGGGCCGGGTCGCCGCCACCCCGAGGACCGCGCCCCAGGCCGCGAGCAGGGCGGCGATGTGCCGCGGCGAGTCGAAGGCCAACGCCAGGGCGATCAGTGCGGCGGCGTGCCCGCTCCACTCCACGGTGGCCGCCTCGCGCTGCGCCTCGGGGCGGCGCAGTCGGGGCAGCGTGGCCGCGAACACCTGCAACGCCGCGCCGACCGCCAGCACGCCGAACGCGGACCAGACCGCGGCCAGCCCGGCGACCAGGCCGGCGGTGAGTACGAAGAGCTGGGCCATCAGCGAGGCGAACAGCCAGCCGAGAATGCGGGCCCGCTGGGTGGTGCCGAAGAGCGCGGCGACCGCGCCGACGCCGACCGCGCCGCCGAGCGTGAACAGGGTCAGCTCTCGGGTGGCCAGGCTGCCGGCCAGCCCGGCGCCGCCGGCCGCCAGCCCGATGCCGAAGACCAGCACCCGCGCCAGCCGCAGCGAGCGGGCCGGCTCGACCAGCGGCGGGGGCGGGGTCAGCGCCAGGCCGAGCATCGAGATCGTGAAGACGGAGAGCGCGGCCAGGGTGCTCGTCGGCCAGCCGGTGCCGAGCGCGGCCGGGGTGATCAGCAGGGTCACCGCCGCGCCGGGCAGCACCACCGGGACCGCCCGGGACCGGCGGCCACCGCTGAAACCGGTGGCCGCCAGCGCCGCGGTCGCGGTCAACAGCAGCGCGGTCAGCACGTGCGCCGGGTCGACCGCGTCGGGCGGTGGGCTGAGCAGCCCGGGCGGAGGCCCCTGCCACACCCGGGTGAGCGTGGCGTGCGGCTCGACCAGCGCGACGACGAGCGCCGGCGCGATCGACACCAGCGCGATCACGGTCGGCAGGGCGGCCGCGGCGAGGGCACCGGCCGCCGGGCTGACCCGCCAGCGCCGCCGGGTGCCGTCGTCCGGCAGCCGCCGCAGCGCGCCGTCGAGCAGCACCGACCAGCGCCGTACCGGCTGGGCGGAGCCGGCCGGCGGCTCGGTGGCGCCCCGGGCCAGTTCGGCCAGCACGCCGAGCAGGGCCGCGGCGGCGGCGTAGACGCCCACGGGCAGGCCGCTGGGGACGGCGGCCAGGGCGCTGATGGTGGCGCCGCCGACCACCGCCGCGCTGGTCCACGGCAGGTACTGCGGCACCTGCCGGCGTACCGCGGCCACCGCGGCGAGGCCGAGGCTGGACGCAGCCAGCGCGGCGGTCAGCACCACCTGCGGCGGACGCTCGAACTCGGCCGCCAGCGCGGCGACCGCGCCGGGCAGCGCGAGCACCGCCGCGCCGGCCGCGGCGCCTCCGATCTGCGCCAGGTACGGCGGCATCCCGTCGGCGTGGATGTCCTCCACCAGCGGCTCGGCGAGCGACCGGGCCAGCGCCGCCACCACCACGCCGATCAGCGCGATGCTGCCCAGCGCCAGCGCGGTGGTCCACGGCCGGACCAGCCCGGCGCCGGCCGCGTGCAGGGCCACCACCCCGGCCACGGTGGCCCGGGACAGCCCGGCCCGCGGGTCGACCGAGGCGACCGCGGCCATCCCGAAGACGGTGGCGACCATTCCCCCGACCAGCACCGGTGACCACCAGGCCAGGTCGAACGCGGCCGGCGCGCCGATGGTGGCGAGCACGGCGGCCGCGCCGGACACGTCGTACCGCCAGGGCGCCGGCAGGAGGATCCCGGCGGCGACCCCGAGCAGCGCCAGCGCGACCGGGGCCTGCCAGGTCGCGCCACCGGTCGGCGCGGCCGGCCAGCCGCTCAGGTCACCGGCCCAGATCGGCCCGGGGGTGGCGAGCACGCCGACCCCGCCACGCAGCGCCGTCCAACCGGCCAGCAACCCGATCAGCAAGCCGCCGATGGTGATGCCGAGCACCGGCCCGCGCCGCCACTCCGCCGGCATCGCCCGGGCGGCGACCGCGACCACCAGCACCAGCGCGGCGGCCACCGCGAGCTGCCCGCCCGGGGCGAGCACGGCGGCGATCCGGACCAGGGTGGCGATCAGGGCGCCGGTCACCGCGGCCGCCGCGAGGTCGGACCCGTCCAGGGTGAGGTCGGACCGCCGGCCCGCGTCGATCGACGGGGCCAGGAAGAGCAGCACCGCGGCGACCAGCAGCAGCGCGCCGACCCAGGCGTCGGCGACGGTCGCGCCGGGTGCCCCGAACGCGGCCGCGGTGACCACCAGCGCCCCGAGGCCGGTGCCCACCGCCAGCGGGGCCGGGATCTGCCGCTGCGAGACCTGCACGATCGCCGCGTACCCGAGGGTGACGCAGACCGCGAGGAAGCTGGCCGCGAGCACCGGGACGGTCACCTCGCGCAGGCTGGCCGGGGTGGGCGTCGGGTCGATGGGCACGGTCGCGGCGACGAAGGCGGCCACCGCCCCGGGCAGCGCGAACGCGGCGCCGCCGGCGGCCCAGGCGGAGAGGGCGTCGGTCGCCGCCGGGGCGAGCCGAACCCGGGGTGCCACCGCGACCAGGGCGCCCGCCGCGAAGAGGGTGAGCAGCGCGGCGGCGGTCAGCGACGGCCGGGTCAGCGCGGCGCCCGCGCCGAACAGGCCCACCCCGCCGGCGGTGATCCCGTGGGCCAGAGCGGCCCGTTCCGTCCGGGCGGAGAGCCCCGCCACGCCGATGCCGACCGCGGCCAGCACCATCGGCCAGGGCGCCGCCGCCCAACCGAGCCCGAAGGACGCCGGGACGGCGAGCGCGGTCAGCGCCGCGCCGACCACCGCGAACTCCCGGCGGATCTCCGGCGGCAGGGCCAGCACGGCGGCGACGGTCAGCAGGAAGGCGCTCGCGGCGAGCTGCCACGCGGCCGGGCCGACCGCGGCGGCCAGTTCGGCCGGGTACCGGTCCAGGTCGGCGGCCCAGGCCGGCAGCGCGGCGCGGACCGGGGCGACGCCGGCCCGCAGGGCACCGCCGGCCACCACCACTCCGCTGACCGTCAGCGCCACCGCGGAGGCGAACTGCGGACCGCGTCGGGCCGCCTCCGGCACCGCGCGGACGGCCAGCCCGGTCACCGTGATCACCGCCGCGATGAGCAGCAGCGACTGGCCGGGCAGCGCCACCGAGGCGATCCGCCCCAGCGCCCCGATCACGGCGAGGGTGAGGATGCCGGCGCCGACGTCCGGCAGCGGCGGCCGGCGCAGCGCGATCGTCCCGGCCAGCGCGACCGCGGCGGCCAGCAGCAGCACCGTGCCCGCGGCGACCGCGGCGGGCACGGTCTGCGCGCGCAGCAGCGCGGTGACCGCGTACGCGAGGGCGACCGCGACCGCGGCACCGTGCAGCAGCCAGGTCAGCTCGCGCAGCCACGGCACCGGGCGGGTCGCAGCCCCGTCCGGGTCCGCCGGGGCGGCGTCCGGGCCGGCCGGGGTGGTGCCGGCGAGCACCTCGCCGGCCTCCTCCGGCGCGCCCTCCGGTCGGCCCTCGGGCTGCCGCTGCCGGGGCGCGGTCGGCGCGGCGGGCGGCTCGGCCGGGGCGGGCGGCGGGAGGTCCCGGCGTACCGGACGCTCCACGGTGACCGGTGTGCGGGCCAGCAAGAGGTCGAGGACGGCCACCGCGGTCAGGGCCAGCGCCCAGCCGGCCGGGCCGGTGATCCGGTCGTACGCGAACAGCGGCACCACCGGCTGGGCGGCGAGCACGGTGGCGAACCGCGGGGCGCGCAGGCCGGTCCAGTTGGCGTACCCGAAGGAGACGCCGGCGGTGACCGCGAAGACCAGCCCGGCGAAGACGGCGCCCGAGGCGCCGCCGCCTCCGATCCGGTCGACCGCCCAGAGCGCGTACCCGGCCAGCGGCACCAGCAGTAGCCCGACCGCGGCGATGGTCTCGGCGGTGGAGGTGAGCCCCCGCCGGGCCAGCGCGGGCGGGGCGAGCAGCATCAGCACCGTGGCGAGCAGCAGGATGCCCAGCCGGGCCAGCGCGTCCATCGAACTGGTCGCCACCGCGGCGAAGACCACCGCGGCCACCCCGAGCAGCAGCGCGCCCAGGCCGAGCGGGATGTTCTGCACCTCGCGGGAGGACGCCTCCGGCGGGTGCTCCGGGTCGTCGGCGTCCAGCCAGGTGGCGGTCGGCGGGGGCGGCGTCGGGTCGTCCGGGCCGGGCGGTGGGGTGCCCTGCCGGGGCACCCGGGGCGGGGCGCCGGTGGTGGCGGTCGGCGGTCGGCGGCCGGGCCGGCGGCGCAGCACCCGGCGCGGCCGGGTGGCCTGCTTGATCCGTTCCTCACCGGCGTGCGCGAGGATGTCCCGCTGGAAGAGTGCGGCCTGCATCTTGGCGGCGATCTGCCGCTGCTCGCTGGCGATGGCGGCCTCGCGGGCCTTCATCTCCGCGATGGAACGCTCGATCTCCGCCAGGTGCTCGACCCACTGTGGCTGCTCCGCCCCGCAGTGCGGGCAGCGGACGGCCGGCTTGATCTCCCGGCCGCACGAGGAGCACTGAAACGTCGCCACGACACCCCTCCACCCGCACTGTGGACTCCCACTGTCGCAGCATGCCCAAAGCCGGCGCGGAATTCGACCGTTGTCGGCGGGTCCGGGGCAAACCAGTGACGCGGCCGGCCGCGGAGCACGCTCCGCGGCCGGCCGCCGGTGTCAGGAAGGGGGAACCGTCAGGGGCGGCCCATGCCGCGGTACTCCCAGCCGGCCTGCGTCCACAGTGTGGAGTCGAGGCAGTTGCGGCCGTCGACCACCTTGCGGCCGGCGGCCAGCTCGCCGAGGGCGACCGGGTCGGCGTTGCGGAAGTCAGCCCACTCGGTGAGCACGCAGACCAGGTCGGCCCCGGTGACCGCGTCGTTCATGCTGGTCTCGTAGGTCAGCTCGGGAGCCACCCGGCGGGCGTTCTCGGTGCCCTGCGGGTCGTAGACGTGCACGTCGCCGCCGGCCTTCTGGAGCAGCGCGGCGACGGCGAGCGCGGGCGCGTCGCGTACGTCGTCGGTGTTGGGCTTGAACGTCGCGCCCAGCACCGCGATTCGGGTGCCGGACAGGTCCGGCCCGGCCGGCCCGGAGCGGCGGCCGAGCAGCTCCGCGGCGAGCTGGAGGACCCGGGTACGGCGGCGCAGGTTGATCAGGTCGACCTCGTGCAGGAAGCGCAGCGCCTCCCCGGCACCCAGCTCCTGTGCCCGGGCCTGGAAGGCCCGGATGTCCTTGGGCAGGCAGGCGCCGCCGAAGCCGAGGCCGGCCTGGAGGAAGCGGTTGCCGATCCGGGGGTCGTAGCCGATGGCCCGGGCGAGCTGGGTCACGTCGCCGCCGGACGCCTCGCAGACCTCGGCCATCGCGTTGATGAACGAGATCTTGGTGGCCAGGAAGGCGTTCGCGGCGACCTTCACCAGCTCGGCGGTGGCGAAGTCGGTGACCACCAGGGGCACCTCGCGGTCCTCGGTGGCGGCCAGGTCGAAGACTCCCTTGTGGGCGGCGTAGAGCATGCCGTTGGCCCACTCGCTCTTGACGCCGACCACGATCCGGTTGGGGCGCAGCACGTCGTCGACGGCGAAGCCCTCCTGGAGGAACTCCGGGCTCCACGCCACTTCGACGCCGAGGTCGGCCGGGGTGTGCTTGCCGACCAGCTGCTCGACCCACTCGGCAGTGCCGACCGGGACGGTGGACTTGCCGACGATCAGCGCCTTGCGGGTCAGGTGCTGGGCCAGGCTGGTCACCGACGCCTCGACGTACGACAGGTCGGCGCCCATGCCGTCGGCGCGCTGCGGCGTGCCGACGCAGATGAAGTGCACGTCACCGAAGTCGGCGGTCTCGGCGATGTCGGTGCTGAACCGCAGCCGGCCGGCGGCCAGGTTGCGCCGGAGCAGCTCGTCGAGGCCAGGCTCGTGGATCGGCACCTCGCCGGCGTTCAGCTTGGCGATCTTGTCCGCGTCGACGTCGTAGCCGAGCACGTCGTAGCCGAGTTCGGCGTAGCAGATGGCGTACGTCGCGCCGAGGTAGCCGGTGCCCAGGAAGGTCACCCGCGGCCGGGGTGCGCCCGACGGGGGCGTCACCGCGGCGATCGCGGGTACCGGCTGGATGTTCGGGTACGGGATCGTCACGCCTGTCTTCTCCGCTCGCACTGGCGGCGCTTCGTCGCGTCGCATTCTGCTGCTGCGGCGCCTGGCCGGGCACCGAGGGGACTCTATGCCTGTCTCTTCCATCATCGCCGGGCGGCGTGGACGCTTCCTCAAGCCCAAGCCTACGCGGCGGTAACCTCACCTGAACCGGTCGCTATCCTTCAGTCTGCGCGGTCGAGGGTCAGGAGACGCTACAGACTGCGCATGATAGCGGTGAAGGGGAGGGGCCGACATGGCCGCAGAGCAGTCGTTCGACGTCTACCGGTTGCCCGAGGAGCACGAGGCGATCCGGGAGGCGGTCCGTGAGGTCTGTGCGGCCAAGGTGGCGCCGCACGCCGCCGAGGCGGACGAGACCGGCGAGTTCCCGAAGGCGTCCTACGACGCGCTGCGCGCGGCCGACTTCCACGCCCCGCACATCCCCGTCGAGTACGGCGGCGCCGGCGCGGACGCCCTGGCCACCGCGATCGTGATCGAGGAGGTGGCCCGCGCCTGCGCCTCGTCCTCGCTGATCCCCGCGGTGAACAAGCTCGGCACCATGCCGCTGCTGCTGGCCGGCTCCGCGGAGCTCAAGCGCCGCTACCTCACCCCGGTCGCCTCCGGTGACGCGATGTTCTCGTACTGCCTCTCCGAGCCGGAGGCGGGCAGCGACGCGGCCTCGATGACCACCCGCGCGGTCCGGGACGGCGACCACTGGGTGCTCAACGGCGTGAAGCGCTGGATCACCAACGCCGGGGTTTCCGAGTTCTACACCGTCTTCGCCGTGACCGATCCCACTGCCCGCTCCCGGGGCATCTCCGCCTTCGTGGTCGAGAAGTCCGACTCCGGCGTCAGCTTCGGCGCGCCGGAGAAGAAGCTCGGCATCAAGGGCTCGCCGACCCGCGAGGTCTACCTGGACAACGTGCGGATCCCGGCGGACCGGATGATCGGCGCGGAGGGCACCGGCTTCGCCACCGCCATGCAGACCCTGGACCACACCCGGGTCACCATCGCCGCCCAGGCGGTCGGCATCGCGCAGGGCGCGCTCGACTACGCCAAGGGGTACGTGCAGGAGCGCAGGCAGTTCGGCAAGCCGGTCGCCGACTTCCAGGGCATCCAGTTCATGCTCGCCGACATGGGGATGAAGTTGGAGGCGGCGCGGCAGCTGACGTACGCCGCGGCCGGCCGGTCCGAGCGCGGCGACGCCGACCTGACCTACTTCGGCGCGGCGGCCAAGTGCTTCGCCTCCGACGCGGCCATGGAGATCACGACGGACGCGGTGCAGCTGCTCGGCGGCTACGGCTACACCCGGGACTACCCGGTGGAGCGGATGATGCGGGACGCCAAGATCACCCAGATCTACGAGGGCACCAACCAGGTGCAGCGCATCGTGATGGCCCGCCAGCTGCTCAAGGGCCTGGCCTGACCGACGGCCGCCGCGGCCGGCGGGCACCGACCCGCGCCGCGGCGGATCCGGGGCGGGCCGGTCACCCGGCCCGCCCGTCCGTCACTTGATCTCGGTGGTGGTGTCCTCCGGGCGGCCGGTCGAGCGGGGCGGCGCCGACCACGGCGACTCGCCGGCGGTCCGGCGGGGCAGCGGCTCGGTCGGCGTGGGGTCGGGGTAGCCCAGGGTCAGCGGCGCGGTGTCCGGCGACCCGGACTGCGGCCAGTCGGTCAGCGTGAAGTCCTGCGTGGCCGGCCCATCGGCCGGCGTCGGCTCGGTCGCCGGTCGCGGCCACTGCCGCCACCGCTGCCCGCTGAACGCCGCCACCATCAGCAGCAGCCCGATCAGGAACAGCGTGCCGTTCTCCACCGGCAGGTGCAGCGGCAGCGGGTCACCGAGGACCTTCCAGTCGTCCGGGAGGCGATTGCGCACCTGGAACGGCGCGACGAACAGCCACACGTACGGGATGGCCAGCAGCAGCCCGGCCACCAGCGGGCCGAGCGGTGAGATGCGCAGCGTGCCGAGCAGGCCCAGCAGGACGCCGCCGACCGCGAGGTAGACGGCCGGCTCGATCAGGTTGGCCGTGTTGAAGGTGCCGATCTCCACCCAACGGTCCACGGTGCGGCCCGACCCGTCCTGCCCGAGGGTGACCAGCACCCAGGTGACGGGCGCCACCACCAACCCGGCGAGGAAGCTCCAGAGATGTCGCATCCGCGCACCGTACCGTTTCCGACATGACCGAGCACCCCTCCGCCGCACCGTCGGGCAAGCCGACGTCGTACTCCCGCGTCACGCTGAGCCGGATCATGACCGCCGTGGACGTCAACCTCTACGGCACCGTGCACGGCGGCGTGCTGATGAAGTTCGTCGACGACGTCGCCGGCGCGGCGGCCGCCCGGCACAGCGGCGGCACGGCCGTCACCGCGGCGATCGACGAGATCGTCTTCTCCGAGGCGGTCCGGGTGGGTGACCTGGTGCACGCCCACGCCCAAGTCAACTGGACCGGGCAGACCTCGATGGAGGTGGGCGTCCGGGTGGTGGCCGAGCGCTGGGACTCGGCCGAGGACGAGCCGGTCCGGGTGGCCACCGCGTACCTGGTCTTCGTCGGCGTGGACGTGGGCGGGGCGCCGCGCCCGGTGCGCCCGGTGCTGCCGGAGACCCTGGAGGACGAGCGCCGGTTCCGGGAGGCGGAGATCCGCCGCGCCCACCGGCTGGCCCGCCGCCGCGCCATCCAGGCCCACCGGGCCGGCTGAGCGGACCGGGCCGCTGCCGGGCGGCGCGCGTCGCCCGGCGGTCGATCCACACACCCGACCCGCCCGGCATGTGGGCCGGCCACGCGCCCTCGGCGGCACCCGGTGCGCAGAATGGCGATCTGAGGTAGGGCAAGATGGCGCCACGGCCCATTTCACAGCGTCGTGCGGGGCCAGGGGAGGGTGGAGCAGTGAGTGACGTGCTGTGGACGCCGCCGGCGGACGTACGCGAGCGGTCCCGGATCGGGACCTACCTGAGCTGGCTGCGCGAGCACCGGGGGCTGGACTTCGCCGACTACGACGAGTTGTGGCGCTGGTCGGTCACCGACCTGGACGCGTTCTGGCGGTCGATCTGGGACCACTTCGAGGTGGTCGCGCACACCCCGCCGACGGCGACGCTGGCCGACCGGCGGATGCCCGGCGCGCGCTGGTTCCCCGGCGCCACGCTCAACTACGCCGAGAACGTGCTGCGGATGCCGGGCCGCGCCGACGACGACCCGGTGGTCATCGCGTACGGCCAGACCCGGGGGCCGGTCACCCTCACCGTCGCCGAACTGCGCGAGCAGGTCCGCCGGGTGGCCGCCGGGCTGCGCCGGCTCGGCGTCACCGCCGGCGACCGGGTGGCGGCGTACGCGCCGAACATCCCGGAGACGTACGTGCTGCTGCTCGCCACCAGCAGCCTGGGGGCGGTCTTCTCCTCCTGCGCGCCCGAGTTCGGCACCCGCAGCGTCACCGACCGATGGCAGCAGATCGAGCCGAAGGTGCTGGTCGCGGTCGACGGCTACCGCTACGGCGACAAGCCGGTGGACCGCCGGGGCGAGGTGGCCGCGATTCGGGCGGCCCTGCCGTCGCTGGCGCACACCGTGAGCATCGCCTACCTCGACCCGGCCGCCGCCGCCCCCGAGGGCGCGATGTCCTGGGACGACCTCGCGGCCCCCACCGACGAGCCGCTCACCTTCACCCCGGTCGCCTTCGACCACCCGCTCTACGTGCTCTACTCCTCGGGCACCACCGGGCTGCCCAAGCCGATCGTGCACGGCCACGGCGGGATCCTGCTGGAGCACCTGAAGATGCTCGCCCTGCACCACGACCTCGGCCCGGCCGACCGGTTCTTCTGGTTCACCACCACCGGCTGGATGATGTGGAACTTCCTGGTCTCCGGGCCGGCGGTGGGCGCGGCGATCGTGCTCTTCGACGGCAACCCGGGCCACCCCGACCTGGGCGCGCTCTGGCGGCTGGCCGAGGAGACCGGCACCACCTACTTCGGCACCTCGGCGCCGTTCCTGCTGGCCTGCCGCAAGGCCGGGTTGCGGCCGCGGGAGATCGCCGACCTCTCCGCGCTGCGCGGCGTCGGCTCCACCGGCGCGCCGCTGCCCGCCGAGGGCTTCACCTGGGTGTACGACGCCGTCGGCGACACCCCCCAGCTCCAGTCGCTCTCCGGCGGCACCGACGTCTGCACCGGCTTCGTCGGCGGCGTGCCGCTGCTGCCGGTGCACGCCGGGCGGATCACCTGCCGGGCGCTCGGCGCCAAGGTGGAGGCCCGCTCCGGCGACGGCACCCCGGTCATCGGCGAGCTGGGCGAACTGGTGATCACCGAGCCGATGCCGAGCATGCCGGTCGGGTTCTGGAACGACCCGGACGGCACCCGCTACCGGGAGGCGTACTTCGACCTCTATCCGGGGGTCTGGCGGCACGGCGACTGGATCACCATCGACGAGCGGGGCGGCTGCGTGATCACCGGCCGCTCGGACGCCACCCTCAACCGGGGCGGCGTCCGGCTCGGCACGGCGGAGTTCTACTCCGTCGTCGAAGGGCTGGACGAGGTCGTCGACTCGGTGGTGGTGCACCTGGAGGACGACGAGGGCGGCGCCGGTGAGCTGCTGCTCTTCGTGGTGCTCGCGGAGGGCCTGGAACTCGACGAGGCGCTGCGCACCCGGATCTGCCGCGAGCTGCGGACCGCGCTGTCGCCCCGGCACGTCCCGGACGAGATCCACCAGGTCCGCGCGGTGCCGCGCACGCTGTCGGCGAAGAAGCTCGAGGTGCCGGTCAAGAAGATCCTCACCGGCACCCCGGTGGAATCCGCCGCCGCCAAGGGCGCCCTGGCCAACCCGGAGTCCCTGTCGGCGTTCGCCGCCTTCGCCCAGCGCCGCTCGACCGACGGCCACCCCACCCCGGCCTGACCGCCGGCGGTCAGGCCAGGGTGCGGGTGGTCTGCTCCGTCGCGGTGCGGGCGGGGAGCCTGGCCGGGTCGAGGTTGGCGCAGAGGACCGTGCTGGCCATGGCGGTGAGCGGGGCCAGCAGCCAGTCGAGCGGGTCGGGGTGCGCGGCCGTGTCGATCAGGACCCGGTCGCCGGGGGCGATGCCCAGCTCCGCCGCCCGGGCGACCGCGCGGGCGATCAGCTCCGTCTCGGCCGGCCCGGCCGGGGCGTACGGGGTGAACTGGTCGCCGTGCGCGCGCACCTCCAGCACGTAGTCGGCGAAGCCGGGCGGCACCTCCCGCAGCGGCAGGGCGAACGGGTGCAGGGCGAGCGCGTACCGCTCGTCGGCCGGCCAGTCGTCCGCCTCGGCGGCCCGGTCGGCGGTGGCGAAGAGGGCCCCGACCGGCCCCGGTTCCCCGGCCACCGCCAGCCCGGCCGACCAGCAGCCGAGCAGCACCGCGGCGGTCTGCCAGTGCGGCGGGAGCAGCACCCCGGCGGTGTCCCCGGGGCCGAGCGCGGCGCCGTCGACGAGCAGGTTGGCCGTCTTGGCCACCCAGTTCGCCAGCGTGGCGCCGGACAGCTCGGTCCGCTCGCCGGTGGCGTCGTCGTACCAGGTGAGCAGCGGGCGGGTGGGGTCGGGCGCGATCGCGCCGGCGAACACCCGGGCAATGTTGTCGGCCATCGACGCGAACGATACGCCCCCGCGGGCCGTACTCGATGGAGACGTCAAGTCGGCGTACCGTCGGGTCGCAGTCAGCGTCCGCCCCGGGCTCCGGCGTAGGCTTGCCCGGAGTGTTGTTCCCCACAGACCCGCCAGTTCAAGGAGTCGCCCCGTGACCGCCGGTCGCCCGCCCCGCGTGCTCATCGACGCCACGAGTGTCCCCGCCGACCGTGGCGGCGTCGGTAGATACGTCGACGGCCTGCTCGGCGCGCTCGGCAAGGTGTGCGGGTCGGGGGTGGAGCTGGCGGTGGTCAGCCTCCGCACCGACCTGGAGCGCTACACCCGGATGCTGCCCGGCGCGGAGATCATCCCCGCCCCGGCCGCCGTCGCGCACCGCCCCGCCCGGCTGGCCTGGGAGCAGACCGGCCTGCCGCTGCTCGCCCAGCAGGTGGGGGCCCAGGTGCTGCACTCGCCCTTCTACACCTGCCCGCTGCGGGCCGGCTGCCCGGTGACGGTGACCGTGCACGACGCCACCTTCTTCACCGAGCCGGAGCACTACGACAAGTCCCGCCGCACGTTCTTCCGCAGCGCGATCAAGACTTCGCTGCGCCGCGCCGACCGGGTGATCGTGCCGAGCAAGGCCACCCGGGACGAGCTGATCCGGCTGCTCGACGCCGACCCGACCCGGATCGACGTGGCCTACCACGGGGTCGACCACGCCGCCTTCCACGCCCCCAGCGAGGAGGAGAAGGCCCGGGTCCGGGCCCGGCTGGGGCTGGGCAGCAGCAGCTACATCGCGTTCCTCGGCGCCAAGGAGCCGCGCAAGAACGTCCCCAACCTGATCCGGGGCTGGGCCCGGGCGGTGGGCGACCGGGTCGACCCGCCGGCCCTGGTGATCGCCGGCGGGCAGGGGCACGACGACGACATCGACCGCGCGGTGGCCGAGGTCCCCTCGCACCTGCGCCTGCTGCGCCCGGGCTACCTGCGCTACGCCGACCTGCCCGGCTTCCTCGGCGGGGCGCTGGTCGCCGCCTACCCCTCCTACGGTGAGGGCTTCGGCCTGCCGATCCTGGAGGCCATGGCGTGCGCCGCCCCGGTGCTCACCACCCCCCGGCTCTCGCTGCCCGAGGTCGGCGGCGACGCCGTCGCCTACACCAGCGAGGACGCCGAGCAGATCGCCACCGACCTGGCCGCCCTGCTCGACGACGAGCAGCGCCGGCTGACCCTGGCCAAGGCCGGCTTCGACCGGGCCAAGGAGTTCACCTGGGAGTCGAGCGCCGAGGTGCACATCGCGGCCTGGTCCCGGGCCCGGGCCTGACCGCGGTGCCCGGGCGGCGGCCGCGACGCCCCAGGCTGGGCGAATCGGGCATGATGTGCGGGTGATTTACGCCGTCATCCCGGCGGGCGGCAGCGGCACGAGGTTGTGGCCACTGTCCCGCGCCGGCCACCCCAAGTTCCTCCACCCGCTGACCGGCACCACCGCCTCGCTGCTCCAGGCCACGGTGGAGCGGCTGGCGCCACTCGCCACCCCCGAGCGCACCCTGGTGGTCACCGGGGCCGCGCACGTGGCCGCGGTGGCCCGCCAGTTGGCCGGCCTGCCGGAGGAGAACATCCTGGTCGAGCCCTCGCCCCGCGACTCGTGCGCGGCGATCGCGCTGGCCGCGGCGGTGATCGCGCTGCGCGACCCGGAGGCCGTGATGGGCTCGTTCGCCGCCGACCACCTGATCGCCGACCCGGAACGCTGGGTGGCGACGGTCCGGGAGGCGGTGCGCGGCGCCGAGCAGGGGCGGCTGATGACGGTCGGCATCACCCCGACCCGCGCGGAGACCGGCTACGGCTACCTGCAGACCGGCGATCCGCTCGGCGACGGCCCGATGCGTCCGGTCACCGAGTTCAAGGAGAAGCCGCAGGCCGAGGTCGCCGAGGCGTACCTGCGCTCCGGGCACCACCTCTGGAACGCGAGCATGTTCGTCTGGCGGGTGGACGTGTTCCTCGCCGAGCTGGCCCGGCAGCAGCCGGCTCTGCACGCCGGGGTCACCGCGATCGCGGCGGCCTGGGGCACCGCGGAGCAGGACGACGTGCTCGGCACGGTCTGGCCGACGCTGCCGAGGATCTCCGTCGACTATGCGGTGATGGAGGGCGCGGCGGCCGCCGGCCGGGTGGCCACGGTGCCCGGTGAGTTCGGCTGGAACGACGTGGGTGACTTCCACACCCTCGGCGACGTGCTGCCGGCCGACGCCGACGGCAACGTGGTGTTGGGCGCGGCGAAGCCCGGCGTGCTGCTGCGGGACAGCAGCAACCTGGTGGTGGTGCCGCACTCCGGCCGGCTGGTGGCCACCGTCGGGGTGCACGACCTGATCGTGGTCGACACCCCGGACGCGGTGCTGGTCTGCCCGCGGGACCGGGCGCAGGACGTCAAGAAGATCGTCGACGAGCTCAAGGAGCGGGGCGAAGAGGGGCTCGTCTGAGGGCGGCCAGGGCCGGCGCGACGAGCTGTTCGGTCCCGCCGGCCAGCGGCTCGGGCAGCCGGTCCGGCGGGAACCAGCCCAGCGCCTCCGACTCGTCGCTGAGCCGTTCCACCGCGCCGGGCGGGGCGAGGACGGCGAACCGGACGTCGTAGTGCAGCGAGCCGCCCTGGCAGGCGACCGGGTGGATGTCCACGTCGATCGGCACCGGGTCGACCCGCAGGCCGGCGATCCCGGACTCCTCGGTCGCCTCGCGCAGCGCGGCGCCGGCCAGCGTCCGGTCGCCCGGCTCGCAGTGCCCGCCGAGCTGCACCCACCGCCGGAACTTCCCGTGCAGGCAGAGCAGCACCCGCTCGCCGGTGCCGTCGAGCACGAGGGCGCTCGCGGTGACGTGCCCGGGGCGGTGCTCCCGGCGCATCGCCACCGGTCCGGCGGCCAGCAGGTCGAGGGTGCGGTCCCGGGCCGCGGCGGCGGTCGGGCTGGTCGGCGTCCAGCGGCCGAGCACCGCGACCGCGTCGGCGTGCAGCGCCGGGTGTCCGGCCGGGTCGGTGGTGCGGGTGGCGATCGGTGCGTCCGGCATCCCGACACTGTACGAGCCGCCGCTTCGTACCCTGGCCGAGTGACCCTGCGACTGCTCGAGTTCGTGGTCGGCGGCAACGAGGCCAGCGACCTGCTGCCGGTCCGCTCCGCGGCGCTGCTGCGCGCCCACCGGGCCCGGCGCGGGTTCTGGACGGTGCTCGACGAGGGCCCAGTGGAACACTGCCTGGCCCTGCTGCTGGAGCTCGACGACGGCCGGTGGACGGCGCACCACGTCGGCGCCGACGCGGGTGCGGAGAACGGCCGGACCGAGGACGGCGAGGCGCTCGCCCACCACGACGGCTGGGTGTACGTCTTCGGCTCGCACTTCGGCTCCAAGGGCGGGCCACTGCGGCCCCGGCGCGCCTTCGTGGCCCGGTTCCGGGAGGACGACGCGGCGACCGGGACGCTGCCGGTGCAGGTGGTGCGCAACCGGTTCCGGGTGCACCGGGCGGTCAACGACGCGCTCACCAAGGCGGCGTTCACGCCGCTGCCGCCCGGCGAGCGGGTCCGTGCCCGGTTCGTCGAGGCGACTTTGGTTCGCGGCACCACCCGAGCGAAGGGCTGGGTGAGCCGGCTGAACCCGGACGACCTGCCGCTGAACGTCGAGGCGGCCGCGTTCACCCCGGCCGGCACGGTGCTGCTCGGGCTGCGGTTCCCGGTGACCGTCGACGGCGAGCCGATCCTGGTGGAGGTGGCCGGTGTGCCGGACATGTTCGCCGCCACGCCGGGCTGGCCGACCGCGGTGGCCGCGTACGCCCTGACCGGGGTGACGCCGCGCGGCGCGCTCACCGGCTTCCGGGCCGTCGCCCCCACCGCGGACGGCGGGTACGCGGCGGTGATCGGCTCGATCGACGCGCTCGGCAAGGGCTCGGTGCTGCTCGACGACCATCCGGCCGGTGGGGACGTCACCTCGCGGCACGTCCGGTTCCGGCTGCCCCGGCAGGGGCACCTGATCCCCGGCGAACCGGTGGCCGACCTGGCGCCGTTCCACCACGTGGAGGGGTTGGCCGAGCTCGACGGGCGGTGCTTCTACGTCACCGACGAGGACCATCGGGTCGCGCTCTGGGTCGGTTGAGCCTCGGAACGGCCGGACGGCACCTCTGCGGAGCATGGGCCGCAGACCCTCGTGGTGCCGCCCGGCCACCGGTCCTCCCCGGTCCCGGTGTCCCGGGCGCGGGGCGCGTCATCGACACGCCGGCCTCATCGGGCAGTTGGAAGCATGCCTAACGGTCCCGGGGGGCGTCGAGGTTTTTCAGCCCACGCTTAAAAGTGGAGATAAGTGCCGGCCAGGTACAGTGCGAAGGGTCGCCCGCCATCCCCTGACCCGGCGGCGCGGGAGCGCACCATGCTGAAGATCTACTTTTCGGGGGAGGACATCCTCCGGACCCGGGTCGCCCCGGGCGCGGACCCGGTCTGGGAGTTGGTCCTCAGCCTGCACCTGTTACAGGGGCGCAGCCGTGACCCGTTGATGGCGAACTGGCGGCGCTCGGTGGCCCGGGGGCTGCGCCAGGACAGCGCCTCCGAACAGCTCCGCCTGCTCTTCGCGCTGAACCCGCCGCGCGGCTACTTCCCCGACTTCCTGACCCCCTACCAGAGTGTCGCCGGCTTCGAGGCCGGCCTGGACGCGGTCCGCAGCACCCCCGTCCCGCTGCTGCAGCGCGACCTCGCCCTGCTGGCCGGCGGCAACAACCTGCCCGGCACGGCGTCGGCGCTGGCCCGGGGCGAGCCGGAGGCGCTGCACCAGCTCACCGGCGCGATGGAGCAGTACCGGTCGCTGGCCATCAGCCCGTACTGGGCGCGGATCCAGGCGGCCGTGGAGGCGGACCGGTCGCGCCGGGCCCGGGCGCTGCTCGACGGCGGGGTGGAGGGGCTGCTGGCCAGCCTGCGTCCGGCGATGCGCTGGGAGTCCGGCATGCTCGAGGTGCTCGACTACCCGGACAGCCGGGAACTGCACCTGGACGGGCGGGGGCTGCTGCTGGTCCCGTCGTTCTTCTGCGCGCGTACCCCGGTCGCGCTGCTCGACCCGGCGCTGCCGCCGGTGCTGGTCTACCCGGTGGACCGGCTGGGTGGCCTGGTGCCCGGCGCGGCCGGATCGGCCGCCGGCCGGGAGGCGCTGGCCTCCCTGCTCGGCCGGACCCGGGCCGCGGTGCTGGAGGCCAGCGACGACGGCTGCACCACCGGCGAGATGGCCCGCCGGCTGCAGATCTCACCGGCGGCCGCGAGCCAGCACGCCACCGTGCTGCGCAACGCCGGGCTGCTGGTCAGCCAGCGTGACCGCAACACCGTCCTGCACACCCTCACCCCCCTCGGCCGCGCCATGCTCGACGCCTGACCCAGGGGGAGGTCAGAGGGCCAGGGCGGCGGTGGCGGTGGTGTGGGCGGGTGGGGGGAGGAGGGTGGAGCCGATGCCCTCCGCGGCCAGGGCGGTGCGCAGGCGTTGCAGGTCGGCGCCGAAGCGGACCAGGTCGGCTGGGGCGACCGGGGTGGCCGGCGAGCCGAGCACCAGGGTGCTGGCCTCGGCCGGCCAGCCGGGCACCGCGGCGACCAGTCCGGCGCGTACCTCCTCGTCGGTGACCAGGGTGAAGGTCGTGCCGGGCGCGACCACGTCGGCGACCGCGGCGATGGCCCGGCGCACCGCCTCCGGGTCGGGTGGGGTCGTGCCGGGGCCGTCCGGCAGGGTGGCGGCGGCGGCCAGCCCGGCCGCCCGCGCCTCGGCGGTGCCGAGCGAGAAGAGATCCATCGTGGCGTCCCGGACCAGCGCGGCCGCGCCCGCGCCGTCGTCCGGCGCGACCGCGCCCAGGTAGCCGCGCACCACCGCGACCGGAACCTGGTCGCACTTGCCCTTGACCAGCTCGCCGGCGCCGGCCAGCTCGTCGACCACCGCCATCTGGGTCAGCTGGAGTTCGTTGCCGTACGGGTCGACCTCGCCCCGGTGGTCGCGGATCGCGGCCATCCCGGCCACGCCCAGCGCCACGTCGGTGAGGCCGTTGCGCCAGGGCCGCCCCATCGTGTCGCTGATGATCACCGCGACGTCGACGTGGTAGCGGTCGCGCAGCGCGGCCCGCAGCGCCCGGGCGGAGGCGTCCGGATCCTTGGGCAGCAGCACCAGCCGGGTCTTGTCGACGTTGGACGCGTCGATCCCGGCCGAGGCCATCACGAAGCCGTGGTGGGTCTGCACGATCCGGGTCGCACCCCGGGTCGCCACCACCCGCGCGGTCTCCGCGGCCAGCACCTCGTCCCGCGCGGCGAGCCGGTCCGGCCCGTCCGCCGGGACGTCCACCAGCCGCCCCTCCGCCTTGGAGACGATCTTGCTGGTCACCACCAGCACGTCGCCGTCGCGCAGCCAGGGCGCCGCGGTGGCGATCACCGCCGCCAGGTCGTCGCCCTCGGTCACGTCGCCGATGCCCAGCACCGGCAGGATCTCCAGCCTCACGTCAACTCCAGTGCGGCGCGGACCATGGCCGCCGTCGCCGCCTCGTCGGTCATCCGCAGCGGCACCGCGCGGACCGTCACCTCCGGCACCACGGTGCCCTCGTCCTCCTCGGCGACCAACCAGCCGTCGAGCAGGCCGCCCGCCCCCCGGCCGCCGTAGAGCCGCCCGACGCCGGCCGCGCTGCACTCGACGCCGAGCACGTCCAGGCAGCGGTCGGCCATCCCGCGTACCGGCGCGCCGCCGATGATCGGCGACACGCCGACCACCGGGGCCGGCCCGTCGGCCACCGCCTCGCGCAACCCGGGCACCGCCAGGATCGGCGCGACGCTCACCACCGGGTTGCTCGGCGCGATCAGCACCACGTCCGCCCCGGCGATCGCCTCCGCAACGCCGGGCGCCGGCTTGGCCGTCTCGGCACCGACGAAGACGAACCGGTGGGTGGGCAGCTGCGCCCGGTGGCGCACCCACCACTCCTGGAAGTGGATCGCCCGCTGGCCGCCGTCGAGGTCGACCACCACGTGCGTCTCCAGCCGGTCGTCGGTCGCCGGCAGCAGGCGTACGCCGGGCTGCCAGCGGGTGGCCAGCGCCTCGGTCACCGCGTGCAGCGGGTAGCCGGCGTTGAGCATGGTGGTGCGCACCAGGTGGGTGGCGACGTCCTTGTCACCCAGGCCGAACCAGGTCGGCTCGGCGCCGTACTCGGCCAGCTCCTCCTTGACCGTCCAGCTCTCCCCGACCCGTCCCCAGCCCCGCTCCGGGTCGGCCCCGCCGCCCAGGGTGTACATGACGCTGTCCAGGTCCGGGCAGACCTTCAGCCCGTGCAGCAGCAGGTCGTCGCCGACGTTGACCACGGCGGTCACCTCGGCGCCGACCTCGCGGGCGTACGCCCGGACGCCGAGCAGGAACCGGGCGCCGCCGATGCCGCCCGTCAGAACCACGATGCGCATGCCGACCATCCTCGCGCACGTGACGCCGTCGGTCCGCCGGAGGCGGGGGAGACTAGGCTCACGTCGGCAACTGTCCGCTTTCGCCCTCAGGGGGATCTTCGTGACCAGCCCCGCCGAGCCCGCGTCCACCGACGCGACGCGGGCCAGCCAGCTGACCAAGCCGTTCCGCGAACCCGCCGCACTCGTGCTTCTCGGCGCGAACGCCGTGCTGTTGTTCGTCGGGCTGATCCGGCTGCTGACCCCGACCGAGTACGGCACCTTCACCGGCCGGGCCGGGAGCGCCTTCTACGCGTTCGCCGGTTGGGAGGCGGTGGTGCTGCCCGTGCTGGCCGTGCTGCTGGCCACGCACGTGCAGCCGGCGGTGCCCAAGGCGAAACTGATCACCCAGGTGGCGCTCGTCGAGTACGCGGTCAGCGCAGTGTTCGGCGCGCTGACCTTCCTGATCTGGACGGTCGGCCGGCTGGCCGAGGGCGAGGTGCTGGACGCCCTGCTCGGCCTGCTCGCCCGGGTGGCCTGGCTGGCCGTCTTCGCGGTCGCCGCGTACGTCGTCTACACCGTCTGGCGCAAGCTCTACTACGTGCCGAAGCCCAAGCCGCAGCCCGGCGTGTACGGCCAGCCCCAGCCCGGCTGGCCCCAGCAGGGCGGCTACCCGGCGCCCGGCCAGCCCGGCGGCTACCCGGCGCCCGGCCAGCCCGGCGGCTACCCGGTCCCGGGCCAGCCCGGCGCCTACCCGGCCCCCGGCCAGCCGGCCGGCTGGCCCGCCCCCGGCCAGTACGGTGGCCAGCCCGCCGGTCCGTACGCCCCGCAGTCGGCCCCGCCGGCCCCGCAGTCCGCGCCGCCGGCCAACCCGGTCCCGGGATTCGGGCAGCCGGAGAACCCGGTCCCCGGGTTCGGGCAGCCGCAGCCCGCGCCGCCGTTCGGCCAGCCGCCCTCGGCCGACCCGACGCAGGCCATCCCGCGCCAGTCCGCCGAACCGACCCAGGCGATCCCGCGCGACGGCGACAGCGACCGCACCCAGCGGATCAACCCGGGCGACAACCCCGAGCAGCCCCGCTGACCCCGGCGCCCCGCGCCGCACCCGCGGCGCGGGCCGGTCTCCTCCCACCCCACCCCACCCCCAGCCGCACCGCCCCGAACACCAGCGGGGCGCACTTTCACTGAAGGAGTGGCCTCGCGCGCCGCTGAAGCCCCGCATTCTCTGAAAGTGCGAACCGATCCTGCGCCCGAGCCCGGGCGGGGGAGTGTGGGCGGGGTGGGGTTTTGCAGCGGGTGGCCGGGGTGGGCGGGGCGGGGCGGGTTACCGCATAGGCTGAACGGATGGTTGATCGCACCGACCCGGGCCCGAGCGACGCGAGTGTGCGCCGGGCGTTGCGCCGGGCCGAGACCGGGCGGGCGTTGGACGCCGACGAGGCGACCGCGCTGCTGAGCGCCCGGGGCGGCGCGCTGGACGAGCTGCTCCGGATCGCCGCCGCCGTACGCGACGCGGGCCTGCGCGAGGCCGGCCGGCCCGGTGTCGTCACCTTCTCCAAGAAGGTGTTCATCCCGCTCACCCGGCTCTGCCGGGACCGCTGCCACTACTGCACCTTCGCCACCGTGCCGCACCGGTTGCCGGCGGCCTTCCTGGACCGGGACGAGGTGCTGGCGATCGCCCGGGCGGGCGCGGCGCAGGGCTGCAAGGAGGCCCTGTTCACCCTCGGCGACCGGCCGGAGGAGCGCTGGCCGGCCGCCCGCAGCTGGCTGGACGAGCGCGGTTACGACTCCACCCTGGACTACCTGCGGGCGTGCGCGGTGTCGGTGCTGGAGGAGACCGGCCTGCTGCCGCACCTGAACCCCGGCGTGCTCTCCTGGTCGGAGTTGCAGCGGCTCAAGCCCGTCGCGCCGAGCATGGGGATGATGCTGGAGACCACGGCGACCCGGCTCTGGTCGGAGCCGGGCGGCCCGCACTACGGCTCACCGGACAAGGAGCCGGCGGTCCGGCTGCGGGTGCTCGACGACGCCGGCCGGGTGGGCGTGCCGTTCACCACCGGCATCCTGATCGGCATCGGGGAGACCCCGGCCGAGCGGACCGACGCGATCTTCGCGATCCGCCGCGCGCAGCGGGAGTACGGCCACCTCCAGGAGGTGATCGTGCAGAACTTCCGCGCCAAGCCGGACACCGCGATGCGCGGCATGCCCGACGCGGAGCTGCACGACCTCGCCGCCACGGTTGCGGTGGCCCGGGTGCTGCTCGGTCCGCGGGCCCGGATCCAGGCCCCGCCCAACCTCATCGAGGGCGAGTACGACCTGCTGCTGCGGGCCGGCATCGACGACTGGGGCGGGGTGTCGCCGCTGACGCCGGACCACGTCAACCCGGAGCGCCCCTGGCCGCAGCTCGACGAGCTGGCCCGGCACACCGCGCAGGCCGGGTTCACCCTGCGCGAGCGGCTGACCATCTACCCCGAGTACGTCCGCGCCGGCGACCCGTGGCTGGATCCGCGGCTGCTGCCGCACGTGACCGCGCTGGCCGACCCGGCCACCGGCCTCGCCGTCGAGGAGGCCCGGCCGGTGGGCCGCCCGTGGCAGGAGCCGGAGGAGGTGTTCGGCGGGCGGACCGACCTGCACGCCACCATCGACACCACCGGCCGTACGGGCGACCGGCGGGGTGACTTCGACAGCGTCTACGGCGACTGGTCCGAGGTGGCCACGAAGGTCAGCGCCGCGCCGGCCGGTGCCGGTGCCGGCGACGCCGACCTGCGGGCCGGGCTGCGGCTGGCGGCGGACGACCCGGCCGCGCTGCTCGATCCGCGGCACACCGACGCCGCGCTGGCGCTCTTCGCCGCCGACGGCCCGGCGTTGGACGAGCTCTGCCGGCTGGCCGACGACGTCCGCCGGGACACCGTGGGTGACGACGTCACCTACGTGGTGAACCGCAACATCAACTTCAGCAACGTCTGCTACGTCGGGTGCCGGTTCTGCGCGTTCGCGCAGCGGGAGCGGGACGCGGACGCGTACCGGCTCTCGGTGGACCAGGTCGCCGACCGGGCGGAGGAGGCGTGGGCGGCCGGCGCCACCGAGGTCTGCCTGCAGGGCGGGATCGACCCGAAGCTCCCGGTGACCGGCTACGCCGACCTGGTCCGGGCGATCAAGGCGCGGGTACCCGGGATGCACGTGCACGCGTTCTCGCCGATGGAGATCGTGACCGCCGCCGCGAAGGCCGGCGTGCCGGTGAAGGAGTGGCTCGGCCTGCTCCGCGACGCCGGCCTGGACACCATCCCGGGCACCGCGGCGGAGATCCTCGACGACGAGGTGCGCTGGGTGCTGACCAAGGGCAAGCTGCCGGCCGCCGCCTGGGTCGAGGTGGTCAGCACGGCCCACGAGCTGGGCATCCGGTCCAGCTCCACGATGATGTACGGCCACGTCGACCATCCCGGCCAGTGGCTCGCGCACTTCCGGGTTCTGGCCGGCGTGCAGGACCGCACCGGGGGGTTCACCGAGTTCGTCGCGCTGCCGTTCGTGCACACCAACGCCCCCATCTACCTGGCCGGCATCGCCCGACCCGGGCCGACCTGGCGGGAGAACCGGGTGGTGCACGCGATGGCCCGGCTGCTGCTGCACGGCCGGATCGACAACATCCAGTGCTCCTGGGTGAAGCTCGGCGACGACGGCACGGTGGCCATGCTCCAGGGCGGCTGCAACGACCTCGGCGGCACCCTGATGGAGGAGACCATCTCGCGGATGGCCGGGTCCGCCAACGGATCGGCCCGCACCGAGGAGCAGTTGCGCGCCATCGCGGCGAAGGCCGGCCGGCCGGCCCGCAAGCGCACCACCGCGTACGGTCACCCGCGCCCGTAGCGTCGAACCTTTCCCCGCCGCCGGCCGTACCACTGGATGCCGGCGGCGGTCGCGGCGAGGACCGCCGCCGGCATCCCCCGCAGGGGCCGGCGGCGCCCGTTCCGCGAGGCGGCGCCCGCCCCTGGTCCGCCACCCCGGGCGCGCCCAGCGCCGCAGCCGGAAAGGTTGCCCATGACCAGTGATCAGCGGAAGCGGCCCTGGCCGCGACTGACCCGCCGGCAGACGTTGACCGCGGCGGCCAGCGCCACGCTCGGCGCGGCCGCCCTCACCGTGCCGGGCCTGTCGGCCGCGCAGAACGCTCCCGACGCGCGGGCCGGCGTCGACGACCCGATCGTCGTGCACCTGCGCGACGCCGCCTCCGGGAGGCTGGACGTCTTCGTCGGCACCTCCCGGATCGAGGTACGCGACCGCGGCCTGGCGGACCGGCTGCGGCGCGCCGCCGGCCGGGGCTGACCGCGCCGCCGTCGCCCCGACGACCGGTCGAGCCGCCCACCTGCGGTCACCGCTCGGGGCGCCCCTGATCCGCCGGCCCGGCGCGGGCTCCCGGCGCCTGGCCGGCCCCTCATCTTTCCCCGCCCAGTGAGGTTGGTCCGTCATGTCTTCCCACCGCGAGGCACCGGAGATAGCCAAGGATCCGGTCGCCGACTCGTCCGACCTGTACGTGTTCGTCAGCCCCGACCGGCCCGACACGGTGACGCTGATCGCCAACTACGTGCCGTTGCAGTTGCCGTCCGGCGGGCCGAACTTCTTCGAGTTCGGCGACGACGTGCAGTACGACATCAATATCGACAACGACGGTGACGGCCGCGCCGACATCGTCTACCGATTCGAATTCACCACCGAGATCACCAATCCGAACAGCTTTCTTTACAACACCGGCCCGATCGACTCGTTGGACAGCGAGAACTGGAATCGGCGGCAGTTCTACAGCCTGACCCGGATCGCCGACGGCCGGCAGCAGCGGCTGGCGCACAAGCTGCCCTGCCCGCCGTGCAACGTGGGGCCCCTGTCCACGCCGAACTACGCCGAGCTGGTCCGGCAGGCCACCTACAGCCTCTCCACCGGGGAGCGGGTCTTCGCCGGGCAGCGGGCGGACGGCTTCTTCGTCGACCTGGGCGCGGTCTTCGACCTCGGTACGCTGCGGCCGTTCCAGCAGCTGCACGTGGCCGGCAAGAAGGTCTTCCGGGCCGAGGGTGAGCCGGTCAATGCGACCGACCGGATGAACGTGCACAGCATCGCGGTGCAGGTGCCGTTGAGCAAGGTGCGCCGGCGCGCCAACCGCTACGGGGTGGCCGACCAGGCGTCGGTGGTCGGCGTCTGGACCTCGGCCGCCCGGCGGCAGGTGCGGGTGATCGGCAGCGACCCGGGCCGGGACGTGGCGGCCGGGCCGTTCGCCCAGGTGTCCCGGCTGGGCAACCCGCTGTTCAACGAGGTCATCGTGCCGATGTCCAAGAAGGACCTGTGGAACTCGCTGCCGCCGTCGGAGGACAAGCGCTTCGCCCGGTTCGTCGAGCAGCCGGAACTGGCCGCGCTGCTGCCGGCGCTCTACCCGGACGTCTTCCCCAACCTGGACCGGCTGAACAAGTCGAAGAAGGCCCGGGCCGACCTGGTGGCGATCCTGCTCACCGGCGTGCCGGCGGGGCTGATCGACGGGTTCACCAACGCCACCGGCGACATCCATGCCGACATGCTGCGGCTGAACACGGCGATCCCGCCCAGCCGCCAGCCGGACCGCTTCGGCGTGCTCGGCGGCGACCTGGCCGGCTTCCCGAACGGCCGCCGACCCGTCGACGACGTGGTCACCATCGCGCTGCGGGCCATCGCCGGGCTGACCGTGCCGCTGGTCGACCGGGCGTTCCGGCCGGACGCCGCGGCGGCCGCGGTCACCCCGGGGTTGAGCGCGGCCGACGTGCCCGCCGGCGTCCTGCCGAACTTCCCCTACCTGGGCACGCCGTACGACGGGTTCAACAACCCGCCGGCGGCGAAGTGACGGGGCAGCGGTGGACGAGCACGCGTACGGGCCGTCGGAGACCGGCAGCGTCGTCCTGGACCTGGGTGGCGACACCGGGGCCCTGATCATCTACACCGGACGCGACCTGCACGGTCGGGAGATCGAGATCAGCCGGGCCGACGCCCCGCGTACCCACTCGGCGGTGCGGGAGCGGCGGGTGCGCGACGGGACGTTCCACAGTGCTGTATACCCGGACCTGCCGCTGGGTCTCTATACCGTCTGGTGGGACGACCGGACGCCCGCCGGGGCGGTCACCGTCAGCGGCGGCTCGGTCGCCGAGTTCGTCTGGCCGACCAGGGTCCCGCCGGGCAACGGTTGACCCCGGCCGGCCCATCGGCCACCGCGCCCCATCCACAATGTGGACGGGGCGCGGTCGGCGTTTTCCGGCTCGACGGGCGGTCCGGGCGAAGTCGCGTTAACCTGAGGCCCATCAAGATCACCATCTTGATGGGTGGTCTCCCGGGAGTCTCCGTCGGCGCGCCCGTGCCGGGTCGGCGCGGAACGCCACGGGAGAAAACTCGGGCAACTCGCCGGAGAGGGCGTTACTCGGCCGGGGTCTGAATCGATAGGGCAGGTTGCGAGGCCGGGTGGTCGCGGTGACCGTCCGGATGCGTGTCGGGAGGGCGACTCCATTATCAAGTTTGGCTTGACGGCGCACGCATTACACGCGTGTAATTTGAATGGGGTTGTTCGCACGGAACGCAACAAATGGGGACCGGACGGACACGCACGCCTTTCGCGTGGGGGGTTGCAGCGGCGATGACGCCGGTGCGCGACAAGGAGGCATCAGATGGACGGCCAGCTTGAGGTGGCCGACCTGCTCGGAAACGCGCCGGAGTGGCAGGAGCGGGCGCTGTGCTCGCAGACCGATCCGGAGGCGTTCTTTCCCGAGAAGGGCGGCTCGACCCGTGAAGCGAAGCGGATCTGCTCGCGTTGCGAGGTCAAGACGGAATGCCTCGAATACGCTCTCGGCCACGACGAGCGGTTCGGGATCTGGGGTGGGCTCTCCGAGCGGGAGCGGCGCAAGCTCAAGCGGCGGGCCGCCTGAGCGGTGCCGGGCCGGGGCGGTGGGGGCCGCCCGGCTCGGGCACGTCACGTCGACGCGCGGGTGGCCCGATCGCGTCCGCCGCCGGGGCTGGCCCCGGGTGGGCGGCGGTCAGGCCAGTTCGTCGGGGTCGACCCCGAGCAGGTTCGCCACCTGCTCGATGATCACGTCATGCACCAGGTCGGCGAGGTCCTCGCGGTCCATCGCGCGGAACTCCAGGGGGCGGCGGTAGAGCACGATCCGGGGCGGGACCTCCTGCCGTCCGGGGCGGCCGGGCAGCAGTCGGGCGAGCGGCACCTCGCCGTCCTCCAGCACGTCGGAGTCGTAGACGTTCAGCTCCGGCGGGACGTCCTCCACCGCGAACTCGACCCCGGCCAGCTCCTTGGCGAACCGGCGCTCCAGGGTCTCGACGGTGTCCAGGACCAGGTCGTCGAAGACCTCCGCCTTGGTCCGGGCCAACGGCACGGTCGCCGGTACCAGCCGGCCGCGCAGCCCGCGCCCGTGCCGGTCACGGTGGGCGCGCCGGCCGGCGCCGGGGCGGCGGTGTTCCGGGCTCGTCATGAGGCACAGGGTAGCCCCCGGGCCAGCCTGGCCTGCGGCAGTGCCGCCACCGTGGCGCGGCGCGGTCACGCCGGGCGAACTGTGATCACCATGACGGGCGTGTCGCAACGCGAAGCGGTGCGCCGGAGCCGGTAATGGAGATACCCTGCCGCCGTGAGGTCACCACGGCGCTGCTCCCGTAACGGCTGCCCCCGGCAAGCGGTCGCCACATTGACCTATGTCTACAACGAGTCGACCGCCGTGGTGGGCCCGCTGGCGGCTTTCGCCGAGCCGCACACGTACGACCTCTGTGAGCCGCACGCCCGCAGCCTGACCGCGCCGCGGGGCTGGGACGTGGTCCGGCACGAGGGCGAGTTCGAGCCCCCGCCGCCCACCACCGACGACCTGGTCGCGCTGGCCGAGGCGGTCCGCGAGGCCGCCCGCCCCACCCCCCGTCCCCCCGAGGACGACCATGACCTCCCCACCCCCGGTCACACCGCCCGCCGCGGCCACCTCCGGGTGATCCCCCCCAACCACTAACCCCCGCCCACCCGGCCTCCGCCCGTCCGGGTTTCGCCGTTGATCATGAGGTTAGCGGCGTTTTCGATCTCCCCTGCTGCCGCTAACTCCATGATCAACGGGGTGGAGCCCGGCTAGTGGCCGAGGAGGCGGGAGAAGGTGGCGGCGCGGCGGGAGGGGCGGCCCTTGCGCAGTTCGGCGGCGTCGGCGGAGAACATCAGGCGCAGGCCGGCGTTGACGGCGAGCCAGCGCAGCGGCTCCGGCTCCCACCTGGGAGAGCGGTGGTTGACCCAGGGCAGGGCGGTCAGGTCGGTGCGCTCGTGCCGGATCAGGTCGGCCAGCGTACGGCCGGCGAGGTTGCTGGTGCCGACGCCGTCGCCGACGTAACCGCCGGCCCAGCCGAGCCCGCCGGCCGGGTCGAAACCGACCGAGGCCGCCCAGTCGCGGGCCACCCCGAGCGGCCCGCCCCAGGTGTGGGTCACCGGCACGTCCGGGCCGAGCACCGGGAAGAGCTCGCCGAGCGTCCGGCGCAGCGCCGCGAAGACCCGTGGCTCCCGGTCGTGCCCGGGGACCACCCGGGACCCGAAGTGGTACGGGGCGCCCCGCCCGCCGAATGCCAGCCGCCCGTCGCCGGTGCGCTGGCCGTAGATGATGACGTGCCGGTGGTCGGAGAACGTCTCCCGCTCGGCCAGCCCGATCCGGTCCCAGGTATGCGCCGGCAGCGGCTCGGTGGCGACCATCAGCGAGTAGACCGGCGCCACGGTGCGCCGCTGCCCGGGCAGCATCGGCGTGTAACCCTCGGTGGCCCGGACCACCACCGGCGCCCGTACCGTGCCGGCCGGAGTGACCGCCGCGCCGGGCCGGATCGCCGTCACCCGGGTCCGCTCGTGGATGGTCACGCCGCGCCGTTCGACCGCGCGGGCCAGGCCGCGGACCAGCCGGGCCGGGTGCACCGCGGCGCAGTGCGGGGTGTACGTCCCGCCGAGCACGCCCTCGGCGGCGCACCGGGCCGACGCCTCGCCGGCGTCGAGCAGCGCCAGGTCATCCGGGCCGAGTCCGAACGCCCGGGCCTCCTCGACGGCTGCCCGGGCGCGGGCGAGCTGCGGGCCGGTACGGGCGAGCACCACCGTCCCGCCGTACGCCCAGTCGCAGTCGATGCCCTCGGCGGCGACCACCCGGCCGACCTCGCGGACCGTGGCCTGCATGGTGCGCTGCATGGCGAGCGCGGCCTCCCGCCCGTGCCGGCGGGCCAGCGCGGGCAGCGAGGTGGGGAAGAGCGCCGAGCACCAGCCACCGTTGCGCCCGGATGCGCCGTAGCCGGCGATCTCGGCCTCCAGCACGGTGATCCGCAGGGTCGGATCCGCTCCGGCCAGGTAGTACGCCGTCCACAGCCCGGTGTACCCGGCCCCGACGATGACCACGTCGGCGTCGGCGTCGCCGGGCAGCGGCGGGCGCAGGGTCAGCGGTTCGTCCACGGTGGAGAGCCAGTAGGACAGCTCCGGGTAACGCATCACCACTCCGGGGGTGGCAGGTCGAAGCGGAGGGCCGGGTCGGGCTCGGGGCGGCCGGGCGACTCCACCACCGGCAGGACGCCGGCCCAGACCGGGAGGTCCAGGTCTTCGGCCGGGTCGTCCGGCGGGCCGGCACTGATCTTCACCGAGGATTCGGCCAGCGGCAGCGCGAGCACCAGCGTGGCGGCCAGTTCCTTCGCCGACGGCGGCCGGATCACCGCCCACCGGCCGGGCAGCAGGTGCTCGGAGATCCGTTCCAGCGCGGCCAGCTTCTCCTCCCCGTCCAGGCCGACCAGGGTGCCGAGCACCATCGCGCAGCGGTAGTTCATCGACGACGCGAAGGCGCTGCGGGCCAGCACCAGCCCGTCCAGCAGGGTGACGGTCAGGCAGGCCGGGACGCCGGCGGCGAGGTGGCGGAACAGCCGGCTGCCGGTGGAGCCGTGCACCAGCACCCGGTCGCCGTCGCGGGCGTAGCCGACCGGCAGCGCGTGCGGCTGGTCGCCGTCCACGATCGCCAGGTGGGCGACCCGACCGGCGTCGAGCACCGCGTGCAGGCTCGCCCGGTCGTGCGCCGCCAGCTCTGGGAGCCGGCGTACCCGGGTGCGCGGTGTCCGCCCGACCTCGGCGTCGGCCGGTGGCCGGGCCCCGGTGGACCGGGACCCGGACCCGCCGGTCAGAGGCGTGCCCATGCCTCGGTGAGCACCGCACGCAGGATCTGCTCGATCTCGTCGAACTGCTGCTGCTCGGCGATCAGCGGCGGGGCGAGCTGCACCACCGGGTCGCCCCGGTCGTCGGCGCGGCAGTAGAGCCCGGCGGAGAAGAGCGCGGTGGAGAGGAAGCCGCGCAGCAGCCGCTCCGACTCGGCCTCGTCGAAGGTCTCCCGGGTGGTCTTGTCCTTGACCAGCTCGATGCCGTAGAAGTAGCCGTCGCCCCGGACGTCGCCGACGATCGGCAGGTCGTGCAGTTTCTCCAGGGTGGCGCGGAAGGCGGCCTCGTTGGCCCGGACGTGCCCGACCAGGTCCTCGCGGGCGAAGACCTCCAGGTTGGCCAGCGCCACCGCGCAGGAGACCGGGTGCCCGCCGAAGGTCACCCCGTGGGCGAACATGCCGGTCTCGGTGAGGAACGGCTCCATCAGCCGGTCGCTGGCGATCATCGCGCCGAGCGGAGCATAGCCGGAGGTGATGCCCTTCGCGGTGGTGATGATGTCCGGCTGGTAGCCGTAGCGGACGGCGCCGAAGTACTCGCCGAGCCGGCCCCAGGAGCAGATCACCTCGTCGGAGACGAGCAGCACGTCGTACGCGTCGCAGATCTCCCGCACCCGCTCGAAGTAGCCGGGCGGCGGCGGGAAGCAGCCGCCGGAGTTCTGCACCGGCTCCAGGAAGACCGCCGCGACCGTGTCCGGCCCCTCCCGCTCGATCGCGCGGCCGATCTCGTCGGCGGCCCAGCGGCCGAACGCCTCCGGGTCGTCGCCGTGCTCCGGCGCCCGGTAGAAGTTGGTGTTCGGCACCTTGATCCCGCCGGGCACCAGCGGCTCGAAGTCGCTCTTGATGCCGGGCAGCCCGGTGATCGACAACGCGCCCATCGAGGTGCCGTGGTAGGCGATGTAGCGGCTGACCACCTTGTACTTGTTCGGCTGGCCGGTGCGCTTGAAGTAGGCCCGGGCCAGCTTCCACGCCGCCTCGACGGCCTCGGAACCGCCGGTGGTGAAGAAGACCCGGTTCAGGTCGCCGGGGGCCAGCGCCGAGATCTTCTCGGCCAGCTCGACCGCCTTGGGGTGGGCGTACGACCAGAGCGGGAAGTAGGCGAGCTCGCCGGCCTGCTTGGCGGCGGCCTCGGCCAGCTCCGCGCGGCCGTGGCCCGCGTTGACCACGAAGAGCCCGGCGAGCCCGTCGAGGTAGCGGCGGCCCTTGGCGTCCCAGACGTACGCGCCCTCGCCGCGGACGATGGTCGGCACCTCGCCGGCGGAGTAGCTCGCCATCCGGGTGAAGTGCATCCAGAGGTGGTCGGTGGCGTTGGCCATGTCAGCCCCATCGGGTCTCGGGCCGGTCAGGGGACACCGGCCGCTCTGCCCACGGTTATCCCACAGCCCAAGCCCGGAAAGCAAGTGGGATCGGTGGTGTATGGCCGGAACGGCAACGGAATCAGCGAGCAGCTAGAGTGCAGGCGACGGAATTCGTATCGGGCCGGCTACGGCTCGGGTGCGTCTGGTGTGCAGGCCGGCCTCGCGCTCGCCGCGACCGCACCTGGTGTGCAGGCCGGCCCTTGCGCCCAGCCTCGACCGGGCGGCGTCGCTACCGTGCGCCGGAGCGTGAGCCCCAGGTGGAGGGTGGAGCCGATGGCGAACGAGGCGCTGCGGGTGGCGATGGCCGAGAAGGGCGAGACCGTCGAGTCGCGGCGTGGGGACGCCGACTGATCAGGCGGTGCCCCAGGTGTAGGTCTGCTTGCGCAGCTTGAGGTAGACGAACGCCTCGGTGGAGAGCACGCCCTCCACCGCGCGCAGCCGCTGGAGGATCTCCAGCAGGTGGTCGTCGTTGCGGCAGACCACCTCGGTGAGCAGGTCGAACGAGCCGGCCGTGATCACCACGTAGTCCACCTCCTCCAGCTCGGCGAGCCGGTCGGCCACCGCCTCCAGGTCGCCGTTCGTCCGCAGGCCGATCATGGCCTGGCGGGGGAAGCCCAGCTGGAGCGGATCGGTCACCGCGACGATCTGCATCACCCCGGCGTCGAGCAGCCGCTGCACCCGCTGCCGCACGGCGGCCTCGGACAGCCCGACCGCCTTGCCGATGGTGGCGTACGGCCGGCGGCCGTCCTCCTGGAGCTGCTCGATGATCTGCTTCGCCACGTCGTCGAGCAGAGCGTGGCTGGCACCTTCACGCACGGTCACCCGCCGCCCGCCGTTGCCGTTGTCCTGCTGCCGGTTCGTCATCGACCGCTCCCCATGTCCGTTCCCGGGCTGAGCCTAATGCCCCCGCGCAGTGTGGCGTATTTCGTCGTCCAGAGCTAATCCCGCAACGGAATCCCTTGTAAGGAAGGTCACCTCATGTCAGGATCAGTCGTCCACCGCACTGACCCTCCCGCCGGCGCGCCACCCCCGTCCCGCCGCCGACGATGACCCCTTAGGAGTCGTCACATGCGAACTCCCCTTCGGCCCCTCACCCGGCGTGGACTGCTCACCGGCACCCTCGGTTCGGCGGCGCTGCTCGCCGCCGGCGGGACGCTGGCCGGCTGCGGCACCAAGGGCGCCCAGCAGACCGAGGCCGGCTGCGTCAGCGAAGACCTCTCCGGCACCGAGAAGAAACTGGCCTTCTCCAACTGGCCGCAGTACATGGACGTCGACGAGAAGGACGAGTCGAAGCGGCCCACCCTCGACGCGTTCATCGCCAAGAGCGGCATCGCGGTCACCTACACCGAGGACGTCAACGACAACAACGAGTTCTTCGGCAAGGTGCAGAACCAGCTCGCCGCCTGCCAGGCCACCGAGCGGGACATCATGGTGCTCACCGACTGGATGGCCGCCCGGATGATCCGGCTCGGCTGGATCCAGAAGCTGGACAAGTCCAAGATGCCCAACGTCGAGGCGAACCTCCTGGCGTCGCTGCGCGGGCGCTCCTTCGACAAGGACAACCAGCTCGCCGTGCCGTGGCAGTCCGGCCTGGCCGGCCTCGCCTACAACGGCAAGGTGACCAAGGAGATCCGCACGGTCGACGAGCTGCTCACCCGCCCCGACCTCAAGGGCAAGGTGACCGCGCTGTCCGAGATGCGCGACACCATGGGGCTGCTCCTCCAGTCCAACGGCCACGATCCGGCCAACTTCACGGCGGCCCAGTTCGACGACGCGCTCAACAAGCTCAAGAAGGCCGTCGACTCCGGGCAGATCCGCAAGTTCACCGGCAACGACTACGCGCCCGATCTGGCCAAGGGGGACATCGCGGCGTGCATCGGCTGGTCCGGCGACGTCATCCAGCTCGGCTTCGAGGACGAGAAGGTCAAGTTCGTGGTGCCCGAGTCCGGCGTGATGCTCTGGTCGGACAACATGCTCGTGCCGAACAAGGCCATTCACAAGGGCAACGCCGAGCAGCTCATGAACTACTACTACGAGCCGGCGGCGGCGGCCCAGCTCGCCGCGTACGTGAACTACATCTGCCCGGTGCAGGGCGCCCAGGCCGAGATGGAGAAGATCGACCCGGAGTTGGCCGCCAACCCGCTGATCTTCCCCGACGAGGCGATGCTCGCGAAGTCCAAGGTCTTCATGGCCCTGGACGAGAAGCAGGAGCGCGAGTACGAAGGCAAGTTCCAGCAGGTCATCGGGGCGTGACGGGAGTGGGCGTGGCATCTGTGGGGCGCGAGACGCCGGCCGGCGACCTGCGGCTGGCCAACCTCACCAAGCGGTTCGGCATCTTCACCGCGGTCGACGACCTCAGCCTGACCATCCCGCAGGGCTCGTTCTTCGCCCTGCTCGGCGCGTCGGGCTGCGGCAAGACCACCACGCTGCGGATGATCGCCGGCCTGGAGGAACCGACCAGCGGGCAGGTGCTCCTCGGCGACCGGGACATCGCCCGGCTCCGTCCGTACAAGCGGCCGGTGAACACGGTGTTCCAGAGCTACGCACTCTTCCCGCACCTGGACATCTTCGAGAACGTGGCGTTCGGGCTGCGCCGGCGCGGCATCCGTAAGGTCGACGACCAGGTCGAGCGGATGCTGGCGCTGGTGCAGCTCGACGGGTACGGCCGACGCCGACCGGCGCAGCTCTCCGGCGGCCAGCAGCAGCGGGTCGCGCTAGCCCGGGCGCTGATCAACCACCCGCAGGTGCTGCTGCTGGACGAGCCGCTCGGCGCGCTCGACCTCAAGCTGCGCCGGCAGATGCAGATCGAGCTGAAGCGGATCCAGACCGAGGTCGGGATCACCTTCGTGCACGTCACCCACGACCAGGAGGAGGCCATGACGATGGCCGACACGGTCGCGGTGATGAACGCCGGGAAAATCGAGCAGCTCGGCGCCCCGGCCGAACTCTACGAGTTCCCGGCCACCGCGTTCGTGGCGAACTTCCTCGGCCAGTCCAACCTGCTCGCCGGCGAGGCCGCCGGCGCCGCCGGGGGCGAGGTGCCGGTTTCCGCGCACGGCGTCCGATTCTCCGTGCCCGCCGACCGGGCCCGGGTCGACCGGGGGCCGGTCTATCTGGGCGTACGTCCGGAGAAGCTGCACCTGGTCGGCTCCGCCGACCAGGTGCCCGCCGGGCACCAGCACGTCACCGGGGTGGTCAGCGACGCCTCCTACGTGGGGGTGAGCACCCAGTACCTGCTGCGCACCGGCTGGGGCAGCGAGCTGTCGGTCTTCGTGGCGAACAGCGGCGCGACCGGCCAGCTGGCGGTCGGCACCGAGGCGGTGGCGCACTGGGACCCCCGGCACGCCTTCCTGCTGCCCCGCGAGCCGGGCGCCGACGACCTGACCACCCCGGTGCTGGACGAACCGGTGGGGGCCTCCTCGTGAGCGTCCTGGCCCACGTACCGACCGGGTCGGGGCAGCCGGCGTCGCCGGAGCGGACCGCCCGGTCCGGGCGGTACCGGTTCCTGCCGTACCTGCTGCTGCTGCCCGGCGCGGCCTGGCTCTTCCTCTTCTTCGCCGTGCCGCTGTTCCAGCTGGCCGCGGCCAGCCTCTACGACCCCAGCGGCTCGCTCTCCACCGGGTACGCGCTGACCTGGGCGTTCGGCAACTACCCGGACGCGTTGCAGGCGTACTGGCCGCAGTTCACCCGGTCCTTCCTCTACGCCGGGATCGCGCTGGTGCTGGCGCTGCTGATGGGCTACCCGCTGGCGTACGCCATCGCGCAGAAGGCCGGCCGGTGGAAGAACCTGCTGCTGGTCTGCGTGATCGCGCCGATGTTCACCAGCTTCCTGGTGCGCACCCTGGCCTGGAAGACCATCCTGTCGGACAACGGCGCTCTGGTCGGGCTGCTGCGCGACGTACACCTGCTCGCCCCGGACGGCCGGCTGCTGGCCACCCCGGTCGCGGTGGTGCTCGGCCTGACGTACAACTTCCTGCCCTTCCTGGTGCTGCCGCTGTACGCGAGCCTGGAGCGGCTGGACTACCGGCTGCTGGAGGCGGCCAGCGACCTCTACGCCAGCCCAGCCCGGGCGTTCCGCAAGGTCACCCTGCCGCTCTCCATGCCCGGCCTGGTCGCCGGCACGCTGCTCTTCTTCATCCCGGCCAGCGGCGACTACATCAACGCGGAGCTGCTCGGCACCCCGAACGAGTACATGATCGGCAACGTCATCGACTCGGCGTTCCTGGTCCGGCTGGACTACCCGCAGGGGGCGGCGCTGTCCTTCCTGCTGATGGCGGCGATCCTCGCGGTGGTCTTCGTCTACCTGCGCCGGGCCGGCACCGAGGAGGTGGTGTGACCGTGGGACACCGCTTCGGTCGCTGGCTGGCCGACCACTGGGTGCTGGGGGTGGGGCTGCTGGTGCTCGGCTACCTCTTCCTGCCCATCGCGGTGGTCGCCGGCCTGTCCTTCAACCGCCCGTCCAGCCGGCTGTCGTACGACTTCCACGAGTTCACCCTGGACAACTGGCGCAACCCGTGCGCCACCTCGGACATGTGCGATGCGGTGGTGCGCAGCGTCCAGATCGGGTTCATCGCCACCGTGGTCGCCACGGTGCTCGGCACCCTGATGGCCTTCGCGCTGGTGCGGCACCGGTTCCGCGGCCGGTCCGGGGTCAACGTGCTGATCTTCCTGCCGATGGCCACCCCGGAGCTGGTGATGGGCACCTCGCTGCTCGCCCTCTTCGTCTCCGCCGGGGTGCCGCAGGGCTTCTGGACCATCGTGATCGCGCACGTGATGTTCTGCGTGTCGTTCGTGGTGGTCACGGTCAAGGCGCGGCTGGCCGGGATGGACTCCCGGCTGGAGGAGGCCGCGATGGACCTCTACGCCAACGAGTGGCAGACCTTCCGGCGGATCACCCTGCCGCTGGTGATGCCCGGCATCGTGGCCGCCGCGCTGCTCGCCTTCTCGCTGTCGTTCGACGACTTCATCATCACCAACTTCAACGCCGGGACCACCGTCACCTTCCCGATGTACGTCTGGGGCGCCGCCCAGCGGGGCATCCCGCCGCAGGTCAACGTCATCGGCACGGCGATGTTCGTGATCGCGCTGCTGCTGGTGCTGGCCAGCTCGCTGCGCGGCCGGCGGGGCCGCCGCGCCGACCTGCGGGTCGAACCGGTGGCCGGCGGGCCGGCTCGGCGCCCGTCATGACCGGCCCGCATCCCGGCCGGGCGCTGGCCGACGCGGCACCCGTGCCGTACTGGCTGGACCGTCCGGAACGCCCCGATCCGTTGCCGCCGCTGACCGGCCCCGACACCACCGAGCTGCTGGTGATCGGCGGCGGGTACGCCGGGCTGTGGAGCGCGCTGCTGGCCAAGCGGGACGACCCCGGCCGGGACGTGCTGCTGGTCGAGGCGGGCACCTGCGGCTGGGCGGCGTCCGGGCGCAACGGCGGGTTCTGCGCCGCCTCGCTCACCCACGGGCTGGCCAACGGCGTCGAGCGCTTCCCCGACGAGATCGACGTGCTGGAGCGGCTCGGCCGGCAGAACCTGGACGCCATCGCGGCGACCGTCGAGGCGTACGACATCGACTGCGACTTCGCGCGCACCGGCGAGCTGGCCGTCGCGGTCGAGCCGTACCAGCTCGACGGGCTCGCCGAGGAGGCGGAACTGGCCGCCCGGTATGGCCACGACGTCCGGCTGCTCGACCGGGACCAGGTACGCGCCGAGGTGAACTCGCCGACGTACCTCGGTGGGCTCTGGGACACCGACCGGGTGGCTCTGCTCGATCCGGCGAAGCTGGCCTGGGGGCTGCGCCGCGCCTGCCTGACCGAGGGGGTGCGGATCGCCGAGCACACCCGGGTGACCGGGCTGCGCCGCGACGGCGCCGGCCTGCGGGCCAGCACGGCCGGTGGCCGCGACCGGGCACCCGGCCGGATCCGGGCGCGGCAGGTGGTGCTGGCGACCAACGCGTTCCCGCCGCTGCTGCGCCGGCTGCAGGCACGGGTGGTGCCGGTCTACGACTACGCGCTGATGACCGAGCCGCTCGCGGACGACGAGCTGAAGTCGATCGGGTGGGCGAACCGCCAGGGGCTCGCGGACACCGGCAACCAGTTCCACTACTACCGGATCACTCCCGACAACCGGATCCTGTTCGGCGGGTACGACGCCGTCTACCACTACGGCAACCGGGTGGCCCCCGCCCTGGAGCAGAACTGGGACACCTTCTGCACCCTCGCCGCGCATTTCTTCACCACCTTCCCGCAGCTCGACGGCCTGCGGTTCAGCCACCGCTGGGGCGGGTTGATCGACACCTGCACCCGGTTCTGCCCGTTCTTCGGCACCGCGTACGACGGCCGGCTGGCGTACGCGGCCGGGTTCACCGGGCTCGGCGTCGGGGCGACCCGGTTCGGCGCCCGGGTGATGCTCGACCTGCTCGGCGGCGAGGACACCCCGCTGACCCGGCTCGACCTGGTGCGCCGCAAGCCACTGCCGTTCCCGCCCGAGCCGGCCCGCTCGGTCGGCATCAATCTCACCCGCTGGTCGCTGGCCCGCGCCGACGCGCGCCAGGGCCGGCGCAACCTCTGGCTCCGTACGCTCGATCGTTGTGGTTTGGGGTTCGATTCCTGATGCGCATCCTGCTCGTGGGGGCCGGCGGTGTCGGCTCCGCCGCGGTCGCCATCGCCGCCCGCCGCGCCTTCTTCGAGACCATGGTGGTCGCCGATCACGACCCCGCCCGCGCGGCCCGGGCGGTGGCCGGCCACGGTGACCGGTTCGTCGCCGCCACCGTCGACGCCTCGTCCGCGGACGCGGTGGCCGCGCTCTGCCGGGAGCACCGGATCACCCACGTGCTCAACGCGGTCGACCCGCGCTTCGTCATGCCGATCTTCGACGGGGCGTACGCGGCCGGCGCCGACTACCTCGACATGGCCATGTCGCTGTCCCGGCCGCACCCGGAGCGGCCGCACGACGAGACCGGGGTGAAGCTCGGCGACGAGCAGTTCGCGGCCGCGGAGAAGTGGTCGGCCGCCGGGCGGCTGGCGCTCTGCGGCATCGGCGTCGAGCCGGGCCTCTCCGACGTCTTCGCCCGGTACGCCGCCGACGAACTCTTCGCCGAGATCGACGAGATCGGCGTCCGGGACGGGGCCAACCTGACCGTGGACGGCTACGACTTCGCGCCGTCGTTCTCCATCTGGACCACCATCGAGGAGTGCCTGAACCCCCCGGTGGTCTGGGAAGCCGGCCGGGGCTGGTACACCACCCCGCCCTTCTCCGAGCCGGAGGTCTTCGAGTTTCCCGAGGGGATCGGCCGGGTCGAGTGCGTCAACGTGGAACACGAGGAGGTGCTGCTCATCCCGCGCTGGGTCGACGCGAAGCGGGTCACCTTCAAGTACGGCCTCGGCAACGAGTTCATCGAGGTGCTGAAGACGCTGCACAAGCTCGGCCTCGACTCGACCGCGCCGGTGCGGGTCGGCGGGGTTTCGGTGTCCCCGCGCGACGTCGTCGCGGCCTGCCTGCCCGACCCGGCCACCCTCGGCGACAGGATGCGGGGCAAGACCTGCGCCGGCGTCTGGGTGCGTGGGACGGGCGTGGACGGCAGCCCGCGTGAGGTCTACCTCTACCACGTGGTCGACAACGAGTGGTCGATGAAGGAGTACGGCCACCAGGCGGTGGTCTGGCAGACCGCGGTGAACCCGGTGGTGGCGCTGGAACTGCTGGCCGGCGGCGCCTGGGCCGGGGTCGGGGTGCTCGGCCCGGAGGCGTTGCCGCCGAAGCCCTTCCTCGACCTGCTCACCGGCTACGGCTCGCCATGGGGAGTGGAGGAGCGATGACCCGGTACGGCCCGATGTACGGCCCCGACGTCACGTTCCTCAGCGTGCCCCGCTGCTCCCTCGACGAGCCGGCGACATTCGCCGACGCCGACGTGGTGATCGTCGGCGCGCCCTTCGACGGCGGCACCTCGCACCGGCCGGGCACCCGGTTCGGGCCGTCCGCCATCCGGCAGGCCTGCTACCTGCCGCACGACGGCTCCCGCCCGTCGCTGGCGCTGCGCGTCGACGGGCTGCGCGACCTGCGGGTGTACGACGCGGGCGACGCGGAGATGTTCTCCGGCGACATCGAGCGGTCGCTGGCCGCCCTGGAGTCCGCCGTCTTCGCGGTCGCCGCGGCCGGCGCCATCCCGATCGTGCTCGGCGGCGACCACTCCATCGCGCTGCCCGACGCCACCGGGGTGGCCCGCCACCACGGGCTCGGCCGGGTGTCGCTGGTGCACTTCGACGCGCACGCCGACACCGGGGACATCGAGTTCGGCTCGCTGCACGGCCACGGCCAGCCGATGCGCCGGCTCATCGAGTCCGGCGCGGTACGCGGCGACCGGTTCCTCCAGATCGGACTGCGTGGCTACTGGCCGGGCCCCGAGGTCCTGTCCTGGATGGCGGAGCAGCGGATGCGGTCGTACGAGATGACCGAACTGGTGTCCCGCGGCTTGGACGAGTGTCTGACCGAGGCGTTCGGGATCGCGGTGGACGAGTGCGAGGGGGTCTTCCTCTCCGTCGACGTGGACGTGGTCGACCCCGGCATGGCGCCGGGCACCGGCACCCCCGAGCCCGGCGGGCTGACCTCCCGGCAGCTGCTCGACGCGGTCCGCCGGATCTGTTACGAGCTGCCCGTGGTCGGCGTCGACGTGGTCGAGGTCGCCCCGCCGTACGACCACGCCGACATCACCGCGTACCTGGGCAACCGGGTAGTGCTGGAGGCGCTGTCGGCCATCGCCCGCCGCCGTCACGACGCCGCCGGCGGTCCGGCCTGGGATCCCCGCCAGCCCCTGCTCGACGGCCGCTGACCCGAGTCCGCCCATCACACTCCGCGCAGGTTTAGCCCGAGCTATAGTCTTCCCATGAGTGCTGCTGGCGGCCGACGGTGGTGCGAGTTACGGGCGAAGTCCGGCAGTGGCTCCGAGATCTGCGGCGCACCGACCCGGACACCTACCGAAGTGTGAGCGTGGCCATCGACATGCTCCAGAGGTCGGGCCAGGGTGGGGACGCCCTCTGGTGGACACGCTGCGAGGAGCCGCGATCCGGAATCTCAAGGAATTGCGACCTCGGTCGGGACGAGACGTGGCCGTCCGGGTGCTGTTCGTCTTCGATCCCTGGTCCCAGGCTGTCCTGCTCGTGGCGGGAAACAAGGCGCACAACTGGACGCGCTGGTACCAGGACGCCATTCCACTGGCGGAGGTCGCCTACAAGGCTTGGCTCGATCATGAGAGCAAGCGAAGGGGGGAGTCGTGACGGAGTTTTACGACTGGGAAGACGTTCGTGACGAGCTTCGTGACGACGAGGCGGAGCACGACCGGGAGCGCGCGCGCACCGAAGCGTGGGTGAGTGCGTTCCACCTGGCCGAGGAGCGTAAGCGGCTGGGGCTCACCCAGCGCCAGGTGGCCGAACTGATGGGCGTCACGCCGGGGCGGGTCAGCCAGATCGAGAACGGTGACCTTGATGTCAATGAGGTCGCCACACTGAGCCGCTACGCCGCCGCGCTCGGCGCCCGGCTCCGCATCATCTTCGATTACGGCAACGACCTGCGTCAGATCGCATGACCGTCGCCTGTCGATCCGTCCCGAGGGCCGCCGTCCTGGTCACGCTCGCCTGGTACGGCGCCGTCATCGTGGCGTTCCTCGTCGGCGTCGCGCTGCTCTCCGGAGCCGTGCCGGCGGGCTGCGGGGAGGAGTGCACCTCCGACCGGGACGGCTGGCTGCTCTTCGGTCTCTACGTCGCGACACCGGCGCTGTTCGTGGCGATGCTGGTCAGCCTGCCGCTGCTCTGGCTGACGGTGACCCGATTCCGCCTGCGGTCCGGGCTGGTGGCCGGCACCCTCTCGGCCACACCGCTCCTCCTGCTCGCCGTCGCCTTCCTCGCCGTGGTCCTGCGGTAGCCATGGGCAGTGGTCTCCTGAGAGGGATCCTGTCCCGAGACCGTGATGCCTGTGAGTCATATTGATGACTCACAGGCATCACGCCTCGGGGCAATGGCGACACCCGGTCGTCTCACCCTGTGTCACCTCGCCGGTCGCCGACCGGACGGGCCGGTCAGGCGGCCAACTGGGAGCGGATGAGGAAGCGGACGCCTTCCGGGGCTTCCAGGGAGAAGCCGCTGCCTCGGCCGGGCACCACGTCGACGGTCAACGTGGTGTGTTTCCACAGGTCCCACTGTGCCGCGGACATCCAGAACTCGACCGGCTCGGGGACGCCCTCGATCTTGAGCGCGGCGAGCAGCACGTCCGAGCCGCCGGTGCGGAACTCGCCGGCCGGGTAGCACATCGGGGCGCTGCCGTCGCAGCAGCCGCCGGACTGGTGGAACATCAGCGGCCCGTGCTGCGCCCGTAGCGACCGGATCAGCTCGACCGCGGCCGGCGTCACCGACACCACGTCACCCATCAGAAGAAGCCGAGCTTCTTGGGGGAGTAGCTGACCAGCAGGTTCTTGGTCTGCTGGTAGTGCTCCAGCATCATTTTGTGGTTCTCCCGGCCGATGCCGGACTGCTTGTAGCCGCCGAACGCCGCGTGCGCCGGGTAGGCGTGGTAGCAGTTCGTCCACACCCGGCCGGCCTGGATCGACCGCCCGGCCCGGTACGCGGTGTTGATGTCCCGGGTCCAGACGCCCGCGCCGAGGCCGTAGAGCGTGTCGTTGGCGATCTTGACCGCGTCGTCGAGGTCGGCGAAGGAGGTCACCGAGACCACCGGACCGAAGATCTCCTCCTGGAAGATCCGCATCGAGTTGTCGCCCTCGAAGATGGTCGGCTCCACGTAGTACCCGCCGGAGAGTTCGCCGCCCAGGTCAGCCCGGGCACCGCCGGTCAGCACCTTCGCCCCCTCCTGCCGCCCGATGTCCAGGTAGGACAGGATCTTCTCCAGCTGGTCGTTGGACGCCTGCGCCCCGATCATCGTGTCGGTGTCCAGCGGGTGCCCCTGCTTCACCTGGCGCGTCCGGTCCACGGCGGCGGCGAGGAAGTCGGCGTAGTGGCCCTGCTGGATGAGCGCCCGGGACGGGCAGGTGCAGACCTCGCCCTGGTTGAGCGCGAACATGGTGAACCCTTCGAGCGCCTTGTCGAAGAAGTCGTCCCGGGACGCGCTGACGTCGTCGAAGAAGATGTTCGGGCTCTTGCCGCCCAGCTCCAGGGTGACCGGCTTGATGTTCTCGCTGGCGTACTGCATGATCAGCCGCCCGGTGGTGGTCTCGCCGGTGAACGCCACCTTGGCCACCCGGGGCGAGGAGGCCAGCGGCTTGCCCGCCTCGACGCCGAAGCCGTTGACGATGTTCACCACGCCGGGCGGCAGCAGGTCGGCCACCAGCGAGAGCCAGTAGTGGATCGACGCCGGGGTCTGCTCGGCCGGCTTGAGCACCACCGCGTTGCCGGCCGCGAGGGCCGGGGCGAGCTTCCAGGTCGCCATCAGGATCGGGAAGTTCCACGGGATGATCTGCCCGACCACGCCGAGCGGCTCGTGGAAGTGGTAGGCGACGGTGTCGTCGTCCAGCTCGCCGAGGGAACCCTCCTGGGCCCGGATCGCCCCGGCGAAGTACCGGAAGTGGTCGATCGCCAGCGGGATGTCGGCGGCCAGGGTTTCCCGGACCGGCTTGCCGTTCTCCCAGGTCTCCGCGATCGCCAGGGATTCCAGGTTCTCCTGCATCCGGTCGGCGATCCGGTTGAGGATCAGCGACCGTTCGGCGACGGGCGTGCGCCCCCACGCGTCGGCGGCGCCGTGCGCGGCGTCGAGCGCCTTCTCGACGTCCTCGGCGGTGCCCCGGGCCACCTCGCAGAAGGTCTGTCCGGTGACCGGCGTGGGGTTCTCGAAGTAGCGACCGCCGTGCGGCGCGACGTACTCGCCGCCGATAAAGTGGTCGTAGCGGGACTGCCAGTGGGTGGGCGCGTCGTAGCGCGTCATGGTTACCTCCGCCGTCCGATCGGGTGACGGCGGAGAAGCTAGTTTCCGGGACGTTGCAGCAACGTTGCGCGCGGCAGGTCGTACTCCCGGGACAGCTGCTCGACGCGGGCCAGCGCGAGCGGCCGGCGCGGCGCGCCCGGCGGCGACGCCGCGGCCAGCGCCTGCCAGGCGGTCAGGTCGTCGGCGCCGGCGGGCGTCGCGGTCCAGGCCGCGAGCAGCGCCGGGTCCCGGGTGGCCAGCACGGCCGCGCGGAGCTGGCCGTCGACCAGCCGGCGCAGTCGGGTCACTCCCGGCGCGTCCGAGCAGGGCAGCAGCGGCCCGGCGTACGCGTCGAGCGCACCCGCCGGATCGCCGCGTTCCAGCAGTTCGCCGACGGTACGGAAGTCGGCCCGGACGGTCCCGCGCAACCGGTACGGCCGGGAGTCGAGCAGGTCGGGGCCGAGGATGCGGCGCAGCCGGGACAGCTCGGCGCGCAGGGTGACCGGGTGCAGCCGCTCGTCGCCGTAGAGGTCGAGGCCGAGCTGCTCGCCGGTGCGTCCCTCGGGGTGGTCGAGCAGCAGCACGAGCAGTTCGCTGTGCCGGCGGCCGAGCCGGATCCGGCGCCCGTCGACCCGCAGCTCCGCCTCGTCCCGGCCGAGCGCGGCGACGGTGAGCACCCCCGGCTCGACCGGCCGGTCGGCGGCGAGCTGTGCCTCGGCGGCCCGGGCGGTGGCCCGGACCAGCGCCAAACTCTGCGGGTTGGCCAGGTGGTCGCCGCCGGTGATGTCGACCGCCCCGAGCAGCCGCCCGGTCGCCGGGTCGTGGATCGGCGCGGCGGCGCAGGTCCACCGCTGCACCGGCCGGCTGAAGTGCTCGGTGGCGAAGATCTGCACGCTGTGGTCGATCGCCAGGGCGGTGCCCGGGGCGTTGGTGCCGGCATGCGGCTCGTCCCAGCGCGCTCCGGGAACGAAGTTCATCCGCTCGGCGTGCCGGAGCACGCCCGGATGCCCCTCCACCCAGAGCAGCCGCCCGTGGGCGTCGCAGACCGCCATCAGGTGCGCGCCGTCCTGGGCGATGCCGCCGAGCAGGTCGCGGAAGAGCGGCAGCACCCGGGCGAGCGGGTGGGCGGCGCGGTAGCTCTCCAGCGCGTCGTCGGTCAGCTCGACCGGCGGGGTGGCCTCCGGGTCGAGCAGCGCGGCCGAGCGGCGCCAGGAGTGGGCGACCACCTCCCGCAGCCGCCGGTCGGTACGCCGGGCCGCCTCCGGCCCGCCGGCGAGGAACGCCTCGTGGGCGGCACCGACCTGCGCGATCCGCTCCGCCGGATCGACGCCGAATTCCAGGGCGAGCCACGGGTCGGCCATCGGCGACCTCCTCGCGCCCTATCGTGACGCAGCTCACCCCCGATCGCCAAGTGCGGTCGTGGACCGGGGACGGACGCACTCAGACGGCGTACCGGGGCGGCAAGCTCCTCCGTCCGGCTCGCGGGTGTTTGTCCCGGGATCGCCTCCGTGGAGGATGACTCCTGCGGGTGCTTACAGAACCCTTAACTCCAGCCTGAGACGGTGTCCCGGACAACGAGGAACCACGGGGAGAGCAAGCGTGCGGGTGTTGGTGGCGGACGACGAGCGGTTGCTGGCGGACACGGTCGCCGAGGGGCTGCGCCGCCTCTCGATGGCGGTCGACGTCTGCTACGACGGCAACGGCGCGCTGGAGCGGATCGGGGTGAACCGGTACGACGTCGCCGTGCTGGACCGCGACATGCCTGGGCACACCGGCGACGAGGTGTGCCGCAGCATCGCCGACTCGGACGCGGGCACCCGGGTGCTCCTGCTCACCGCGGCGGCCGGCATCCGGGACCGGGTGGAGGGCCTCGGGCTGGGCGCGGACGACTACCTGACCAAGCCCTTCGCCTTCGCCGAACTGGTCGCCCGGGTGCAGGCCCTCGGCCGGCGCTCCGCCCCGGCGGTCCCGCCCGTGCTGGCGCGGCACGGGGTGGTGCTGGACGTGGCCCGGCACGTCGCGACCCGGGACGGCCGCCCGCTGAACCTGAGCCCGAAGGAGTTCGCCGTGCTGCACGTGCTGATGCGCGCGGGCGGCCGGGTGGTCAGCGCGGAGGAGTTGCTGGAACAGGCCTGGGACGAGTTCGCCGATCCGTTCACCAACGCCGTCCGGGTCACCGTGATGACGCTGCGCAAGAAGCTCGGCCAGCCGGCCGTCATCCACACCGTGCCGAAGGCCGGCTACCGGATCGGCGGCCCGGAGTGACCCCGCGCCGCCGGGTCGCGCTGGTCGGCGTGCTCGCCCTGCTGATCGGGTACAGCCTGCCCGGCCTCGGCAAGTGGGTGCTGAGCGTGGTGTGGCTGCGTGGCCAGGAGTTCTGCAACCTGCCGGTGCCCGGTTCGGGGCTGGTGTGCCAGCCGGCGCGCGACCTCGACGCGGCCCTGTACCCGCTGACCATGCTCGGTGTGCTCGTGGCCGTGGTGGTCGCGATCTGGGCGGCCGCGGTGTGGTGCCTGCGGCCGGTGCGGGACCTCGCCGAGCCGATCGCGCACGTCGGCCCGCAGAACCTCGGGCACCGGATCCGCCGCCCGGGCCGGGACGAGCTGGCCCGGCTGACCCGGGCCATCGACGAGATGATGGAGCGGATCTCCGCCGGGTACGAGGGGCAGCGGCGGTTCGCCGCGAACGCCTCGCACGAACTGCGCACCCCGCTGGCGGTGCAGCGGACGCTGATCGAGGTCGGCATGGCGCAGTCGCTCACCGCCGAGCAGTTGGAGTTGCTGACCGCCCAGCTGCTGCAGACCAACGAGCGCAACGAGCGGCTGATCGAGGGGTTGCTCACGCTCAGCGAGAGCGACCAGGGCCTGCGTTCCCGGACGCCGCAGCGGCTCGACGAGATCGTGGCCGGGGTGCTGGCCGGGTACCAGGACCGGGCCCGGGCGGCCGGCGTGACGATCGAAGGTCACCTCATCCCACGGGTGGTGCCCGGGGAGCGCGTGCTGTTGGAGCGCCTGGTGACCAACCTGGTGGAGAACGCGATCAAGTACAACCGGCCCGGCGGCACGCTCACCGTCGCGGTCGGCGGCACCCCGGCGCTGACCGTGGTCAACACCGGCCAGGTGGTGCCCGCCGAGGCGGTGGCCGGCCTGTTCGAACCGTTCCGGCGGCTGGCCGCGGACCGGACCGGCCACGGCGGCGGCGCCGGCCTCGGCCTGGCCATCGCCCGCTCGATCACCCAGGCGCACGACGGCATCGTCGCCGCCCGGCCCGCCGAGTACGGCGGCCTGCGGGTCGAGGTCCGACTGCCGCACTGACCCGGCCGACCGGCCGGCACACATCCAGCAACGCCCCCGGCGGGGGCCGCACCGCGGCACCCCTTCATCCGGCGTGCCCGAAAACCGGTACCGCCGACGGCACGACGGCCGCGGCGCCACCGACCACGCAACGAAAGGAGACGACATGTCCCGCATCGACCTGCCGGACCAGGCCGGTCCGGTCCGGGCCGACGTCGAGGAGGCCGCCCGCCGGCTGGCCGGCCAGGTGCTGCGCACCCCGGTGCTGCACTCCCCGGCGATCGACCGGCTGGCCGGCGTCCGGGTGCTGCTGAAGGCGGAGAACCTCCAGCACGGCGGCTCGTACAAGATGCGCGGCGCGCTGCTGGCGGTCGGTCGGCTCGCCGCGGCCGGCGGGCACGGCGGCGTCGTCGCGCAGAGCACCGGCAACCACGCGGTGGCGGTGGCGCTGGCCGCCCGGCGGCACGGGATGGCCGCCACCGTGGTGCTGCCGGTGGACGCGGCGCCGACCAAGGTCGCCCGGGCGAGGGCGGCGGGCGCGCGGATCGTCGCCGCCGGCACCGCCGAGGAGCGGCTCGCGATGGCCCGCGACCTCAGCGACGCCACCGGGCATCCCGTCGTCGACGCGTACGACCACCCGGACGTCATCGCCGGCCAGGGCACCGCCAGCCTGGAGCTGATCGAGGAGGCCGAACAGGCCGGCACGCCGCTGGACGCGCTGGTGCTGCCGGTCGGCGGCGGCGGTGGGGCGGCCGGCGCCTGCCTCGCCGCCGCCGGTCGACCGATCGAGGTGTACGGCGTGGAGCCGGTCGGCTGCGACTCGCTGGCCCGGAGCCTGGCGGCCGGCCGGCCGACGCCGGTCGCGCCGGCGCCGACGATCGCCGACGGCCTGCGGCCGTCCTGCGTGGGGGAGTTGCCGTTCGCGATCCTGCGCACCGCGTTGCGCGGGGTCGTCCGGGTGGACGACGAGGAGATCGCGGAGGCGTTCCGGCTCCTGCTGCTGGAGCTGAAGGTGCTGGCCGAACCGTCCGGCGCGGCCGGCCTGGCCGGCGCGCTGCGGATCGCGGCCGACGGCCGGCACCGCACCGTCGGCGTGGTGCTGACCGGCGGAAATGTCGAGGCGGAGCTGGTGGCCCGGTTGGCGGCCCACCGGCTCGCCGATGTCACGAGGGTGGAAGAGGTGGCAGCCTAATGCGGAAGTCAAGCCGCGACGGCATGATCGATTCGGTACGGCTGTCTGGTGCGCAGCATCGCGTGCAGCACGTTGATCCGCCGGCGGGCCAGGGCGATGAGCGCCTGGTGGTGGCGTTTACCCTCGCTGCGCTTGCGGTCGTAGAAGGCGCGGCTGGTCGGGTCGCGTTGCAGGGCGCAGAACGCCGGTTGGTAGAAGATCCGTTTGAGGGTCTTGTCGCCGCTGGTGGCCCGCCGCAGGTAGTGGACCTTCCCGGACTGCTGCAGCACGGGGGCCAGGCCGGCGGCGGAGGCGAGCTGGTCGCCGGTGGTGAAGCGGGTGATGCCGCCTGCCACGGCGAGGAACTCGGCGGTCAGGGTGGCCCCCATCCCGGGCAGGGACTGGACGAGGGCCGCGTCAGGGTGGTCGTTGAGCGCCTCGGTGATGCGTTTGTCCAGGTCGGTGAGTTTGCCGCGGCAGGTCAGCGCCTCGCTGGCGAGGTCGCGGACCAGGTCCGCGGCGACGGTTTCGCCGGGCACGGTGACGTGTTGTCGTGCGGCGGTGGCCAGGGCCTGCTCGACCAGGGCATCGATGCTCGCGGTACGCAGGCCACCGACGTGGCGCAGGTACTCGTTGATGCGGCGCCGCCCGGCGCGGCGGATCTCACCGGGGGTGACGTAGCGGGCCAGCAGGGCCAGGTCGGCCTTGTTGGTGGCGTCGATAACCCGTTCCAGGCCGGGGTGGATCGAGGCGAGCAGGTCCCGCAGCCGACCGATGCGCCGGGTCTGGTCGACAACCAGCTCGCGGCGGCGTCCGACCAGCAGCCGCAGCTCAGCGTCGGTTTCGCCGGCCGGCTCCACGATGCGCAGCTCGTCACCGCGCAGCCGGATCTGATCGGCGATGACCTTCGCGTCCCGCGGGTCGGACTTGCGCTCTCCACCCCGTGTGGCCCGACGGGCCCGGTTGACCGCCAGGCCGGGGACGTGCACCAGCCGCAGCCCGGCATCGAGCAGCATGGCCTGCAGCAGCCCGGCGATGCCGCCCAACAGGTCGATCGCCACCGTCGCCGGGCCGTGCTCGGCCTCGGCGGTGCGCACGTCGTTGATGAATGCCTGGATCGCCGCCGGGTCGTTGTCGACCTTGTGGCTGGCCAGGACCTTCCCGGTCTCGGTGTGCACGAGCGCGGCCCAGTGGAACTCCTTGGCCACATCCACACCCACCGCGACAGCCATGAGACTCCTTCCCCTCGTCGTGTCCACGCGCGTGCTCTTGCCGCCGTCAACGCCCTACACAGCGATCGATCGCAGAGCCCAATCAGCAGTCAGCAAGAGCAGACGAGGCGGGCGGCCAAGCCACCTACGCCATGGACGGCAGCCAGCATGAAAGCCATACCCGCCTCGTCCGCGTCAGCCCGTACGAATACCACCGCCGGGCTTGCTATGGAAGGTAGGGCGGCATGAGCGCGCCGGTCCGGATCGGAATCCTGTTCGGTGGTCCGTCCGCGGAGCACGAGGTGTCCTGCGCCTCGGCCCTCGGCGTGGCCCGGGCCCTGGCCGGCGGCGGGTACCGCACGGTCGCCATCGGGGTGACCCGTACCGGGGGCCTCCGGCTGGTGCCGGACGCCGTGCTGGCGGAGCTGCGGGACGGCGCCGGGGCGGACCGCGCCATCGACGACCGGCTGACGGTGACCGGGCCGGCGGTCGAGCTGCGGGCCGGACCCCGCCCCGGCACGGCGGTGGTGTCCGCGGCGAACGCCTCCGGCGCGGTGCACGCCGAGCTGGACGTGGTCTTCCCGGTGCTGCACGGCCCGTTCGGTGAGGACGGCGTGGTCCAGGGGCTGCTCGAGTCGCTGGGCGTGCCGTACGTCGGGTGCGGCATCCTCGCCTCCGCGGTGGGCATGAACAAGGTGGCGATGAAGCGGGCGCTGCGCGCCGAGGGTGTGCCGATCACCCCGCACGTGGCGTTCGACGCGCCCACCTACCGGGCGGCCGACGACCCGGAGAAGCTGGTGGTGGGGCTGCGGCGGCCGCTCTTCGTCAAGCCGGCCAGCATGGGCTCGTCGATCGGGATCTCCCGGGTGGCCGAGGGCGACGACCTGGCGGCGGCGGTCGAGGAGGCGTTGCGCCACGACCACCTGGTGCTGGTCGAGCAGGGCGTGACCGGCCGGGAACTGGAGTGCGCGGTGCTCGGCGGGTGGCGGCCCGAGGCGTCGGCGGTGGGCGAGGTGCGGGTCTCCGGCGGCTGGTTCGACTACCGGCAGAAGTACTTCGGCGACGCCGACCCGATGGTCGTCCCGGCCGCGCTGCCCGAGGACGTCACGGACCGGATCCGGGAGCTGTCGCTGCGGGCGTTCGCCGCGATCGGCGGCTGGGGCCTGGCCCGGGTCGACTTCCTCTACGACGAGGCGTCCGGCGGCCTCTACGTCAACGAGCTGAACACCATGCCCGGCTTCACCGCGCACTCGATGTACCCGAAGGTGTGGGCGGCGGTCGGCGTCGGCTACCGGGAGATCGTGGACCGGCTGGTCGAGCTGGCCTTCGCCCGCCACGCGGAGCGCTCCGCCACCGCCCGCGCCGCCGCCGGGAGCCCGCGATGATCCTGCTCGCCGATCCCCGGGTGGTGGCAGTGCCCAGCGCCGACGACGGTGACCCGCTGGTGGATCTGCGCGAGCTGCCGGAGCTACGGCTGGATCCCCGGGCGGCCGACCCGGCCGGCGCGTACGCCCGACTGCGCCGTGGGGTCGCGGACCGGTTGCTGGCCGCGCAGCACGCGCTGCCGGCCGGCCTGCGCCTGCTGGTCATCGAGGGATACCGGCCGTACCGGGCCCAACTGGAGATCTTCACCGGCTACCGGGAGGAGCTGCGCCGGGCGCACCCGGACTGGTCGCCGGAACGGCTGCACCGGGAGACCACCAAGTTCGTCTCGCCGGTCGAGGTGGCGCCGCACAGCACCGGCGGGGCGGTCGATCTGACCCTGTGCACCGAGGACGGCGTCGAGCTGGACCTGGGCACCGCCGTTGACGCCACCCCGGAGGCCAGCGGCAACGCCTGCTTCACCGACGCGCCGGCCATCCCGGCGGCCGCTCGCCGGCACCGGCGGATCATGGGCGACGCGCTGCGCGGCGCGGGCCTGGTGAACTACCCGACCGAGTGGTGGCACTGGTCGTACGGCGACCGGTACTGGGCGCTGCTGACCGGCGCCCCGCACACCCGCTACGGCCCGGTGTGACGCGGCGGGTGCGGGCGGCTCAGCGGAACGCGGCGGCGTGGGCGCGGGCCCAGTCGGCGAAGGTTCGGGGCGGCCGGCCGAGCAGCCGCGCGACGGTGTCGGTGACGGTGTACGCGACCGGTGGCGGGTCGCCCTGCCAGGACGCGAGCAGGTCGACCAGTTCGTCGTCGTAGCCCGCCTGCCGCCACCGGGCGCGGGCCTGCTCCTCGGTCAGCTCCACGAAGCGGAGGTCGCGGCCGACCGCCTCGGCGACGGTGGCCAGCCGCTGGCGCGGGGTGAGCGCCTGCGGGCCGGTGAGGGTGTAGACCTGGCCGGCGTGCCCGTCGCCGGTGAGCACCTCCGCGGCGACCGCGCCGACGTCGGCCTCGTCGACCAGCGCGCTGCGGACGTCGGCGAACGGCTCGCGTACCTCGCCGGCGTCGCGGATCGACCCGGCCCAGCCGAGGGTGTTGCCCATGAAGTCCACCGGCTGGAGCATCGTCCACTCCAGAGCCCCGGCCCGGACGGCCTCCTCGACCGGGCCGGGTTGGCCGTTCCACAGCACGGCCAGTCGCCGGACACCGGCCCGCTGCGCGAGGGCGACGATCTCCCGCCCGGTACGGAGCGTGGCGTAGTCGTCACCCCCGACGGTCAGCAGGTGCACGCCGACGACGCCCTCGAACGCCGTCGTGAGGGTGGCCGGATCGGTGAGGTCGCCGGCCACCCCCTCCACCCCGGCCGGCAGCACCGCAGCCCGGGCCGGATGCCTGGTCAGGGCGCGTACCGGCACCCCGCGCGCCAGCAGTTCGGACACCACGTGCCGGCCGGCCCGGCCCGTCGCGCCGGTCACCAGATAGGTCACGGAACCCCCTCCTTCGTCCCCGGTCCGACGCTAGAACCTGAAGCCGACTTCAGGTCAACCTCGGGATCGCGGTGAACGGTGCAGCGCTCCCAGTCCGTACCAGGCGTCGAACGACACCACCGGACGACGGGAGAGACAACGGTGAGGGTGCAGCGGAAGCACGTGCTGGCGGCGGGTGTGGCGGTGGTCGCCTCGGCGGTCGTGGCGGTGGGCACCGGGCTCGGATTCGCGGACAGCGCGCCGGCGCGCGCCTCGGCGTGCCAGGGGTCGGTGACCTTCTCGGCCGAGGGCGGGGCGCCGGCGGCGACCAGCGACCGGTTTCCGGTGGGCACCCGGCTGCGGGTGACCAACCTGGACAACAACCGGTCCGCGACGGTCACCGTGACCGGCCCGTCGGGCAGCTGCGTGCTGCTCAACGCGGCCGCCATGGAGCTGGTGCGGGAGCCCGGCAAGAACGTGATCCGCCGCAACGTGGTGGAGCGCCTGGACGGCGGCGCGGCGCAGCCGGGCGGTGGGGCGGCGCAGCCGGGCGCCGGCCAGCCCGGTGGCGCGTCCGCCTGCCCGGGGTCGGTGACCTTCTCGGCCGACGGCGGGGCGCCGGCGGCGACCAGCGGCCGGTTTCCGGTGGGCACCCGGCTGCGGGTGACCAACCTGGACAACAACCGGTCGACCACGGTGACGGTGACCGGCCCGTCGGGCAGCTGCGTGCTGCTCAACGCGGCCGCGATGGACCAGGTGCGCGAGCCCGGCAAGAACGTGATCCGGCGCAACGTGGTCGAGGTGCTGCGCTGACCTGATGGACGACGGGCCCCTCGCCGTCCGGCGAGGGGCCCAGCGCCCGTGGGGCCCGCCCGGGGTCAACCGCCGAAGGCGGCATCCAGGATGTCCAACCCCCGGCGCAGGCCGGTGGCGGAGATGACCAGTGGCGGCAGGAAGCGCAGCACGTTGCCGTACGTGCCGCAGGTGAGGGTGAGCAGGCCGGCGGCGTGACAGGCCCCCGACACCGCCGCCGTGGCGACCGGGTCGGGGGTGAGCGTGCCGGGTCGGACGATCTCCACGGCGAGCATCGCGCCCCGGCCGCGTACCTCGGCGATCACGCCGGTGCGCTCGGCGATGGCCTGCAGCCGGGGCACCATGGTCGCCTCGATCCGCCGCGCGGCACCGGCCAGGTCCAGCTCGTGCATGGTCTCGATGCTGGCCAGGGCGGCGGCGCAGGCGAGCGGGTTGCCGCCGTACGTGCCGCCGAGCCCGCCGACGTGCACCGCGTCCATCAACTCGGCCCGCCCGGTCACCGCGGCCAGCGGCAGCCCGCCGGCGATGCCCTTGGCCAGCGTGACCAGGTCGGGCTCGACGCCCTCGTGCTGACAGGCGAACCAGTCGCCGGTGCGGCAGAACCCGGTCTGGATCTCGTCGGCGACGAAGACCACCCCGGCCGCCGTGGCCCACTCGCGCAGCGCCGGCAGGAAGCCCGGCGCCGGTACGACGAACCCGCCCTCGCCCTGGATCGGCTCGATCAGCAGCGCGGCGACGTTCTCCGCGCCGACCTGCTTCTCGACCATCTCGATCGCTCGCGCGGCGGCCTCCGCGCCGGGCAGCCCACCGTCGCGCAGCGGGTACGACATCGGCACCCGGTAGATCTCCCCGGCGAACGGCCCGAACCGGTGCTTGTACGGCATGTTCTTCGCGGTCAGCGCCATGGTCAGGTTGGTCCGGCCGTGGTACGCGTGGTCGAAGACCACCACCGCTGGCCGCCCGGTGGCGTGCCGGGCGATCTTCACCGCGTTCTCCACCGCCTCGGCGCCGGAGTTGAACAGCGCCGAGCGCTTGTCGAAGGCGCCCGGGGTGAGGGCGTTGAGCTGCTCGCAGACCGCTACGTACGACTCGTACGGCGCGACCATGAAGCAGGTGTGGGTGAAGCGCTCGACCTGCGCGCGGACCGCCTCCACCACCTTCGGGGCGGAGTTGCCGACGTTGGTCACCGCGATGCCGGCGGCGAAGTCGATCCACTCCCGCCCGTCAACGTCGACCATCGTGCCGCCCGCCGCCCGGTCCACGTAGGACGAGATGACGCTGCCGACGCCCCGGGCGACGGCGGCGCCGCGCCGCTTGTGCAGTTCCTCGCTCGACGCCACTGCGCCGCCTTCCGTTCGCGACTTCGGGGCTCGCAAACCCGGCTCACTCCTCGCGCTCACCGATCAGCCCTCGATGTTGTGCATGACGTGCTTGATCCGGGTGTAGTCCTCCAGGCTGTAGACCGAGAGGTCCTTGCCGTGCCCGGAGTGCTTGAAGCCGCCGTGCGGCATCTCGGAGACGAACGGGATGTGGGTGTTCACCCAGACGCAGCCGAAGTCGAGCCGGCGGGTCATCCGCATCGCCCGGCCGTGGTCCCGCGTCCAGACCGAGGCCGACAGACCGTACTCGACGCCGTTGGCCCAGCGCACCGCCTCGTCCTCGTCGGTGAACCGCTGCACGGTGATGACCGGGCCGAAGACCTCGTCCTGGATGATCTCGTCGGCCTGGCGCACCCCGGAGACGACGGTCGGCGCGTAGAAGTAGCCGCGCTCGCCGATCCGCGAGCCACCGGTGTGCAGCTCCGCGTGGTCGGGGAGCCGGTCGACGAAACCGCTGACCCGGGCCAGCTGGTTGACGTTGTTCAGCGGGCCGTAGAGCACGTCCTCGTCGTCCGGCGCGCCGGTCTTCGTGTTGCGGGCCTGCTCGGTCAGCGCCGCGACGAAGTCGTCGTGGATGCCGGGGCCGGCGAGCACCCGGGTCGCCGCGGTGCAGTCCTGCCCGGCGTTGAAGTAGCCGCCAACCGCGATCGCCTCGGCCGCCGCCGCCACGTCCGCGTCGTCGAAGAGCACCACCGGGGCCTTGCCGCCCAGCTCCAGGTGGGTCCGCTTGAGATCCGGGGCGGCCGCGGCCGCCACCTCCATGCCCGCCCGGGTCGAGCCGGTGATCGACACCAGCTGCGGGGTCGGGTGCGCGACCAGGCTACGACCGGTGTCCCGGTCGCCGCAGACCACGTTGAACACGCCCGGCGGGAAGAACTCGGCGGCGATCTCGGCCAGCAGCAGCGTGGACACCGGGGTGGTGTCCGACGGCTTGAGCACCACCGTGTTGCCGGCGGCCAGGGCCGGGGCGATCTTCCAGACCGCCATCATCAGCGGGTAGTTCCACGGGGTCACCTGGGCGCAGACGCCGATCGGCTCGCGCCGAACATACGAGGTGTGCCCGGCCAGGTACTCGCCGGCCGAGCGCCCCTCCAGCAGCCGGGCCGCGCCGGCGAAGAACCGGAACTCGTCCACCGCCGGCGGCAGTTCCTCGTCGGCGGTGAGCTGGCGCGGCTTGCCGGTGTTGCGGACCTCCGCGTCGACCAGTTCGGCCGCCCGGGCCTCCACCGCGTCGGCGAGCTTGAGCAGGGCCTTCTGCCGCTCGGCCGGGGTGACGTCCCGCCAGCTCTCGAACGCGCCGGCGGCGGCCTTCATCGCCGCGTCCACGTCGGCGGCACCGGAGACCGGGGCCTGCGCGAAGGCCTCACCGGTGCAGGGGTCGATCAGGTCGGCGTAGCCGCCGTCCACCGGCTCGACGTACTCGCCGTTGACGAAGTTGCGCAGCTTCTGCTGGTCACTCATGACTCGATCTCTCCGAAGGGGGGCCGGGGGTGCGGGTCTGCGGCGGTAATCGCAGTCTGTGTGCCATCTTCGCTACTGAATTCGCGGCAGACAAGGGTTCAGGCGACTGTTTCCGTGGACTGCTCGGTCGTCTAGGCTGCTCAGCGTGGAGCCCGTAGCCTTCTATGTCGCCGGCCGTCCCGCCCACGGCGAGGGTGAGCTGACCGTGCACCACCCGTACGACGGACGCGCTGTCGGTCGTACCACCCATGCCACGCCCGACCAGGTCGAGACGGCCGTCGCCGCGGCGGCCGAGGTGGCCCGGGCGGCCGCGGCCCTGCCCGCGCACGCCCGCGCGGCAGCCTTGGACCACGTCTCCCGGCGGCTCGCGGAGCGGGCCGACGAGGTCGCCCGGCTGATCACCGCCGAGAACGGCAAGCCGCTGAAGTGGGCCCGCGCCGAGGTCGGCCGGGCGGTCTCCACCTTCCGGTGGGCGGCCGAGGAGGCCCGCCGGTTCTCCGGCGAGCTGCAACGACTGGACACCGACCCGGCCGCCACCGGGCGGATCGCCCTGGTCCGGCGGGTGCCCAAGGGGTCGGTGCTGGGCATCGCACCGTTCAACTTCCCGCTCAACCTGGTCGCGCACAAGGTCGCGCCGGCCATCGCGGTGGGCGCTCCGATCATCGTGAAACCGGCCCCGGCCACCCCGCTCTCGGCGCTGCTGCTGGGCGAGCTGCTCGCCGAGACCGAGCTGCCGGCCGGGATGTTCTCGGTGCTGCCGCTGCCCAACGAGCGGGCCGCCGAACTGGTCGCCGACCCCCGGCTGCCGGTGGTGTCGTTCACCGGCTCCGGGCCGGTCGGCGCGGCGATCCGCCGGTCGGTGCCCGACAAGCACGTCACCCTCGAGCTGGGCGGCAACGCCGCCGCGGTGATCTGCGAGGACTGGAACACCGACGAGGACCTGACCTTCGCGGCGCACCGCATCGCCACCTTCGCCAACTACCAGGCCGGGCAGTCCTGCATCGCGGTGCAGCGGGTCTACGTGCACGAGTGGCTCTACGACGGCTTCCTGCCCCGGCTGCTCGCCGCGGTGCAGGAGCTGCGCACCGGCGACCCGGCCGACGAGCTGACCGACGTCGGGCCGCTGGTGTCGGAGGACGCCGCCCGCCGGGTCGAGGCGTGGGTGGACGAGGCGGTCACGGCCGGCGCGACCATCGAGGTCGGCGGCCGGCGGGAAGGTGCGACCTACCCGCCGACCGTGCTCTCCGGAGTGCCGGCCGACGCCAAGGTCAGCGCCGAGGAGGTGTTCGGGCCGGTGCTGGTGGTCGCCCGGGTCACCGACGACCAGGCCGCGTTCGCCGCGGTCAACGACTCGGCGTACGGGCTGCAGGCCGGGGTCTTCACGCACAGCCTCCAGACGGCCTTCCTCGCCGGGCGGGTCCTGGAGGTCGGCGGGGTGATCGTCGGGGACGTGCCGTCGTACCGCGCCGACCAGATGCCGTACGGCGGGGTGAAGGGCAGTGGCGTCGGTCGCGAGGGGCTGCGCAGCGCGATGGAGGACTACACCGAGCCGCGGGTCATGGTGCTGACCGGGTTGTCGTTGTAGTCGGTCGTCAATCTCGCATCTCTCCTAGGAGAGCGATGCAGGCAGGGCGGCCCCGGCCAGCAGGGCTTTCTGGAGACCGAATCCGGCGTACAGGTCGACTCGTCCGTCGCCCACCAGGTCGCAGCCCCAATCAAGGCTGCGAGCTTCCTGTATCTTCGGCTGTCGATGGGCATTGTTTGTCGTCGCTGGTTAATGTCTGACGCCCTGGAGACGCCCCGACGCCCTAGAGAGGCCCTGATCTTGACGAGCGGATTAAGAGTGCTCCCGCTCGGTCAGGGTCCGTCACATTAGCCACGCGCAAGCCTGCCGGATTGCTGGGTCACTCGTGCTCATCTTGCGGCCGGTTGGGGTCGCGTAGGGGTCACGGTCGCTGAACCCGAACAGTAGCCGGTTAGCAGTACAGTGCTGGTGTTCGCTGCGGTCCTTGCAAGCCAAGTATTGGAGGAGTGGTGGCCGTATGGGAGTCATTGCTGTTGACCGCACTCGGTGGGGGTATTGGTACCGTCGGGACTTGGCTGGGATCGCACATGCAGGCCAAGCAGGCCGCACAGGTACAGCGGGAGCAGCACCAGCGTGAAGATCGGTTCCGGTTGCACAGGGAGCGGATCGAGGCGTACTCGGCGTTTTACATAGCAGCCGGCCATGTGAGGCAGGTCCTTGCCGGAGATAGAACGCCGGCCGACAAACGCGAGGCTCGTTCGGAACTGTGGCAAGCCTTTACAACTGTCCTGCTAGTTGGCCATAGGGACGTACTGGATGCCGCCGGCGACCTCTTAGAGTACACAGATAGCGTCATAAACAACGAGCAACCCTTTGAGCAGGGCCAATACTCTTGGCTAATCCATCGCCTTCAATATACTGCCAGAACTGATCTTACAGGGACCAGTGATTTGATGGCTCCTCCGCAGCATCGCCCCGATCACCTAACGCCAGCACAGCGGTCGACGGGAGACTGACGCAGGTGAGGGTCACTGTGGACCGCACCTAATCGCCTGCAGCGCCACACTCCTCGACCGCGTCCCCTTAGTAGGAAGAGAGCCTCAGCCCAGAAGAGAAGCAGTCTCTCTCAGTAGCCCCGGACGGCCATCTGTGTAGGCCATCCTCTCGGTGTACGTCCGCGGCTCGACGGCATGCGCGTCGGATGTCGGACCTGGTGGTCGCAGCTATCGCCGAACCCTTGCTGGCGTCTGAAGTGGGCGACCCGGGCGAGTACGACGCGGGTCCTCGGTGGTCTCCCATGACCGCCCACGGACCGGTGCTTCCGATCTGGACCTGTGCCAGCTGCGGTGCGCCGTGGCCCTGCCCTACGCGCAAGCGCGAGCCGCGGGCGGAGTTCGGCAAGGCGCACGTTTCGTTGGCCATCTACATGGGCTCATACCTCGTCTGGGCGGCCGAGGATCTGGTCTGGGTGCCGGCCGCTGGCCTCCACCAGCGCTTCGTCGGGTGGGTGCGGTGAGCGTGCTTCGGCCGGGCGACGAGAAGTTCCACTACAGCGACGGATCGCACAAGTGGATCCCACCCGACCCCGATTACGACCAGGAGGTCTGGGATGAGCAGGTCCGCCAACACAAGCAGCGTCACTTAACGAACGAGCAGCCAAGATTCCGGCTGCGCCGGATCTGATCACGCGAAATGGCTTGCGAGCCTGTCGATAGCTGGGCAAGGGTCGCGCCATGGCTGACTCGCGTACGGATACCGACGCCGCCGACCGACCCGTTCAGAACTTCGCCTGGTCGAACATGTTCGTGCACCCCGACCACGATCCGCGTTCGGACGGGGGCTTCGACGACGAGCGCACCGTCCTGGTGGAGTACCTCCGCGACCAGCGCCTCACGTTGGAGCTCAAGTGCGCCGACCTGGACGTAGAGGCGCTGGCCCGGCGGGCCGTACCGCCGTCGGCGCTGTCGCTGCTCGGCCTGCTGCGGCACCTGGCCGAGGTGGAGCGGGGCTGGTTCCGGCGAGTGATGGCCGGCGAGGACGTGCCGAAGGTCTACCCCTCCGACACGGATCGGGATCTGGACTTCAACGGTGCGGTGGCCGACCCCGACGTGGTCGCCGAGGCGTGGCGGAACTGGCGGGCCGAGGTGGAGTTCGCCGAGCGGCTGGTCGCCGAGGCGCCCGACCTGGGAGTGAAGGGCCGGCAGCGGGACGGCAGTGAGATCTCGCTGCGCGAGCTGCTGGTCCACATGATCGAGGAGTACGCCCGGCACAACGGCCACGCCGACCTGCTCCGCGAGCTGATCGACGGCCGCGTCGGCCAGTAGCGGACCACAGTCGGTCGGAGACGAGCGAGCGCGAAGGACCGGCTCGGGCGGGCACGGACGACCGCCAGCCGGACCGGCATACGCTCAGGCGATGGCGCAGGAGGACCAGCGGTCAAGTCCCGCCGAGCGTCAGCGCGGTGATCGACACGGGTTCCCGGATATCGCGGTATCCAGGGCACGTGGACACCGCGATATCCCGCAACCGGAGTCGATCACGGCGGTGCTCGTTTCGCCGGGGAGTGTTGCGGAGGCGATCGCCGTACAGGACCGGCTGCGGCCGCTGGTGGACCTCGTCGGGCCGGGACCGGCCGCGCCCGCGACGGTGGCCGGCCTGGACGTCGCGTACGCCGAGAGCGGCGACCGGCTCGCGGCGGCCGTCACCGTGCTGGATGCCCGGACCCTCGCGGTGGTGGACAGCGCGGTCAGCGTCGGCCGGCCCGCGTTCGGGTACGTCCCGGGGCTGTTCGCGTTCCGCGAGCTGCCCGCCTTGCTCGACGCGCTGGACCGGCTGACCATCCGTCCGGAGCTGCTGGTCTGCGACGGGCACGGGCTGGCCCACCCGCGCCGGTTCGGGCTGGCCTGCCACCTGGGTGTGGTCACCGGCCTGCCGGCGATCGGGGTGGGCAAGACGCCGCTGGTCGGGGAGTGGAGGCCGCCGGCCGAGGGGCGGGGCGCGTGGTCGCCGCTGCGCGACGGCGACGAGCTCGTCGGGCGGGTGCTGCGGACCCGGGACGGGGTGAAGCCGGTCTTCGTCAGCGTCGGCCACCGGATGAGCCTCGACAACGCCACCACCCAGGTGCTGGCCCTGACCCCGCGGTTCCGGCTGCCGGAGACGACCCGGACCGCCGACCGGCTCTGCCGCCAGGCACTGGCCGCCGCCGCGTCGTCCTGAGGCGCCGGTCCGCGCCGCGCCGGTCCGCGCCGCGCCGGTCCGCGCCGTGCCGGTCCGCGCCGCGCCATGCCGGGCCGCGCCGGGCCGCGCCCGGCCTC